>JARBTY010000015.1 GCA_029239935.1 Clostridia bacterium | reverse complement strand
GGCAAGACAACATTAATTGAAAAGATAATTTATAGTTTAAAGGGGCGTGGATATAGGGTAGGGGCTTTAAAGCATGATGCACATCAATTTGAAATAGACAAAAAAGGGAAAGATAGTTACCGCTTTACCCATGCGGGGGCAGAGCAGGTCATTATTGCTTCGGCAGAACAATTAGGATTGGTGAGGATACTTAAGGAAGAATTAGAGATTGAGACCATCTTAAAAATGTTTGTAGATGTAGATATCATTCTCATTGAAGGCTTTAGACAAAATAAATTTCCAAAAATAGAGGTGCATCGTAAGGAAGCTGATAGTCAGCTCCTTTGCAATCGGCCGGATTATAACTTAGAGGCAGTGATAGCTGTTGCCAGCGATGAAGAGGTAATTGTTCCTATGCCTGTTCTGAATTTAAATGATACAGAGAAGATTACAGATTTTATAGAAGCTCGGGCGGGGTTGCTAGGTAAAGGCTGTGAGAATCGATGAAAATGACAGGGTTAATCATTGCAGGAGGAAAGAGCAGCCGGATGGGAGAGGATAAGGCACTTCTTCAAATCAATAGTCAAACCTTTATTCAGCGTGTCTTAGAGGTATTTCAAAGCGTATTTGAAGAAGTGATTATTATTTCAAATAACCCGCGGATTTGCGAAGATACCTCTATTCAGGTTGTGCCAGATCTCATTAAGGGTAAGGGGCCTTTAGGTGGACTGTATACGGGCCTGATGAAGGCTGGGTATCACCACTGTGTTATTGCAGCCTGTGATATGCCTTTTATCAACCTGGAGGTCACAAGCTATCTGGCTGGACTGAGAGGGTATCAGGCGGTAGTCCCCTATGTCAAAGAGAGTTACCACCCCTTATTCGCCGCCTATTCTAGGGACTGTCTGCCTATTATTGAGAAGCAGATAGGTAAGGAAGAGCTAAAGATGGTAGATTTCATCAAGAAAATAGATGCTAAAATTTTATATGAAAAGGAACTGTTACCGCTTGACCCAAAGCTCAGTTGTTTCATCAATATTAATACCCGTGAGGAATATACGCAGTTTATTTAATATAAAAGACAAAAAAGTGTTGACATAGTAAACCACTAGGAATACAATGATATAAATTAAATAAACTCATCCAGAGAGATGAAGAGAACAAAAATGAGAGATGATTTGGGGGATGGGGAATGAAAAAGCTACTTATTATTAAAACAGGAACGATTGGTCAATTTATACAAGATAAATTTGGGGATTTTGAGAACTTGATCTGTAATCAATTGGAGATACCTTTAGATCAGGCGATGGTGGTACCAGTCTATGAAGGCGCCCTATTACCAGATCACTTAGATTCAATATCTTCAGTCATTATAACAGGTTCAAAGGCAATGATAACAGATGCTCTGGCCTGGACTAAATATGTTAGTAAGTGGCTTTTAGAACTATCCCAAAAAGATATTCCCATTCTGGGGATCTGCTATGGGCATCAGCTGTTAGCACATGCATTAGGTGGGGTAGTAGACTATCATCCTAAAGGAGAAGAATACGGGGATACCTTGGTGCAGCTTACTGATGAGAGTAAGGAAGATAAACTTTTTGGAGGACTTCCCTCTGACATTAGAGCGTATGTAGCCCACGCTCAAACAGTAAAACAAGTTCCATCGGAGGCAGTTGTTTTGGCCAAAAACGCTTTTGAGGAGCACCATGCTTTACGTTTTAAGGATAATGTTTGGGGTGTCCAGTTTCATCCCGAGTTTACAGCTGACCTTTTAAAAGAGTATATGGAGCTTGGAAGAGAGCGGATTGCAAACCAAGGTTATGATGTGGACCATTTATTGTATACGGCACAAAATCACAGTTACGGCAAAGCGCTTTTAAAGAGATTTGTGGAACTTTAAGAGAAACTTCATGAAAATTTCTTTGATTTATTCTTTTATAAAATTTAAAGATAAAATTTTATAAAAAGTATTGACACAGTAAGGCGATAGGAATACAATGAGATAAATTAAATATACTTATCCAGAGAGGTGGAGGGACTGGCCCGATGATACCCGGCAACCGTCAAAGCAATTTGACAAGGTGCTAATTCCAGCAGGTATATCCTGGGAGATAAGGTGTGACAAGTTACCCCTCTTCTTAGGAAGAGGGGTTTTTGGATTTTATAAATAGTTTACAAGCACTAACTATAAAGATAATATAAAAAATATAAGGAGGAATACAGTTATGGCAAATTGGAGTTTTGACACCTTACAAATTCATGGAGGACAAGAGGTAGATCCTACCACAAAATCAAGAGCAGTACCTATTTATCAAACATCATCTTATGTTTTTGATAATACAGAACATGCAGCGAACTTATTTGGATTAAAAGAGTTAGGTAATATCTATACACGTATTATGAATCCTACAAATGATGTATTTGAAAAAAGAATTGCATTATTAGAAGGAGGAAAAGCAGCGCTTGCAGTAGCTTCCGGTTCAGCTGCAATCACATACTCTATTTTAAATGTTGCAGGTACAGGAGATGAGATTGTTTCAGCAAGTACTTTATACGGAGGGACTTACAATTTATTTGCAAATACACTGCCAAACTATGGGATTGTGACAAAGTTTGTTAATCCTGATCAAGCAGAGAACTTTGAAGCAGCAATCAATGACAAAACAAAAGCTATCTTTATCGAATCATTAGGTAATCCAAGTATTAATGTGGTGGATATAGAAGCAGTGGCGGCTGTAGCTCACAAACATGGTATTCCTCTTATTGTAGATAATACTTTTGGTACCCCATACCTCATCAAACCTATCACATTTGGAGCAGATATCGTTGTTCATTCTGCTACGAAATATATAGGTGGTCATGGAACAAGTATTGGTGGTGTTATCGTAGACGGAGGCAATTTTGATTGGGCTGCCAGTGGTAAATTCAAGGGTTATACAACACCTGATCCAAGCTATAATGGTTTAATTTATGCAGATGCCTTTGGACCTCTTGCATTTATCTTTAAAGCAAGGGTACAACTTCTAAGAGATACGGGAGCATCTCTTAGTCCATTTAATGCATTCCTTTTCTTACAGGGACTTGAGACATTATCCCTAAGAGTAGAAAGACACGTAGAAAATGCAATCAAAATAGCAACTTATCTTCAAAATCATCCTAAAGTGTCTTGGGTTGAACATCCTGGGCTAGAAGGAAATAAATACTACGAATTAGGAAAGAAATATTTTCCAAAAGGTGCAGGAGCTATTTTTACCTTTGGACTCAAGGATAAAGAGACAGCAATTGAGTTCATTAATAAGTTAGAGATTTTCTCACTTCTTGCCAATGTAGCTGATGCTAAATCACTTGTTATTCATCCAGCAAGCACAACTCATGCACAGTTAAATGAAGAGCAGCTTAAAGCAGCAGGAGTTAAACCAGAACTTATTCGCTTATCGGTTGGGCTTGAAGATGTTAATGACCTTATTGCAGATATTGAAAATGCTTTAAATCAAATAGGCTAGATATTTTAACTAAATAATTTTACAATAGAGAAGAGCGCTTTTTTTAGTGCTCTTCTCATACGCTGCATCTTTATAAAAGAGCGGTAGTTAAAAGGAGGAAGTTTTATGAACAAGTCGTTTGATACTAAAAAGATGGTGCTTATTGCAATTTTTGCAGCCATCGAAGTTATTCTTGCGTGCACCCCCCTTGGATTTATACCAATAGGCGTGACAAGAGCCACAACAGTACATATTCCTGTTATTTTGGGAAGTGTACTGCTTGGACCCGCAGCGGGAGCGCTGTTAGGAGGGATTTTTGGATTTATTTCACTGATTATTAATACAATAAATCCAACGATTACATCTTTTGTTTTTTCACCTTTTTATGCTGTAGGAGATATGCAGGGCAATGGGTGGAGTTTAGTTGTTGTTATGATTCCCAGAATACTCATAGGTATCACTTCTTATTATAGTTTTAAGTTTATATCCAAACACGATAAGTCTAAGATTTTTGCATATGTGGGGGCGGGGCTTATCGGTTCATTGACCAATACGGTATTGGTGATGAGTAGTATTTATTTGTTTTTTGGGCAAAGTTATGCGGAAGTCAAGGGTATTAGTTATGATGTTTTATTTGGATTTATCATGGGGATTGTTGGTATTAATGGTGTACCTGAAGCTATTGTCAGTGCGCTTATTACGGTAACAGTAGGAAAAACCATTGCCCCTGTATTTATAAGAAGTATTAAGAAAGAGAATACTATAAAGTAATCTATAACTGCAGACTTTTAGGTCTGCTGTTTTAGTTATAGGAATAAGGCAATGAAATAGGAGGAACAGATGAAAAAAAATGTAGTTATAGGAGTCACAGGAGGCATAGCAGCCTATAAAGCACTAGATGTAGTAAGCGGTCTCAGAAAGCAGGAAATAGAAACCCATGTTATTCTAACTCAGAATGCAAGCGAATTTGTCACACCGTTGTCATTTGAGACACTTTCAAATCATGAAGTGGTAACAGACACCTTCAAAAGAACAAAAAGCTGGGAAGTAGAACATATTGCATTAGCTAAAAAGGCGGATTTGTTTTTAGTGGCACCGGCTACAGCTAATGTTATAGGCAAAGTTGCCCACGGCATTGCAGATGATATGCTGACAACAACTATTATGGCAGCCAGATGCCCTATAGTTTTTGCCACGGCTATGAATACAGCCATGTATGAGAATGTTATTGTACAAGAAAATATTGATTTTTTAAAAAGTAAAGGTTACCATTTTATAGAGCCAGATAGTGGTTTTTTGGCCTGTGGGGATAGGGGAAAAGGGAAACTCGCAAAACCGGAGGATATTATAGAGGTTGTTTTAAGTTTATTGAAGAAAAGTCATGATCTAGAAGGTAAGCATATTTTAGTGACAGCAGGTCCTACTGTAGAGGCAATAGATCCCATGAGGTATATTACCAATCATTCATCAGGTAAGATGGGCTATGCCATAGCAGAGGAGGCAGCTCGAAGAGGTGCAGTGGTTAAACTAATCTCAGGACCGACCACACTACCATGTCCTTGGGGTGTGGAGAGAATAGATGTAGGCAGCGCCCTGCAAATGCATGAGGCTGTCTTTAAATACTTTACCGGGACAGATGCGGTGATTAAGGCAGCGGCGGTGGCGGACTACAGACCAGAGACAATTAGTTCTACAAAAATTAAAAAAACAGGAGAAGATATACAACTTAAACTCATTAGAAACCCAGATATACTGCAAAGTTTAGGAAGGCAAAAAGGAAATAAAGTTTTAGTCGGTTTTGCTGCCGAAACCAATGATGTGTTAGAATACGCACTACAAAAAATACACCATAAAAATCTTGATTTTATAGTGGCTAATAATATTGCGGAAGAAAATGCAGGTTTTAAAACGGATACAAATATCGCAGCGATTATTGATAAAGAAGGAAATGTAAAGGAGTATCCTCTAATGAGTAAACGAGAATTGGCAGGTATTATTTTAGATAAAGTTCAAAACCTTTTATAAGTCTGCGGCTAAATATGTTACTATATTAGAGGAGATAATACCTAAAAATGTAACGGAGGAGATATACACATGAAGATTAGAAAAGCAACAATAGATGACGCAGAAGTTATTGCAGCATATAACTATAACTTAGCTAAAGAAACTGAAGAAAAAATATTAGATATGGAAACTCTTACAAAAGGTGTTAGAGAACTTTTAAAGGATGAGAGCAAAGGCGTTTATCATGTTTGTGAGATAGACGGCAAAGTCGCTGGTCAGATTATGTACACGTATGAGTGGAGTGACTGGAGAAATGGACTTTTCTTATGGGTCCAAAGTGTTTATGTTGATGCAGCGTACAGAAAGCAAGGTGTTTTTAAAGCCTTATATCAACATATCAAAGACATGTGCGATGGGGATAAGCATATAACCGGTATTAGACTTTATGTAGAAAAAGAAAATCATACGGCACAAAATACGTATCAAGCTTTGGGTATGCAGGAATGCAACTATTTGATATATGAGTATGAAAAATAAATGGAACAGCTGATGGATCAAGAAAGATTTGAGCAGGCCAAACAAAGTGTGCTGCAAAATAAGGGGAAGCAGGAAGGGATAGGCACTCTAAAGGAAAGGTCTCTTCATGCTATTTTGAAATATTATGCAGAGCCAGACGCATCTCTTCATGAAATAAAAATGGGGCGTTTTGTAGCAGATATTTGTCATGATGAGGGAATTAAGGAAATTCAGACAAGAGATTTTTCACAGCTTAGAAAAAAACTGGATTATTTTCTTGAACAACATAAGGTAACCATTATCTATCCTATCGCTTATACAAAATGGCTTTCATGGATTGATATAGAGACAGGGGAGGTCAGCTTAAAGCGCAAATCTCCTAAAAAGGGAGTACCTTATGACATATTTTTTGAACTGTATAAAATAAAGACTGTACTGCTCCATCCCAATCTTTCTATTTGTATCCTGCTTATGAATATGGAAGAATACAAGCTGCTAAATGGGTGGAGTAAAGATAAAAAAAGAGGGGCGTGTCGTAAGGACAGAATCCCGCTGGAGCTTGTAGAGGAAATACATATTGCGTCTTTAAAAGATTATACCAAATTGATACCGGACACGTTAAGTGAGGCATTTACTGCAAAAGATTTTAAAACTCATACAGGATTGAGTTTAAGAAGGGCACAGACGGCGCTTAACGTACTAAAGCATATTGGCGCAATAGAACACATAGGCAACGAAGGACGTGCCTACCTTTATAAAAGAGGGATATAGGGGGTTGTGATGAAAAAAATACTGATGGGGATATTGAGTATATTATTTTTGGCGGGGTGTTCTGGACACAGCCAGAACAAGACAGCGCAGGTGTTGATTGCAAAAATGACAAATTGCAGTACCTATAGTGATTTGGAAAAAAATAAAGAGGGATTGCCTATTTTAGTAGAGCAATATTTTTCACCAGAGGGGTATGAAAGGTTTGTATCAAGCAGGGTAGGATTTATTTATCCACAGTTTTTTCAAAGAATAAAGGGAGAAAAAACAGAAAAAATAAGAATTAAAAAGGTCAAGCAATTTAAAGAACGAGATAGTGTAAAATTTAACTATAAGGTAAATTATGTTGTTATTTCTAACGGTGAAAAGGTAAAAATGACAGATTATATCACGGTGGAGGTAGATAAAAGTAATCTAATAAATGAGGTACTTATACTTAATACCAGTGATATTATACACAAAATGTATTTAGATATAAAGATTTATTAAGGTAATAATAGAATGATGATAAAATTTGCAATATTTTGTTTTATTGTGCTTTCCTATAGAGCATATTATACACAGTAAATATTTGCACTACAATAAATTTCATTGATATTCAATAAAGATATGATAAGATTTACTGTGTGGTTATTAAGCTTATAGGGAGGAATGCTATGCAGTTCAAGCAAAGTAAAGGATTTAAAAACACGTCTATCAAAACGAAACTTATCATTATTTGTGTACTTTTTGCAATCATACCCCTTTTTATAGTTAATATTATTTCGTCCTCCATATCCAACAGTACTATTAAAAATACAAGTGAGCAGCTTACGATGGATATGGTCAAACAGACCAGATCCAGCGTGAATTATTTTGTCAATGATA
Organism: Clostridia bacterium; assembly: GCA_029239935.1. Next base: position 24,797 of record JARBTY010000015.1, on the reverse strand, counting down.
TAGAAAAGAATATGACAAAGTTTGTAGTAAATGATCTCAATAATACCAATACGCAATTGCTTGCAAACTATGAAGCTGCCGATAAGGATCAAGTAAAAAAAATGAGGGCTGTTCAGGACTTAGCACAGGGTTTAGTTTATGTGGGCTCTATTGAAAAGAGTATAGAAAGCGTCGCCCTCATCCATGATGACGGAACGATTATAGGGAAAATACCACTGCTGACTAATGAGGATATCATGGAAGCTAAAAAGCTTCAAATAAATGGGGAAGCTCTTTGGCAAAAGGGGTTAGGTAAAGACACAAAGAGGATTTATTTCATTAGGAAAGTTAAAAACGCTATGATTGGGGAAGACTTTGGCCTCATGATATGCCAAATCAAGTTAAATACGGTTATTGAAGGACTTGAAGAAATCAAGCTGCTGGCGGGGGCCAATGTTTACATTGTCGATCAGAAGGGCAACATGATCTATAATAAAGATACGTATCAGGAAAAAGCGGAAGAGTATATCCTAAATAGTATCCTACAAGATGAAGAGTCTGGAAGCGGCATTGAGAATGGACATCTTATCGCCTATGCGGCGGTGAGTAATGGCTGGAAAGTAGTTGCCGAAATCCCAGAGAAATCCCTTACCAGTCAACTCTCAAAAGCGAGTTTTATGATTTGGTTATTGGTAATCGTTGCGGGTATCTTAGCTGTTGCTGTAGGGGTGGTCGTATCTAAGCATTTTTCAATGCCGATCATTAAAATTATGCAGCTTATGAAAAAAGCAGAGAGTGGTGATCTGACCGTTCAAACTGACGAGCAGCGTTATGATGAGATGGGATTACTATGTACAAGTTTTAACCATATGATTGCCAATATCAGAAGGCTTTTGGAAGAAACAAAGGGAGTTGTATCAGATACTTTAGAGGACGGAAGATCTCTCAAGTTATCCACTGAGCAGTCCGTAGAGGCTTTTAACCAGTTGGCACTTTCAATAGAAGACATTACCAAGGGTTCAACTAACCAGGCAGAGGATGCGGGAAAAAGTTCAGAGGCCATGGATACCTTATCTGAAAGCATCCAACAAGTTATGAAAGAAACTGGCTGTATTTTTGATAATAACCAAGGAGCCAAGGTGATGATTGGAGAGGCCGCTGAAAGTATGGAGCGTCTCAATCAAACCATGGATTCTTCTATCCAGATTTCTCATAAGATCAAAACGAGTATCACAGAGTTAAGCTTTTTGACTAAAAGTATAGAAGATATCATGAAGTTGGTGGATGGTATTAGTGAACAAACCAATTTGTTAGCCCTCAATGCGAGTATTGAAGCAGCTAGGGCAGGAGAAGTAGGTAAGGGCTTTGCCGTTGTTGCCCAGGAGGTACGCCTGCTGGCAGAGCAGTCCAAAAAGTCAACTAAAAACGTAAGATTAACTTTAAACACGATTGAAAGCAAAACAAAAGATGCTGTGGAATTAGTAAAAAATGCAAATCACATTTTCGAAGATCAGGAAGACGCGGTACAAAAGACCTATTATGCATTTAATCATATCATTGAGAGGTTAAAGCAGATGGATACAGAGCTTGGACAAGTAAAAGGTCAGGTAAGCAACATGGAAAATTTAAGGGAAGATATGTCAAGTAAAATAGATAGAATCAAATGGGTGACAGAAGAGACCGCTTCGGCTACTGAGCAGGTCAATGCTTTAAGTGAAGAACAAAGGACCGTGATTGAGCAGCTTTTCCAGCTAGCCAATAAACTTACAGCTCAAATGGACAAGTTAAATTTCTCAGTACAAGCTTTCAAAATCAAATAATAACAAAACGCCTGTTATGCTGAGCATACAGGCGTTTTAATATTTATAATATGAGGGAATTCGTTTGTTTGAGGGTCTTTCTTAGAAGCGATCAGTCCAGCTTATTTGCCGAAATAAGCTTTTCTATAAAGGTCTTCTAACTCAACAACTTTTGGAAGTCTTGGATTAGCTGTTGTACACTGGTCTTCAAAAGCTTTATAAGATAAGTCATTGATTACTGAAAGATAAGTCTTTTCATCAATACCTGTTTCTTTAATGGTTGAAGGTACATTCAGTTCTTTCATCAAATCCTGAACTGCTTTGATAAGAGATTTAACACCTTCTTCAGGAGTAGAAGCTTTGAGTCCGAGGTTACGAGCGATTTCTGCATATTTTTCTGGAGCAATAAATTTTTCGTATTTAGGGAAGCTTGTGAACTTTGTTGGTGTAGTTACCCCGTTATAAGCAATAACATGAGGTAGAAGTATAGCATTGGCACGACCATGAGAAATATGGAACTGAGCCCCAAGTTTGTGAGCAAGTGAGTGGTTGATACCAAGGAAAGCGTTGGTAAAGGCCATCCCAGCGATACAAGATGCATTGTGCATTTTTTCTCTGGCAAGCGGATCTTTTGCACCATTTTTATAAGAACGTGGCAAGTATTCAAATACAAGCTGAATGGCTTTCATAGCCAGTGCATCCGTATAATCAGAAGCTAAGATAGACACGTAAGCTTCTATTGCATGGGTCAAAACATCAAGACCAGTATCAGCAGTTACAGCAGCTGGCACACTCATAACAAATTCAGCATCAATAATAGCTACATTTGGTGTTAATTCATAGTCTGCCAGTGGGTACTTCATGTTTTTAGAACGGTCAGAAATAACTGCAAAAGAAGTTACCTCAGAACCTGTACCAGAGGTTGTAGGAATAGCCACGAATTTAGCTTTATTACCCATTTTAGGGAACTTATAAATACGTTTCCTGATATCTAAGAATTTTTGAGCCATGCCAATGAAGTCAGCTTCTGGATGTTCGTAGAATAACCACATACCTTTAGCAGCATCTATTGGAGAACCACCGCCAAGAGCGATGATAACATCTGGTTTGAAAGAACGCATCATTTCACAGCCTTTACGTACAGTTACAAGGTCTGGATCAGGTTCTACTTCACTGAAAATTTCTATAGCTACTTTATTTGGATTTTTATTAAGCTGGTAAGTTAGTTTTTCAACATAACCTAATTGAACCATCATAGGATCTGTTACAATGAGTACGCGGGAGATATCAGGCATTTTAGCTAAATATTGAACAGAACCTTGTTCAAAATAAATCTTTTCTGGAATCTTAAACCACTGCATATTCACGCGTCTTTTCGCCACCCTTTTCTTATTGATTAAGTTCACTGCTGTTACGTTAGAAGTTGTGGAGTTGTGTCCATAAGATCCGCAGCCAAGGGTAAGTGAAGGCATATTGGTATTGTAAATATCACCGATTGCACCATGGGTTGAAGGTGAGTTAACAATGACACGACCAGTTTTTAATCTTTGCGCGAATTCTTCTATGATTGCGTCATCAGTAGAATGAATAACAGATGAGTGACCAAGTCCACCAAGCTCTACCATGATTTCAGCCATTTTAATACCTTCTTCAGCATTTTTTGCTTTGACAACAGCAAGAACAGGAGAAAGTTTTTCGCGAGATAGTGGATGCTCAGCCCCCACACCCTCTATTTCACAGCAAAGTACTTTGGTATCTTTAGGAATAGTAATACCAGCCAGTGCAGCTATTTCGTAAGGGTATTTTCCTACGATATTAGGATTAACCATTTGTTTTTCAGGATTAATAACGATAGGTTCGAGTTTTTTGATTTCTTCTTTAGTTGCGAAATAGCAGCCTTGTTTAGTCATGAAAGCGATAGCTTTGTCATAAATAGGAGCTTCTATAATTGCAGCTTGTTCAGAAGCACAAATCATACCATTATCAAAGGATTTTGAAAGGATAAGGTCTGTAAGAGATCTTTCAAGATTTGCAGTTTTTTCGATAAAAGCTGGTACATTACCTGGGCCAACGCCAAGAGCGGGTTTGCCAGATGAATAAGCGGCACGAACCATACCAGAACCACCTGTTGCCAAAATCATAGAAACATTAGGATGATTCATAAGTGCATTAGTTGCTTCAATAGAAGGGTATTCAACCCATTGGATACAATACTCAGGAGCTCCTGCTTTAATGGCAGCGTCTCTTACAATGCGAGCAGCTTCAGAAGAGCATTTTTGAGCAGATGGGTGAAAACCAAAGATGATAGGGTTACGGGTTTTAGCACTGATAATAGCTTTGAATAAAGTAGTAGAAGTTGGGTTTGTTACTGGCGTAACACCGGCAACTATGCCTACTGGTTCTGCTATTTCCATATAACCTTCTTCTTCATTTTCACTGATGATACCAACTGTTTTATCATATTTAATGCTGTGATAAACATATTCAGTTGCAAAGATGTTTTTAGTAACTTTGTCTTCAAATATACCACGGCCAGTTTCTTCCACGGCCAGTTTTGCAAGATACATTTGTTCAGACAGACCAGCCAGAGCCATAGCTTTTGTAATTTCATCCACTTGTTCCTGAGAAAGGGACATGTATTCTTCGAGAGCTTTTCCGGCATTTTTAACTAAAGTCTCTACCATAGCGGCAGCATCTACTGCAGGTGTTTCTGATTTAACTTTTTTGTTTTCAGACATTCAAAACTCCTCCTTATAATCAATACTAATATAGTGTGTATTTTTTAAAATGCTACAACAATAAACTTATAAAATATTTTGTTATTTTTTTAACAAACTAGTTTAAAAATATATGACTTTTCAAATAAAGTCATTAATAAGTGGTTACAATTTGATGGTAACATAACCAAAGTTAGTTGTCAATAATTTAACATAGGGAGTTTTCAAGAGTATAAATTAAAAAAACGACATAAAGTAGCAAAAATACGTCAAAAATAATCTAGGGAGCAAAGATAATTATCCAAAAAGTATGTTAAATAATAAACGAACTTGAATAAAAATATAAGTATTGAACAATAGAATGTGTTATAATATTTTATATTTATTTAAAATGTAGAAAATAAAAGGATAGGATATCATGAAGGAAAAAGAATTTAAAAGGAATTTTAAACAAAATATAGGTATACTACTGGGAGTCAGCAGCATCATTGCTCTTGGGACTTTTATATTTTATGTATCTGATATCAGGTGTCTTTTTAAATATACACTAGGTCTACCTTGTCCAGGATGTGGTTTAACAAGAGCATGGCTGTCTTTTTTTAGGATGGATTTAAAGGAAGCGTTGAGGTGGCACCCACTATTTTGGTTGGTACCCATCTTACTTATAGTAGGTATTTTTTGGAACGGCAGAGTATGTAAAAATAATACAATGAACAGATGGTTTTGGATCGTGTTAGTGGGGGTTATTGTCGGGGTGTATAGTATACGAATGGCAGTATTCTTTCCAGACAAAGAACCAATGGATTATAATAAGCAGTCTATACTTTATCAATGGACAAAACCCTAAGGATTAATAAAAAAAGGACCGTTTCAAGGCAGAATGTTTTTAAGAATATACAAAGTAGTAAGATTGTTGATAATCAAGGAGATAAATGATTTCATATTAAACTTAAGTAATTTGAAATATGGGTTAATTCAAGGATATGTGAGGCGTGTAGATGGAAAGAATATGGGCCGTGGGTGAAGGTGAAGACAAGCAATGAACAACCTAAGTTTAGCATTATAAAATGGACTTTTGTATATGAAAAGTAAGCTGTCAAGGTTAGTTATATGTTTCAGAAATAAGGTCTTCAAGTATATTTAGTGTATTAATCCCCTCGGCTCTTGATTGAAAAAGATTTTGTATCAGTTCTGTTCTCTCAACATTATTAGTTGTTACTGATAATAATTCTAATTCGAACAAGGCATTTTTAGTATAATTAAGCGCATTTAAGAGAAGCAATACATCTCTATATTGAAAGCTAGAATCCAAAAGAGTGGATTGGTAATTTAAGATATCTCTACGAAGTACTGCTGCAGTATTATTAACTGAATTAATACCTGTCTTAAAGCTAGCTATATCCTTAATAGGACTTTCTAAGGCCAGTTGTATTAGCCCGTAAGTTCTAGTTTGTATAATTTTCAACTGATCTATGAACTGAGAAACAATCTGTCTATGTTCAATAAGCGTAGGTTGAGTAGATTGCAAAGTAATTAAAGGTGCAGAAGCCCACAATGAGGAAGTGGAAAATATAAGGCTAGTTAGTAAAATGGTTGTAATAAAAGTCTTATGTTTAGCTATAATATTCATGATTCACCTCTATGTTATTGGTATGTAGTATACATTTAAACTAACCATTTTTTAAAAAAGTATGCAAAGCAGGAGTAAATAAAATGATAGGGGTCATTAAATGAAATCCGAATTTGTTAAGAGGTAATAAAGTGAGCGAATGACCAAGTAGAAATTCTTTGAATATCAATAGGTAAAAAAAGGACCTAGGTTTCAGGGGGAGAAACCTAGGTTGAGGGGGGATTTAGCGATGTACCTCACACTTGGTACGATAATAGTATGAACAGTAAAAACTATTTATATACAAATTTTAAAAAATAATTAAGCTTTCTTGATTTTTTCTGTCACCTACCTTATAATATAAGCAATTGTATACTATATATTATGACGATGATAAAAGAAAAGCTTAGAGAATGTTTTGAAGAGAGCTAGTGGGTGGTGTGAACTAGTAAACAGTCTAAAGTGTTCCGCTTTTGGAGTCTCTGGTGATGAATCAGAAGGGAGCTGCCCTTTATAGCAGTCTATAAGGTCATCGGCTTGCAGCTGTTGATAAATGAAGGTGGCACCACGGGTTATACTCGTCCTTTTATGCGTATATAGAGATATATGGATAAAAGGACGTTTTTTATTCATAATTTGGAGTAAGTATAGGATATACTTAGAGCATCTATATACGAAACAATAGAGTGTATATCATATTTTAAGAGGTGAAGAGAAATGTTAGATATCAAATTATTACGTTCAGACCTAGAAGGCGTTAAAAAAACACTTGGTACAAGAAGCGGGACTTACAATCTAGACGAGTTTACAGCTTTGGATGTCAGCAGAAGAGAACTGCTTCAAGAAGTTGAGCAGCTAAAAAACAAACAAAATATCGTATCCAAGCAAGTACCTGTTATGAAAAAAGAAGGAAAAGACGTAACAGCTGTTTTTACAGAGATGAAAGAATTATCAGAACACATTAAAGATTTTGACACTAAGGTTAAAGAGATTGATGAAAAGCTTGAAACAATTTTAATGACGCTTCCTAATCTTCCTAATGCAAAAGTTCCGGTAGGGACAAGTGATGCAGATAACGCAGAAATCCGTCAGTGGGGAGAAGTGCGAGTTTTTGATTTTGAAGTTAAAGCACACTGGGATATTGGAGAAAATTTAGATATATTAGATTTTGAAAAAGCGGCCAAAGTCACTGGCTCTAGATTTGTTTTTTATAAAGGGTTAGGAGCAAGACTTGAACGTGCACTTATGAACTTTATGCTGGATATGCATGTGGATCAGCATGGGTATACAGAAGTATTTCCACCTTTTATGGTAAACAGAAAAAGCATGACCGGAACAGGTCAGCTTCCAAAATTTGAGGAAGATGCTTTCAAAATACAGGGAACAGATTATTTCCTTGTTCCAACAGCAGAAGTGCCTGTTACCAATATGTATAGAGAGCAAATTCTCTCAGGAGAGGAACTAACAATCAAACACTGTGCCTACACTGCATGTTTTAGAGCAGAAGCAGGTTCAGCAGGAAGAGATACAAGAGGCATTATTCGTCAACACCAATTTAATAAAGTAGAACTTGTTAAGTTTGCAAAGCCAGAAGAATCTTATGAAGAGTTAGAAAAGCTTACAAATGATGCAGAAGATGTCCTTAAAACATTGGGACTTCCTTATAGAGTTGTGAGACTCTGCACAGGTGATTTAGGTTTTAGCTCAGCTATGACCTACGATTTAGAAGTGTGGATGCCAAGCTATGGAAGGTATGTAGAAATATCAAGCTGTTCAAACTTTGAAGATTTTCAGGCAAGACGTGCTAATATCAAATACAAAAAAGATGTTAAGGATAAAGCGCAGTTTGTCCATACGCTGAACGGCAGCGGAGTAGCCCTAGGACGAACAACTGCAGCAATCTTAGAAAACTATCAACAAGCAGATGGGTCAGTCATTATACCAGAAGCACTTCGTCCTTATATGGGTGGGATAGAGAAGATAAGTTTTTCAAAGTAAACAAGTAAAAAAATAGAGTAGACATTAAAAATAGTTTCTACATATTTATTGTAGAACTATTTTTTTATATGATTAAAACTAGACAGCTCTATAATAAAGATGGGGTTGTTGTTGTTTTTATGGAGTACAGAAAGACTGGAGATGAGAGAGATGCATATTACGAAAGATAGGAATTTTTATAAGCTTATCCTATCTATAGCCCTGCCTATAGCCTGCCAAAATCTTATTACTTTTGCAGTAAGTATGGCAGATTCTGTTATGGTAGGAGGACTTGGAGAGGTTTCTTTGTCGGCAGTTACGATTGCCAATCAATTGTTTTTTATTTTTATGCTAATTATATTTGGACTGGGAAGCGGCGCCAACATACTGGTTGCTCAGTATTGGGGAAAAGGAGATACAAAAGCAATACATAAAGTAATGTCCATTATTTATAAGGTCAGCGTCTTATTTGCGGGGATTTTTATGCTGATAGCAGCCTGTGTACCGGAGCAGTTTATGGGAGCCTTTACGACAGATGCAAAGGTTATTGAATTAGGCGGACAGTACTTAAGAACTATTTTTGTCAGTTATATCTTTTTTGCGCTTACCAATGTGACAATTAGCGTGTTAAGGTCTGTACAGACTGTTAAAATATCAATAGTTGTCTATGGTGTATCTCTTATCACCAATATATTCTTAAATTGGGTACTCATATTTGGAAATTTAGGAGCACCGGTTATGGGTGTAAAAGGAGCGGCTATTGCAACGGCCTGTGCTAGGTTGGTAGAATTTCTTATAGCCTTAGGGTTTTTAATCTTTTTAGAGAAAAAAATTAAATTCAAACCTGCATATTTGCTTAAGACAGATAAAGTACTCTTAAAGGACTTGGTTGTAGTGGGGGGGCCTGTCGTTCTTAACGAACTGGTATGGGCATTAGGCTCTTCGACGCTGGCACTCATTGTGGCTAAATTGGGAACAGAAGTAGTCGCAGCTAATAGTATTAATAATGTAGTGTGGCAGTTTGTATCAATCTTTACGATGGGAGCGGGTCATGCAGGAGCAGTGATTATAGGGAATACAGTAGGAGCTATGGAATATGAAAAAACAAAAGAATATGCCAGTACGCTGATTTTCCTTTCTATAGCTCTAGGGTTAATCGGAGCAGTGATTATGTTTGGCATTCGCCCTTATGTTCTTCTGCTCTATAATGTTTCACAAAACACTAAAGATATTGCCCGGCAGATTATGGCGGCGGGCTCTCTGATGCTAGTATTCCAGTCTGTGGCCTTTGTCCTTATGATAGGGGTACTTAGGGGCGGCGGAGATACAAAGTTTGTGTTGGTAGCAGATATCATTTTCTTATGGGCGGTGGCAATACCTTTAGGTTATGTTGCAGCAGTTATTCTGCATCTGCCGATAGCTTTGGTGTTTATTGCACTGAAATGTGATGAAATATTAAAAGTTGGTATATCCTTAATAAGAGTTAAAAGAGGGAAATGGATTAGAAATGTGACAAGGTAAAACAAAAAGATTGGTGGATACCCATAGGGCGATTCGCCAATCTTTTTTTAATAAAACTAGAGCATTTTAGAAGCTTTTATAATAAGTGACTTAATATTATTAACAGAGAATAAAGCGGTATTAAGCCATATATTGGGTGAACCTATAATACCAGCCTTTTGCAACTCTTTAACAGCTGAGGAGTGTGAATGCACAGAAGGATTAATATATTTTGCCATATTTAGGATAAGCCCTTTGGTATAAATAACATTGACATTAGCCAGATTAATCCAGGCTTCAGGACTACGGATAATACCTTTTTGAGAAAGGATGTTAACGGCCAATTCAAAGCTATGGTCAACGGCAGTTGGAGGCCTTTTACCGGAACGCAGGTCAGCGATAGATAATCCAAAGGTGTACTGAAAGTGAGGTGTGTCTTTAAAGCTTTTCCAGCTGCCGCCCCATTCAAGGCCTAACCGTTCACCGATAGCTCCAGCTCTATTTAGTACAGTGATATTATAGGCATCACCAGCTACATTGTTATAAATATCAAAGGCCATGCGCCATTGATGATAAGAGCTCATGGAAGCACCTGTTGCATGTGTAATGATATTACCGGGACGCCATCTGCCTTGTGCATAAAGATAGTCCTGTCTCTCTACGCTTCTGTAGGTCTCATTGATTGCGATATTAAGTCCTTCTTTTCGGCAGTTTTCAAGTAGCTTAAGGGCCAGATCTTTAACGATTGGATGAAGTTCATCCAAGTCTTTACAAATTTCCATGCTCATAAATGAATCTCCTTTAGCTTGTAATCTTCTTAGTATAGTATATGTCTTATAAGTGGAAAAGTTCTAAAGGGATATTAGTGTTTTTGCTATTGAAGTGGCAAGGGATAATATGTTAGTATAAAAACAGTATCATATAGAACCAACAGTTAGGTGGAGGATATCATGTTTTGTGCAAAATGTGGAAATGAAGTAAATGGAGAAGCAAAATTTTGTCCCAACTGCGGCGCGCCAAAAGAAACTCCGGAGGTCTATGGTCAAAGCGATTATACTAGTACACAGCAGCCTTATAAGAGTGAAGTAAGTTTCAACGGACAGTCACAACAAGAGGGTCAAAGTCAATATGGTGGGCAGGGACAATACAGCGGACAATATCAGCAGTATAATCAAGGAACTGGATACAATGGCATGGCTTCACAAAAATCCAGACTTGCTGCCGGACTTTTACAAATCTTTTTAGGATGTTTTGGAATAGGTAGATTTTATTTGGGTTACACAGGTATTGGGATTGCTCAGCTTTTAGTAAGTGTTTTTACCTGTGGAATAGGAACAATATGGCCGTTTGTTGACGGGATTCTTATACTTTGCGGTCAAGTTACAACCGATGCAAATGGTGCGCCATTAAGAGACTAAGTAAAAACCTTTATCTCAAAATAAAAATTTAAGTCTTATCTTTAATCAAAAACAGATGTTATTTTTGCAAGGTCTTCTTGCCAAATAACATCTGTTTTTATTTTGTGTATCCTAGCAGAGTAATACCTATGCACATTACAAAACCTTGTAAAAGAGACTTTAAATAAAGCATTTAGAGAATCGGAAGACGATTGGCATCGTATCGCGTGATAATATCATGCAGCCTATAGGCAATGGAGATAGCTTGTTCGTAAGTAACCAAACTATCAGGATCAAAAGCAGCATGATTTTCGCCCATAAGACCTGTTCTGATGTTAAAGGTTATAGCTTGCTGATAGTCTGCAGAAAGCTTATCAATATCTGAGGCCGAGGAGGTAATAGGGGCATTGTCAGAGTTAAAGCCAAGTTCAGATAAAAAACGATAGCTAATAAGGGCCATATCTTTACGGTCAGCAGGGAGATTTTCTTTATATATAGAAGGACCGTCATATTGGATAAAGGCATTTAATAAACTTTCATAATGATTGGGAAGAGCTTTTTTGAGTAAAGTAACAAACTCTCGCCTAGTAATATTTTCAGTATAATTTTTGACGGGATCAATAAGCCAATTGTTATCCACTGCAAAGTCTACATAAGGCTTTGCCCAACGAGAATAGGAATGATTAACTAAAGAAGGCAATAAGGGAGTATTTTCAATTAAACTGTAATTTTGATGTCCATACTCCAGCAAGGCATTCATATCTTGAAATTGTAAGGGGTTATCAGTGCGCATGATAACGCCAATAAGTTCAATATTATCATATTTGGCCTTAGCTATAAGCGTACGTTTAGCAGGGGTATGAAATCCTGTTTTTGCGCCAATAACATAGGGATTATAGTAAGAACTTTTTTCATCAAATAAAAGAGCTGTATGACTAATTGGAATCTTAGTTACTGGATTCGTGGACATAAAAGTATGACTTTTGACTCCGGCTATCTGGGTAAAAAGAGGTATGTTAAAAGCGGCTTTTGCTATTTGAGACAAATCAAAGGGGGTAGTGTAGTGACTTGGGTGATGATAACCATGAGGATTCATAAAATGAGAAGAAAAAGCTCCTAAAGACTCTGCTTTTTGATTCATCTTAGCTGCAAAAGCTTCTATACTGCCCGCATCTTTAACAGCCATATCATAACTTACATAGTTATCAGAAGCTAAAAGAATGGCATGTAGGCCTTCAAGGGCCGTATACTGAGTACCCGTGCTAATCCCTATTTGGCTGCTGTCACTAGGCACTTCATCAACGCTGGTTTTTGTTTTTGTAATCAGCGTATCAATAGGCATATCTTCTAATAAAATAAGTGAAGTAAGGACTTTAGTAGTACTAGCTGGATAAAAGGTTTGAGATATATTTTTAGCATAAAGCACCGTATTGGTTTTGGGTTCAAGGAGTATTGCGCCATCTGCATGGATTAGAGGAAGGGGTGTGGCATTTATAGAAAAGCATAAGCTTAAAAGCGTCCATAAGAAACAAATATGTTTTTTGTACATGTGAAAACCCTTTCATCAAAAAGTGAAATTGTAAAAATATGTAATAACTGTTTGATGAACACATTATAACATTAAATAAACCATTTGAAAACATTGTAAAGTTCTGTTTTGTTAACAGTAAAATAAATAAATCTATCAAAAATGAATATTATGGCGAAAATAGACCATACTTTAGAAGAAAAATTTTTGGAAATTTGGAAGGAGATTTATTTATAATGTTGTATCAATCCCTAGAAAGTTTTCCACTGCGAAAGATAAATTTTGTTAAAACAAGAACAACTATTTTAAAAGCAGTGACAACTCTACTTAAACAAGAGGAATATTCTGCTATTACAGTAGATGAAATATGTCAAAAAGCTCAGATTTCCCGAGGAACTTTTTTTAATTATTTTTCTACTAAGGATCATATTTTCCAGTATTATTTAAGAATTTTTACCATAAAGATTGCTCTTAGAATCAAACTTTGGGATGCTGATATGTCTTTTGAAGAAAAATTAAAAGAGCTTTATACCTGGGTAAGTGAAGAAAAGCAGTATGCTAGATTTTTAGACAGCTATATCAATGTGATTCTTAATGCAGGTGAAGAGTCCAATGAAATGAAACTCATCGATGCAGAGTTTGTATATTTCTTTAATGGTATCGAAGAAGGAGAATATGTCTATTACAATTCGCTTACAATGGGTAAAATCTTTGAACAGCTCTGCAAAGATGCTCAAAAATCAGGAGAAATCACTCTGCAAAAATCCAGTAAAGAGCTATCGGCTCTTTGCACAGCTATTATCTCAGCAGCTTATGTAGCAGACACCCTCAATAGTCAAGAAGAGCACTTAATGTTGTTTAATAAAGTATGGAAAAGATAAAATAACTATTTAAGCTGTTGTAACGCATGCAGATTTGTGGTAGAATCTAATACGTTAGCACGCATAGCTCAGCTGGATAGAGCATCTGACTTCGGATCAGAGGGTCGTGAGTTCGAATCTTACTGCGTGCGTTTTTAAAAGTCATAGGTCTTGTATATCAACAGATACAAGGTTTATGGCTTTTTTGTTTTGCCCTAAAATAAGCTAAAGATGCAGATAGAGGTGTGGAACATAAATAAAAATGAGTAGAGTGATACGTAGAATACGTTGATTTAAATTTTTATAAAGAATATATTAGAAACAATTAAGAACCTTGAGAAGGTGATGAAATGGAATATAAGGTAAATATAAGTTATTTGAATGAAAGTAACGAAATAGTATGTGATACACAAGATATGCAATTAAGATTTAAGTTATCTGATTATTATAACGGTTTGCTTTTCACAAGTATATCATCTATCTCGACGGACCTATTAAAGGACGATATTATGACCTCTGTATGATATCAAACTTGTTCAGCAGAAAAATTGTAGCATGGGAAGATTGGGAGGTTGAATCTGCTGGAAATGCAAGTGAGCTTGTACACAGAGCCATCATATCTGAAAAGCTAACTGACTTCGGATCAGAGGATTGTGGATTTGAATGTTGCTGTGTGTCTTAATAAAAGATTTCATAAAAAAATATAGGCTAACCGCACTGATAGTAACTTTAATGCAGAAGAAATAGAGTAAAGAGGGAGGGGATCTGAGAACTGCTTCCGCAGGATTTTTAGAAAATTCTTAGTGAAAGAGCTTCATCTGCCCTTAGCTCCGCTGTCTGAGCAGGTAAGTGTTCTTCTTACCTGAGAGTTTGGAGTGTTAGATGAAGCTCTGAGCTTAGAAGTTTCAAAAAGACGAGGACGAAAGGGATTAGATGCCCTCCCTCTTTACGGCACGCTGCTACAAGCCTAAAGATTTACATAAAATAATAAACTGCTCCATAAGCTGTTAGTATCACTTAAACAGTCCATAGAGTTTTTTGTTATTAAATGGTAATGAATAATATGGCAGAAGTGTTTAAAATTACAATAAAATATAGTATACTTTAAAAAGAGACCAAATAATACAAGTATCAAAGAAAGGATAGAAATATAAAATGACATATTATAGCAACTTAGGGCGTGGACGTAAAAAGAATACTTTCTCTATAATAGCAATCACTGTGATGATTATTGGACTAATAACCACAGTATTAACAATAGGTGGATTTTTTTATGTAAAAAAAGGCATTGAAGATAATATAATGCGTATTGAAGCGATAAAAAAAGATAATATTAATTTACAACAAGAGATTGAAGTTGCTAAAAAGAATGTAGAACTTTACGAAAAAAGCCGAGAAGATTTAAATGAAGCAATGCGTCAGTTTGAACCAGTTATTATACCAGATTCTATGGCGGTTCAATAAAGGATTTTTTAATGTGTATTTTTAAAGAAGGGTGATAGTGATGAGGCTTTATGTGAAAAAAGAGCAACGGAAAACAAATCCTTTTATTTTTCTGTTCTTAGCAATTGTTTTTATAGGATTTACAAGTTTTTTAGCAGCTAAAACAATCAATGAAATGGATCAATTTAATCAAACAAAAAGTGAATTAGAGATATTTCAAGAAGAAAAATCCCAATTAGAAGCCAGTTCAAAGGACTTTAAAATAAAAGAAGAAACACTTCAAAAACAAGTTATAGATTTAGAACAAGAATTACAGCAGATAAAGAGAGAGAATCCAGGGGTTGAACCTGTTACAGAAGAAAATAAAAAGTATGCGTATCTTACATTTGATGATGGTCCAAGTAAAAACACACCTAAGATATTAGACTTTTTGAAAGCTAATCATATTAAAGCGACATTTTTTGTTATAGGAGATGCAAGCCAAACAGCAATTTATAAAAGGATTGTAGATGAAGGACATACGCTGGCTGTTCATACCAATACCCATAAATATAATGAAATTTATAAAAATGTAGATAGCTTTATGAAAGATATGGAACAATTAGACCAGCTGCTTGAAGAGGCAACTGGGATTAAACCTAATGTAATGCGTTTTCCAGGAGGATCTAATAATACTATAGCTAAAAAGCATGCTGGATTTGATATCATGGAGAGGATCATACCCAAAATGAAAGAACAAGGATTTGTTTATTTCGATTGGAATGTAGATTCAGGAGATGCCAATAAGAGCACACAGGATAAACAAGTTATTATAGACTCGGTTCTTAACGGTGCTAAGTCTAAAGAGCAGGCCATTGTATTGATGCATGATGCAGCAGCCAAAACTACAACAGTAGAGGCTTTGCCAGAGATTGTAGAAGGTCTCAGGAAACAAGGGTTTGTATTTGAAAAACTTACCGCAGAAACGCAAACGATTCATTTTAGATAGGATGATAGCTTCTACAGAAATACATTCTGTTAGAAGCTCTTCTTTTCAAGAGACGTGCAATGATCTCTTAAAATTTTTTAAGAAAAGAAAAAAAATCATAGAAAACATTGGACACTATGCATAAATAGTATATAATCATGATATGAAATAGTAACATCAATATAATATAAAAAAATAGTAAATAACTATAAAATTTTCAAAGGAGGGTACAAATTGGAAAGAGTATTAAATATTGCACACAGAGGATTTAGCGGAAAGTATCCAGAGAATACCAACATTGCTTTTGTAAAAGCATTGACAGAGGGGTATTGTGATGGCATTGAAGTAGACGTCCATATGACAAAAGACAGCAAATTAGTTATTATTCATGATGACAAGCTAGACCGTACAACGACAGGAACAGGTTTTATTAAGGATTATACATTAGAAGAGGTGCTGCAGTTTGATGCAGGAGTTAAATATCATACAAAATATAAAGGTGAAAAAATATCTTCTATTAAGTTAGCGCTAGACTTAGTTAAAAAATATAATGTAAGACTTTATATTGAAATTAAAAACAGTGAAGATGAATATAAAGGAATAGAAGCCAAAATAGTAGAAAAGGTTAAGGAGTTAGAACTTGAGGATAAAGTTATTTTATCTTCATATAGCGGACAAGCTTTAAAACGGGTCAAACTTCTGGATGAAAAGATTAAAACAGGTTTATTGTGTAAAGAAGTTCCATGGGATATAAAGGATTATAGATATGCAGATGCGATATGCTGCTGTTATGAAGTGATGGATGCAGAAGCTATTGATACTATTCATAGTATTGGCAAAAAGGTAACGGTATGGACTGTTGATAAGGTAGAAGAAATGAAAGGCATGATTGACCTTGGAGTGGATGCAATTATTACCAATTACCCTGATACATTAAATGATGTTATTAATGGATTATGTTAGTCAATTGTTATAAAGAATAAGCTAAGCTATGATAAAATCATAGCTTTTATTTTTTCTCAAAGCTTTATTCATATTATAACCCTTAGAAAGATATATTTAATAAAGAGCAAATTTACTTGAAAGTTGTAAATAAACTCATGTATAATAGGAATGATATCTAGCTATAGAGCATTTTAAAAAGACATAATAAGTAAAAATTATGCTAATCGATATAATGAGAGGGGGATGAATATGGAATCTCCAATTACAGCAGTAGGTTTTTCAAAAGCAGATAGTGAGTATAAAATAGAAGATATAGTAGGTGAAATTTTAGATACCCCTACTAAACAGATTGCTAGTCGAACTAAAAATAACGATATATTAGCAGAGTATTCCAAGGCTTTTGCTGAAGATACGTATGTGATGGTAAGAATAGTGGTAAAAGCTGGTCAAAAGGATACTAAAATACAAGTCGAGCAATGTGAGCCTTATGTTGAATCTCATCATATGATTCATGTAGAGGACTTGGTTGTAGAATGTGTGGATGATGAATATACCTATTATGCAGTCTGTGAGGAAAGAGAAACAGGTATGCAGTTTATATTTTGGCTTCAAAATGTTGTTGAATATACTGAGATGCTTGATACTAAAAAGACTTTCAATAAAGTCAAAGTAGCAGGTTTAGCTATGGAGGGAACAATTATTCTTCCCATCGAAAGAAATGAGGAAGAAGAAGTCGTTGAAAAAGAAGAACGTGAAAAGTTAAAAGTAATCATTCAGAGAGCCAGGGAAGGTGATGAAGAGGCTAAAGAACAGTTGGAGCAGGAAGAAAGAGAACTAGATGAGCAGCTTAAAGAGCGTATGCTGGAAGAAGATTTTCTTTCTATTATGAGCGGATATTTTGTTCCTACTACTTTGGTAGATGCAACTTATGCAGTGTTAGGAGAAATAACTGAAATAAGGACTAGAAGAAATAAGAAGACCAAGGAAGAGATGTATTTATTTGTATTAAATGTTAATGACATGCCTCTTGAGGTCATGATTAATAAAAGTGTTTTGGTAGGAGAACCAAGTGTGGGTATGCGATTTATGGGTACTTGCTGGCTTCAAGGAAGTATTATTACTAAATAAATACTTGACGAAAAGCATATAAAAATGTACTATAATAATTGTTGACCAAATGTTGACCTAATCAGGCGACGCTGGTCAACATTATATATGTGATTATATAGTATGTTTCCGTAGCTCAGTTGGATAGAGCGACCGCCTCCTAAGCGGTAGGCCGTGGGTTCAATTCCCGCCGGGAACATCAAAAGCAAAAGGCAATATAGATTTATTGACTGCAAAGCCAGTAAATCCGCGCCTTTCGGGGGCTTTCACTGTAAAAAGTGAAAGCCTTTTTTTATATTAAATCAAAACAGAAAATGAAAGCATCAAAGAACCGGAGAGCCGAGATGTGAATGCTATAAGTTTCTCTGAGGTTGATTTTATCAACTTAAATCAACCGCAGATCCATTGAAGTTGATTTTGTCAACTAGTATAATAATAGTGGAGGTGACAAACATGAAAGAAATTAATATTGCACGGACGATCGTAAATAAGCGCAGAGAAAAAGGACTGACACAAGACGATATTGCAAGCTACATTGGAGTATCCAAGGCTTCCGTTTCTAAATGGGAAACAGGTCAGAGTTATCCAGACATTACTTTTCTTCCACAGCTTGCGGCCTTTTTCAATATTAGCATTGATGAGCTCATGGGCTATGAGCCGCAAATGAGCAAAGAGGATATCCGTAAATTGTATTTGAGACTATCCGCCGATTTTGCTTCCAAACCATTCGATGAAGTATTAGAGCATTGCCGTGAGATTGCTAAAAAGTATTTCTCCTGCTTTCCCTTGCTGTTCCAAATTGGCGCGTTGCTCGTAAACAACAGCATGGAATCAGGTGACATGGATAAAACCTTCTCTGTGATTGCAGAAGCCAAGGAGCTGTTTATCCGGGTGAAGAAAGAAAGTGAAGATGCAGAGATTAAGCAACTCGCATTGAATATGGAGGCATTCTGTGATTTGACGCTGGGAAATCCAAATGAGGTTATAGAACTGCTTAAGGGAACAAGCCGGAAGATAATTTCCGCAGAAACGCTACTTGCACCAGCCTACCAAATGATCGGCAAATTCAGAGAAGCAAAATCGGTATTGCAAGTCGGTATCTACCAGCATATGCTTTCTCTTTTTGGTGCCTTTCCCTATTATCTCATGCTTTGTACAGATGAGCCGGAACAGTTTGATGAAACATACAGACGGGCGCTTGTCGTCGCTGAGGCTTTTGACTTAAAAAATCTTCATCCGTCGATACTCTTGAAGTTCCACATCTTAGCTGCGCAGGGATATACGATGCTTGGAAATACAGACAGAGCCCTGGAAATCCTTGAAGAATACGCGGAGCTCGTAACGGGAAATATATATCCGTTGAGACTAAAAGGAGACGATTACTTTAATCTGATAGATGAGTGGTTTGAGGAGCTTGATTTAGGAACAGCCCTGCCACGGGATGAAAAAATCGTCCGGCAGAGCATGGCCGACGGGATAGTAAATAACCCCGCGTTTACTGCGTTGGCTGACGAACGTCGTTTTCATAGGATTATGGAAAAACTAAAAAATAATTGTTAGGGAGGATTACATCATGGGTTTAGATATGCTGAAAGAATATTTGCCGTTTCTGATTCCGCTGGTTATCGCGGAGCTTGCGCTTGGTATTACTGCCCTTGTCCATGTGCTACGGCATCCCCATTACCGTTTCGGGAATAAGGTGATGTGGGCTTTTATCGTCATGTTTGTGCAGATTATCGGTCCGGTCGTATACTTCGCCTTCGGGAGGGGTGAAGAATAATGGGTATTTTGGAGGTTAATCAGCTTTTCAAGCGTTTTGGAAACCGTAAAGTGCTCAGTGGATTTGACATGGATGTGCCGGAGCATTCTATATTTGGTTTTGTCGGGCAGAATGGCGCGGGTAAAACAACAACGATGAAAATTGTTCTGGGATTATTGAAGCCGGATAGCGGAAGGGTAACTGTATGTGGGGAAAAGGTTGCGTTTGGCGAAACAAAAACCAACCGTAGTATAGGTTTTCTTCCAGATGTTCCTGAGTTCTATGGATATATGAGGCCAATGGAATATCTGAAGCTATGCGGTGAAATAACCGGCCTTACGAAAGCAAAGACCAAATTGAAGAGCGAGGAATTACTCTCGCTTGTGGGGCTTAAAGACGAAAAAAAGAAAATCAGTGGGTTTTCACGAGGGATGAAGCAGCGCCTTGGTATCGCACAGGCCTTGCTAAACGAGCCCAAACTTCTCATATGCGACGAACCGACATCAGCACTTGACCCAATCGGCAGGAAGGAAATACTAGACATCCTACTTGCGGTGAAAGGAAAAACAACTGTTGTGTTTTCGACCCATATCCTGTCGGACGTAGAAAGAGTATGCGACCGCATTGCGGTATTGCACAAAGGCAGGCTGGTATTACACGGTACGCTTTCGGAAATCAAAGAGCGGCACAGGCATAGTGGGTTTATCATTGAATTTGGCAGTGCAAAGGAAGCATCTTTATTCGAGAACACGGAGGAACTCAGGCAGCCGGCAATCAGTTTGTCACGCAATGGAAACACTGTGACGGTGCTTTTTGCCAATCACAATATGGACGGACATTTTCTGCTGGGTGTGTTAGCGCAAAAGCGGATTATTCCATTGAAGTTTGCAGTTATGGAGCCGACGCTGGAAAGTCTGTTTGTGGAGGTGGTAGGGTGAAAAACTACTCTGCTTTTCTGAAAAAAGAGATTTTTGAATACGCAAAAACCTATAAGCTGCTCATTATGTTGATTGTCTTCGCGGTTTTCGGAATCACAAATCCCCTCATGGCAAAACTGCTGCCAGAAATACTTGGAAACCTCATGTCGGACAGCATCACTATGACCTTGCCGGAGGCGACTGCTTTTGACTCATGGACGCAGTTTTTCAAGAACGCAACGCAAATGGGACTGTTTGTGATGGTAATCTTATTCAGCCCCGTTTTGTCATCGGAGCTGTCTAAGGGGACGCTTATCAATATGCTGACAAAAGGATTGTCTCGGACTGCGGTCATCCTTTCAAAATACACCTGTATGGTTCTGGTTTGGACGATCAGTATTGCGCTATGCTTCGGACTGACTTATGGTTACACGGTATATCTTTTCCCAGCTGGCGAAATAGTAAGTCTATTGTTTGCCACGTTTTGCCTATGGCTGTTTGGTGTGTTTTTACTAGCTATATTATTGCTTTGCGCAACTCTGACGAAAAGCAATCATGGATGCTTGCTCAGCACAGGCGCGGCAGTAGTTGTTTGTATGCTTGTGAATATCATGCCGGCGGCGCATAGGTATAATCCAATTTCGTTAGTGACTGATAATTTGGGACTCATAACAAACTCCATAGAGGTATCTTCGCTCTATTGCACTATCTTGATCTCCTTCCTGCTTTCATTGCTTTTTGTAGTGTTATCGGTATTGATATTTAGAAAGAAGCAACTATAAATGAGGGATCAATAGCGCGGAGGAATTATGCTAAATTGGAAGTAAAGCCCATAACAGGATACAGGCAAAATCTTTTTTACACCTATCTTAGAAAGATGGCTTAAACACTGGATTTGTTTAACTTTCCTCGGCTTCACCAAAAAAGCATACCTTCCGTTAAGGAAGGGTATGCTTTTTTGATTTTGAGGAATAATATTTTGTAGAAACTAGAATGTGATAAAGAACTGTAACTACAAAGGAGAAAATGATGGAGAAAAAGCATAAAGGACTATCGGCATGGCAGCTTACAATGATGGCACTGGGGACTGTTATAGGCGGATCATTTTTTCTGGGGTCAGCAGTAGCTATTGAGGCGGCGGGGCCGGCTATTGTAATCGCTTATATACTAGGCGGGGTATTGGTTTATTTTATATTGTTTGCGTTGTCGGAGATGACTGTGGCCAATCCTGATTCTGGCTCTTTTCGCACCTTTGCAGCCCAAGCCTTTGGACCTGGAACAGGATTCGTAGTGGGGTGGGTATATTGGAGCGGCATGGTTTTGGCTATGTCCAGTGAAGCCACAGCTGTATCTATTTTAGTAAGAGAGTGGCGACCTAATGTATCGATAGCGTTACTGGGAAGTATTATTATCATTGGAGTCACGCTGCTCAATCTGTTAGGTGCGGATAAACTTAGTAAACTCGAGAGCGGCCTTGCAGCAATCAAGCTGCTCGCTATCCTTTCCTTTATCATTATAGGTATTTTGTTAATGACTGGCAGTATTCCGGGGACACCAGCTATTGGAGCGGGAGAACTACTGAGAGAACCATTGATGCCGGGAGGCATAAAAAGTATTGCTGGAAGTATGCTTATTGTTATATTTTCTTATGCAGGATTTGAAATAATTGGCCTTGCGGCATCAGAGACGGAAAATCCAAAAGAAACAGTTCCTAAAGCCATTCATTATACAGTCTTATGTCTGGTAGGATTTTATATTGTATCGGTTATTGTACTCTTACCACTTATTCCTACATCAGAGCTTAGCGAAAATATCAGTCCAATGGTAGCAGCTCTTTCAAGATGGGGTATGGGGTGGGCTGGAACCATCATTAATCTTGTACTTATTACAGCCATACTATCTACAATGCTGGCGGCGATGTTCGGAATAGGAAGAATGATGAGATCACTGGCAGATGAAGGACATGCTCCCAGATGGCTAAAAGATAAAAAAGATGTCCCTTACCGAAGCATTATCTTTTCGGGGGCGGCGATGCTGTTAGGATTAGGCCTTGGAATGCTGCTTCCTAGTGTCTATCTTTTTTTGATAAGCGCCGGTGGCTTTGCACTACTTTTTACGTATGCAGTTATTGTAGCAGCCCACATAAAATATCGCAAAAAAAATGGACGCCCAGTGGATGGGAAATGCCTGATGCCAGGATATCCTTATAGTTCTTTGATTGCCTTGATTAGTATGATTATTATTATTTTAAGTATGCCTTTTATCTCTGGACAAGCATCAGGGCTTATAGCGGGCTGTATAATGGTCGTTATATATGCAGCCATTTATGGTGTGATGAAATTTGCAAGACAGTCCCAAAGAACTCATATGTCCAACATAAGGCCAGAGCATATAGACTATGGGACAAATTTCTCAGTAGAATTTTCGGAGGAACTGACTGAGGGAATCAAAGAGAAGGGTAAAGATTAAAAATGCTTTTGACAAAGAGGCTTTTCACTTTAACTAAAGGAAAGCCTCTTTAATCTTTGTCAACTTTTCACAATCGTATCTAAGGTGTCTAATAGTTGTCTAAATATGTTATAATAGAGAAAATCAACTAAGAAAGAACCAATGGAGGTGCAACCGTGCGATATCGTTGTTTGGTTTTAGATCATGATGATACGGTGGTTAAAAGTACACCAACTATTCATTATCCGTCTTTTGTAGAAGCATTAGAAATATTGAGGCCTGAAAGGGAACCTTTAAGCTTAGAGGCGTTTATTTCCTATTGCTTTAATCCGGGGTTTTCAGAACTCTGTACAAAGGTCATGGCATTTACTCAGGAAGAACAAGCTGTTCAGTATAACATTTGGAAGAAACATGTAAGAGAAAAAATACCGGAATTCTATGAGGGATTCCCTGAATTGATCAAAGCGTTTAAGGCTGCAGGAGGGATAGTAGCAGTTGTATCACACTCTGAAAGCGAGCAGATTATAAGAGATTACAAGTTAAAGTGTCAGCTGGTTCCGGATTTGATATTTGGATGGGAGCTGCCGCAGCATCAGAGAAAACCAAGCAGCTATCCTCTAACAGAAATTATGAAAAGGTATGATTTGAAGTGTGATGAAATACTGGTTGTGGATGACCTGAAGCCAGGTTTAGATATGGCCAAAACATGCGGCGTACCCTTTGCAGCGGCAGGATGGTCCCACAGGGTACCGGATGTTATAACTTATATGAAAAAAAATGCAGACTACTATTTTCCCTCTGTGGAGATTTTAAGACAATTTGTATTATCAGATGTAAAATAAAGGAGTGTACAATGACAGAAAATAATAATAAACAAACTATAAAATCTATAATCAATCGAATCGGCCGCAAAAGGCTAGGGGTTTTAATCGGAGCTATAATAGGTATAGGAATGGTAGGCATAGCTGCTGCTCAAGCTATCGTTCCTACATTACTTCCTAAAGTATATGTTGGAGAGGCTCTCAAAAATACACAAGCCGCTTTAGTAAGTGAGACTCAGGCAGTAAGAGAACTCACAGGCGGGGCTTTGCTAGATGAAATCCTAAAAGAACAGGCTATTCAAAATAATTTCGAGATAAGACTTGAAGACATGACAGGTGAAGGTGCAGAGGAAATTAAACGTATGGCCCGTGGTATAGGGATTGCAACAGAACTTAAAAGAAACCAGGAGAATAGTAAGTTATTAGGGCAGTTTACCATCAATCAAAATAGTTTAAGATTATTAGGGGCGGATTTTTATAAAGATCAGGAAGAGATGGGCTTTAATATTTCAGAACTATTCGATAGGTATATGACAGTTAATTTAGGGACGTTTGTAGAAGACTATAATCAATCAGCCTTATGTGCCATGACAGGGATTCCTCTTGAGGAAAAAGATTATGACATTTTGATGAATTACTTTGATAATGTGTCTAAGCAAAGACTAAGTAATGATCTGCTTGATCAGATAGAACAGAGGACGACGCAAGCTTTTAAAGAATCAGAAGTAAAGTATATAGGCAAAGAAACAGTAGGTCAGGGTGAAAATAACAAAAACTATAAGACTTATCAGATAGTGCTTAAAGAAGACACAGTAAAAAGCTACCTTAAAGATGTTTTTAAGATTTTTATGGAAGATAAGGCATTTGCTGAATACATTAATATGATAGAATCTATGGAAGGTAATGAGGGGACAGGAGATCTGGCCAGCTCTGTGAATGAGGCCATACAAGAATTTGATGCCCAGATAGATGCTATTGAGATGTTAGAGACACAGATAGACGTATCGATAGATGATAAAAAGCG
>JARBTY010000141.1 GCA_029239935.1 Clostridia bacterium | reverse complement strand
ATCTGCTCAATTAAAAGAATAAATGCAGCGGTCCCGATAGCATTAATAAAAGCCATAGGTAAAAAGATAAGCTGTACAAGGTTCACTGCCTGATCAAAGGGTCTGGCGACAATCAGGATAATACCCATCTGAATCGTCTCAATCCATGCACAAATAATAAGCCCCCATATCCATTTATTAGGTTTTGTATCCACATATCCTTTAAGGTACCCTGCCATCATTCCCCCTACTACGGTGGATATGCCGCAAGCTACAGCGGTAAATCTGCCTGTTGGTATCAGTATCCTATGAATACCCGCAATAAGCCCTGCCCCAACACCAACTGCAGGCCCGCCAAATAATCCCGCAACAATAACACCTATAGACCGTGAGTTAGCAATGGCATCATTAACAGGAACTCCCCAATAAGTCCCAATGATTCCAACACCACCAAAAATGATTGAAAATAATATTTTTCCTTTTAATGTCAACTTCTCTTTTAAAAGATAGTCCTTAAAAAAGTCGGATTTGGATAACACAAAAGCTGCTAAAACAATAATCCCCAGTTTATTCATAAGATTTTGTGATAATTCTACAAGCATATGCATCTTTTTCCTCTTTAACATCTATTATTTTTAGTAGTTATATAATAAACTTTTTTTTAAGGTTGCGGCCTTCTCTATGTCTGGTGGGATGTTTAATGTTTGTGTTTCGCTTTGTTCAAATACTACCGCACTTTGTCTTTGAGGGGTTTGACTGCTATTCTCATCTCCACGCTTTAGCTCCCCTTGAGCTATGGGTTCAGACTGTTCCTGCTGATCCGCTTGCTCTATCTGTTCTATGGGTTCGGTCTCTTCTATTTGTTCTATTTGTTCTATTTGTTCTATGGGTTGTGTTTGCTCCACTTGTAACTCTTCCTGTAGAGGCAGGCTGGCTGATTCTTCTATACCTAGCTTAATGATTGCCTCTTCTAAGGTTACCAATTCTTCTATAAGAAAATTATACCGTTCTTTTTCTTGTTGTGACAAGGTACTAGCAAGGTATCTTTCAAATAAGGATTCCTTTTCTTTAATAAAATTATCCTTTATAGCCCATATTTCCTCTGCGTCTTCTTTTTTATACAGCTTGTCCCCGTCAAAATAAGCACCCTTTTCTATCTCTTCTGCCAGCTGCCTATGGAACGCCATCTCTCCTTCTGGAATAACAAGATCTTTTAGTCCCTTTTCCTCATGTTTTTTTCCATGTATTTTGCAAATCTTGCCTTGATCCTTCATCAGCTTGCAATAAGGTGAAATATTTTCTGGGGTTTTATAGGTCATCAATACCCCGGCCGTTCCGACTATAATCATCAATGTGACTAGGACAATACTTCCAATTATCCATTTTTCTTTATTAACTATATGTAATGTAAATTTCTTTTTATCTTTTTTGGGTTTTGTGTCTTCATCTGCCTCTATAGGTAAATCAAATAAAAATAACATGGTCATCTCCCTTCAAGCCCGTTAATCGATTGTGCCAATCATTGTATACTTAAATATTAGTGACTTATCTATCATCTGTCAAATACATTATCATCAATACACCAAAAACATTAAAATTTTCTCTAAATGTTTACACAATCTTTTTATACGCTATAATTTATTCATAGATACTGATGCCGTCTTGGGTATTTTCACATTTAATATCTTCATTTTGCAGTATATAGATGATGGACTGCGTGTAGGTTTCGTTTAACTGCTGTATTTCTTGCAGCGTTCTATTTACATTGTGTATATTTCTCTTTCCTTCCATTAATTCTTTAAGTACAAGTATTTGTTTATCTACAATTTCTTTAAATAAGACATCCAAATCTGCAAGACTTGTATCCGCACTAAACTCCTTTAACGATGCTAAATGGGTTATGTAGTCATGATCTACATAATACGCCTCATTATACTGCCCGATGGCACTATTAAAAAGATTGCTGGCACTGTTATTCCGCTCTATATGTACTGCTACCTTTTGCAATAACTCCGTAGTACTTCTATTCGATAATCCTGGTACTTCATAATAAGTTATTTTTTGCTGCGGCATAGTTATATCTACTAATCTTTGTCCTCCATACCTTAGAAATAGTACGGTCAACACAACCCCCAATAGACCTATAAAAATGATAATGGCTTGATTTCTTCGTTGCTCTTTTTGCCTTATATATTGCATAAATTCTTCATGCTTTTCTTTCTCCGTTAAGCTCAGCTCCCCAGAATCAGCTTTTTGCATAAGAGCCTGCCTAAAATTTTTTTCCTCTTCTTTAAGCTGCCTTTTTTGTATTCTTATCACCGCTTATTCTCTCCCCTATAGCTGGCAATTTATTTCTATCATATCATATAATTAAAAATATTTATATTTCTTTAAATTGTATTTTTATCATTTTAGTAGTGCTTTTTCTATTTTTAGCTTGTATACTAATTGTGATAGACTATTCAAAATTGTTAAGGAGGTATAGAATGTTTAAAAAGAAAGCTATTGTTTCACTTATCACACTATTTTTAATTGGTACACTTTTATTACCTGTACAGCTTATGGCTAAGACAACACCTAAAACAATGACTATCGTACATACTAATGACACACACTCCCGTATTGAAGAAAGCAGTAATGACGGCATGGGCTTTGCCAAAGTATCCGCCAAAATTAATGAACTTAGAACTGCTCTCGGCAAAGAAAACGTATTGGTTCTTGACGCTGGTGATACCTTACATGGTATTCCTTTATCCACTGTAAGTGAGGGCGCAGGTATTGTAACTATTTTAAATACTATCGGTTATGATGCAATGACTCCTGGCAATCATGATTTTAATTATGGACAGGACAGGCTGGTAGAACTTAGTAAAACTATGGATTTTCCGCTTATCTCTGCTAACGTAAAGAAGGCTGATGATAGCACTTTGCTTTCTCCTTATATCATTAAAGAGGTCAATGGCATAAAAGTAGGTATCTTTGGTTTATCAACACCTGAGACAACCTATAAAACACATCCTAAAAATGTTCAAGGCCTTGACTTTGAAGATCCTAGCAAAGCAGCAGCAGCAATGGTCAAAGAGCTTGAAAATAAGACTGATATTATTATTGCTTTAGCTCATTTAGGCCTTGATAAAGGCAGTGTCTATACCAGTGAAAAAGTTGCTTTAGAAGTTCCAGGTATCGACCTTATTATTGATGGTCATAGTCATACGACTTTGCCTGAAGGCAAAAAAGTTAATGATACACTGATTGTACAAACAGGTGAATATGATAAAAATCTTGGTATCGTTAATGTCACTGTAGATGCCAATAATGAAGTTACTTTTGTACCTACTCTTTATACTAAAGAAGCTGCTGCAGCACTCGTACCTGATGAAGCGGTTACAGCAGTTATTGCTAAACTTAAAGCGGAATTTGACACTTTAACTTCTGAAAAAGTAGGTTCTACTCCTGTTAGGTTAGTAGGCGAAAGAGAAAATGTAAGATCCTCTGAAACCAACATGGGTAATCTAATTGTTGATGCCATGCTGGATGCAACAGGTGCCGATGTCGCTCTTACCAACGGCGGTGGTATCCGCGCTTCTATTGAATCCGGAGATATCACTAAAAAAGATATTATTAATGTACTTCCTTTTGGAAACTTTATCGTAAGCATAGACATTACCGGTGCCGAACTTGTAGCAGCTCTTGAAGTCGGTGTGGCTAAATACCCTGCACCAGAAGGCTGTTTCCCTCACATCGGTGGTATGAGCTTTACCTTTGATCCTTCTCTTGAGGCTGGCAGCCGTGTTAAAGAGGTAAAAATCGGAGGCAAAGCCCTCGATAAAACCAAAACTTATTCTTTAGCTACAAACGACTTTCTAGCTGCTGGCGGCGATGGATACACCATGTTTGGCGGCAAACCAAATACTGGTCAGTTCTCTGCGCTAGATGAAGCTGTTATAGACTACATTGCTGTAAACGGTGTAAAAGATATTGAGTTAACAGGTAAAGTTGAAGCCTTAACCTCTGCAACTGTTCCAGTGGCCGAGACTAAAGAAACAGTTAAAGCTGAAGTGAAGGTTGAAGTAAAACCTGAACCTGCGACTGTAGTCGTTCCTGTAGCGGCTCCTGCACCAACTGTTCAAAATACTTTAGTTAAATATGTTGTACAATCTGGCGATACCCTTGCAGTCATCGCAAAAAAAGTGGGGACTACTTATCAAGAACTTGCCAAAATCAACAAACTTGCTGATATACATAAAATTTACACTGGCAGTACTTTATTAGTTCCTGCAAACTAAGCAAACTACAATTAATCATCTATTTGTATCTTAACTTAACAAAACTCCCCCTCTAAATTATTTAGATGGGGGGTTTTTTACTGCTTGATATTTCTAAAGGATATCTATATCATAAAGTTAATATAAACTATTTTACTATAAAGGAGTTCCTTGCAATGAACGAAGATGTCCTTATTTTAGAAACTTTAAATCAGCTCAATATTTCCTATACGCGCATTACTCATGAACCTGCATTTACCATTGATGATATTAAACATCTAGGAGAATTTGATGGAAATGTATGCAAAAATTTATTTCTTTATGATAAAAGAGCCGACAGACATTATTTAGTCACTATGCTTCAAGATAAAAAAGCTCATTTCAATACGATACGCAAAAGGCTAAAAGCTGCCAGCCTTGTTTTTGGTACGGAAGACAAACTTCTAGAACTGCTTGGTGTAACTCCAGGTTCAGTTAGTCCTTTAGGCATTGTCCATGCTCAGAACAAATCTTTAACCCTTCTTCTAGACGAAGATCTCCCTAAACAATCTAAACTAGGATTTCACCCTAATATCAACACCTCTACTTTTATCATAAGCTATGCTGATTTTGAAAAATATATCATCCACTGCGATATCCCTTATGAATTTATTGGTGTCACTAAAGATAGTGATCTATAGCTTTTTTAAACCAAGAAATCTCTTGCCTTATTGGCATCAGACTTAATATGCTAGGTAAAGTCCCCTTATTATTCATAAAGCATGGTTTTTATATTTTCTTTAGAAACTTGTTTTGTCTTTCCTTTTTCATTGGCAAATAAAAGCCTATCTTTTTCTTCTGTTTGCAAAGTCCATCCTTTTTCTGCCATATACTCTTTAAAAATTTCTATATTATTTGTTCCTGACTTTACCTTTATATAGTAGTCCCTATTATAATAAGATTTTGTCACATCATATTTCTCACTAAAAAGCTGCAAAATAGAAACGCCGCTCATAATTAACGGAATAATAACTATCCATACTGCTACATAAGCAGTTATTTTTACATATTTAATAATATTTTTCATTTTTTCCTCCTTACCCTTTAACTTGAATTGATAGGTTTTAAAATTTTTTTCATCCTTAACTAAGCAGCTGCCTATGTTTTTTATGACAAATTCTACTTATCACACATATTTATTTATATGCTTAGAATATATATGTATAAGATATTTTATAGATTGCTGAGGATTACATATGGACTCTCTCAAAGAATCATATGCCGTTTATCTTGAAAAAGAAATAAGAAATACTAAAAAACTTCTTTCAACACTTAATAACCCAAGCACTATAGCTGCTTATATACAAGAGCTTATGGAACTAGACGCTGAACTTTCTTCTTTAAAAACACCTTCTGCTCATTCTAAAAAGATTAATCGCCAGCAGCCAGCTTCTGCAGTCTCCCCAGGTATGCCATTAAATATACCTGAAACCGCACTGCAAAATCCTCCCTCCAATCCTGTCCCGCTGCCTTCCATCCTTCCTTTTAGCGTGCCAGAAAGAGTTTTCACCTCTGAAGAACTTAGTAATTATGATGGATTAGATGGCAGACCTTCTTACGTGGCCCTTAATGGTATTGTTTTTAATGTAAACAACATTGCTACTTGGGGCGGGGGCGCCCACTTTGGTATGTTGGCAGGTACTGATGCAACTGCTCGCGCTAGGGCTTGTGGCTATCATAATCCGCTGGATATCATGCGCATAATGCCTGCCGTGGGATACTTCCAGCCCTCTACCCCCGACATGACCAGTCCTACTGGTTCTATTGGTATCACTGGTTTCACTGGTCCCACTGGTTTCACTAGCCCTACTGGTTTCACTGGTCCTACTGGTTTTACTGGCCCTACTGGTTTCACTAGCCCTACCGGTTTCACTGGTCCTACTGGTTTCACTGGTCCTACTGGTTTCACTGGTCCTACTGGTTTTACTGGCCCTACTGGTTTCACTAGCCCTACCGGTTTCACTGGTCCCACTGGTTTCACTGGCCCTACTGGTTTCACTAGCCCTACCGGTTTCACTGGTCCCACTGGTTTCACTGGCCCTACTGGTTTCACTAGCCCTACTGGTTTCACTGGTCCCACTGGTTTCACTGGCCCTACTGGTTTCACTGGCAGTTACTCCGTTATTAACAATTATCCTTTTTTGATTCCTTATAGATTTTTTACCGCTGAGGAACTTCGGCATCACTATAATGGCCAAAATAATAATCCTAAATATATAGTTGTTGCTGATATTGTATTTGATATTACCAATACATCTCAGTGGCGTACTTGTTTGTATTCCTGTACCCATGGCTGCAGCGATTTAACTACTCTTGCAAAATTCGTCCCTGTCTTAGGAAGACTAAAAAAAGACTGAAAGAAGGTGCGCTTTGAACCCTACAAACTGTCCTCTGCCAGACAGCAAATATCATATACCGATGAACTATATCAATATGGCTATAGAAAAAATACGCCAGGGTACTATCGAAAAACCCAACTGTATCTGGCTTGAAACCTCCGGGTGCTTTGGTGAGGTCATCGCTCTTTTGGATGGTGCCAATCCTGGTCTAGCAGACCTTTTGACACAAATGGTTAATATGACTTTTTTTAACAGTATTATGGCTGATTCGGGTGAGGCGGCCTACGAACAAATACTAAATACTGTCAATTCAGATACACCTTATATCTTTATTCTCAGCGGGGCAGTCCCCCTTAGAGATGGTGGCCGCTACGCCATTATTGCTAATTACCAAGGAAGAGCCATTTCCGCTCTTGAAGCTGCGAGGCTCATTGCTCCAGGCTCCAGTTATAATTTAGCTGCCGGTACATGTGCCTCCTTTGGTGGTCCTACATCTGGAAGACCCAATGTATCCGAGGCAGTCCCCTTTAATCAAGCTATTGATCAACCCGTTATCAATATACCTGGCTGTACAGTCAATCCGGTCTGGATACTAGGTACCATTGGCTATATCTTAAATTTCGGCATGCCCGAGCTGGATTCCATAGGCAGACCCGTTACTTTTTATGGTATTACCATCCATGAACGGTGCCCCAGAAGAGCCTTTTTTGACTACGGTATTTTTGCCAATACCTATGGTGATCCGGAATGTATGTTTAAATTAGGCTGCCGCGGTCCCATTACCCGAACCACCTGCCCTTTGACTAGATGGAATGATAGTGATAACTGGCCTATAGGTACCAATTCCACCTGTATAGGCTGTGCTTCTTTTGGGTTTCCTGATTTGATGGAACCTTTCGTACGATATTAAGCGAGGTGATGACATGGCAAGAACAGAAATTAGAATTGACCCTGTATCAAGAGTAAGTGGGCTTCTTGATATCAGTGTAGAAGTTGAAAACAACTCTATCGTAGAAGCTAGAAGCGGTGGTATGCAGTTCAGGGGTTTTGAGGCCATGTTTAGAGAAAGACCTCCTTTAGATATGCCCTATTTAACAGCAAGGACATGTGGTATATGCTGCACTCACCATACCCTGGCAGCTACTTTAGCTCTTGAAGAAGCCCTCGGCGTTATCCCTTCCCCCAACGGCGTTGTAGTAAGAGAACTGACTGATGGATTTGAGCTTTTACAAAATCATCTAAGACATGTGTATCAATTTGTTTTTCCTGACTATGTCAATATAGAAAATGTGAGTCCACTTCACAAAACAGA
>JARBTY010000140.1 GCA_029239935.1 Clostridia bacterium | reverse complement strand
CAGAATAAACTCATGACTTGTTCTGCTAATCTTATAACACTTTCTTTTGAAGATAATCCATAGACAAGTATCACATATTCATCTCCCCCAAGCCTTGCAGTGAAAGAATGCTCATTTATGATATGGGATAGTTTTTCACCTACACACTTTATCAGTAGATCTCCAAAATCGTGTCCTAAAGTATCATTGATATGTTTGAAGTTATCAATTTCTATGTAGTATGCCGCCGCTTTCTCCCCTGTTACTTTTATGTCTTCAAGCACTTGACTTAATTTTTCGTTGGCGAATACTCTATTGGGCAGATTGGTGAGATTATCATAATACGCCATCATCTCTAGCTCTGTCTGTTTGATTTCTATCTCTTTATATTGTTTTTGAATCTCTTCATATTGGGCTTGAAGCTCTTCATGCACCAATGTTAACTCTTGATTTGCAGTTCGTAAATGAATATAATTAGTCTCTAATTTCTTTTTAAGATGAATGATATAGCTCCTCATCGAGAGCATTATAATACAAATACAGAGTATACCTAAAGTCACCCCTAATACAATTTTTATATACCCTTTTTGGATATACTCTTCTGAATGCCTATAGAAATATTTGATGTATAGTTCTTCAAATACACCTTCTTTTTTCAACTGTCTTATTCTATCATTCATATACTGAACAAGATCTGGGCGGCTTTTACTGATGCCATAAGCAAACTCCACAGGAAAGAGGTCAGTCATCTGAGGTATTATAGAACCCTTCAAACCTTCTGCAATCAAGATATTATCCATTAACTGCTGGTTTTCAAATATAATATCAATACGCCCTGTTTCTAAATCCTGCACTGCCTCTATAATATTTTCATATTTGGTATAATGAGGAATGTCCAGCTTATCTCTTAAGATAGACTCTGTATAATAAGCATTTCCTACCCCTATTTTAAGCTTTTCCAGATTTTCAAGTTTTACTTCTTTAAAGTTTCCTTTGGTATAAATAGCGACATAAGTCTTAAACAACGGCTCGGTAAATAGCACTTCTTTTTTTCTATCCTCATTAATCGCAATGATACCAGCTAAATCTATTTCCTCTCTCACAAGCCTTTTATAAACCATGTTCCATGAATCAACAGAATATTTTAGGTTATATTCAGGTGAATTAAATATGAGATTTGTCAGATCAAAGTCGAAACCATATAGATATTCTTTATTTGTATAGGTATAAGGAGGATAATTCGCATCAACCTGATAACTTACCTCTAATCTCTTGTCATAACTAGTCTCCCCATACATATATGGACTAACCATTGTAATAAAAACTAATACAAAGAGTAATACTATTTTTTTCATTCTTTCACCTTCCATTCCAACAGCAGCGTACCACAGTATAGGTTAGGCTTCATTTGTTAAATTTCGTATTGTTATTTTTTCTTTTACTTCTTCAAGGTATCTAAATTTAATCATACATTTTTCCCCTTTTGCATACACTTTCTTAGTCTAATAGTTCCACCTTTTTATGGTTGGTATGTGCTACTAGTAATCTATCTAAATACTGGCTCATTTGTATGATATCCTTATTTAACATATTTCCCCCATAAAAATTAATCAACTCATACAATTCATCTCTGACGGTCTTAATCCTCTCTAAATCATTTATTTCTTGTTTATAGTTTAAATGTTTATTTGACATGATAGACCTCCTGAAATGAATTTATTATTTTATTATATCTATCGGTTCTGACCAAATTCTGACAAGCTATTACAGTAAATTATAAATAACCTCAAAAACTGACGTATTGAATTATCCATCTTTAGTCTATAACACAAAAAAAGCAAATTAAAATGTAACGTTTCTACGTCCCATTCTAATTTGCTTTAAGTTTAAAATGTTAGGGTGCTATACCTCAAACAGAATCTTTGAGTTTTTTATATAATGCAGTAAATTTGACTTCTGGTTTAATACCTAGTTCTCTTCTTAATATTTCTTCATACTTTTTATATTGCCTCATCATGGCCATTTTATCTTTCTGCGCCGCATAAGCCTGTATGAGAAAACTATTAATCTCCTCATCAGTTTCATCTCTTTCTTCTAACTTTTTTAGTATTTTTATTGCTAACAGATAGTCTCCGTCTTCTAAAAGTTTTTTACTTAATATTTTTGCAAAGTTCCAATATAGAGTTGTTAACCTCTCTCTTTCTGGCAACGCCCAATAATATCCCTTTTCTTCAAATAACTCCGCTGTAAAAGTATTTTCTAGTTCTATAGCATCCTTTATATTGCTTGTATTAATAGCAGACATCCTATTCACATGATTTTCAAACTCTATAAAGTCAACATACATATCTTTAAGCTCTATCTGATAGCTTTTATTCGCATAGATAATAATATCTTTTAGTCCATAAGGCTCTAGAGCCTTTCTCAACTTGTACGTCGTAGTATTTAAATAGGTCTCTGCATTATATAGCGGCATCTCTGTAAAAAGATCTTCTACTATCTTCCATTTACTTACAGGTTTTCCTCTATTCATCAACAAATAGGCTAATAGTTCCTCACTCTTTGAAGAAGGCAATCTTACAATTTCTCCCCTTATGCCATAAATATCCAATCTCCCTAAACAACAGATTGATAATTTATATTTCTTTTCTTCTGTTTTTTGAGATGCCGCATCTGGCAGCGTTTTTTTGTCTTTAATCCTATTAATAGTTTTATATAACCTTTCCATTGAGATTGGTTTCACTATGTAATCAAAGGCATATACTTCAAAGGCCTCTAAAGCATATTCTTTATGGGAGGTGATGAAGACTATTTCAGTAGAACCCCTTTCTTGTAGTACCCGCTTAGCAAAATCAATCCCACTTTCTTTTGGCATATTAATATCAATAAACACCACATCAACAAGATTTTCATTCAAAAAATCTTCTGCTTGATTTACACTTTGAAATGCTCCAACAACTTGTATATCAGACATCTTCCCAAATATTTTTTTTAAAATAATAAGCATTGACTGCGAATCATCTATTATAACAACCTTCATAGTTTTCCCCCTACTATGTCTATATGAGTCCTAAGCGTTTTTACCGACAGGCACAGATATATAAAAGGTACTCCCCTTACCAATCATACTCTCTGCCCACAAGTCACCACCGTTACGATGTATAAAATCTTTACAGAGCTGCAACCCTAATCCTATACCCTTTTCACCCGCTGTCCCTATGGTTGGATTAACGTTTTTTGCATTTAGAAGCTCCTGAATTTTTGTCTGGTCAATCCCTACACCTGTATCCTGAATAGCAATAATCACTTTTTCTATTTTTTTAACAGCTTTTATTCGAATAAAACCATCTTTGCCCGTGAATTTTATTGCATTAGTCAAAATATTTCTAAGTACTAAATCAAACATTGCTTTATCGATAAATACATCCATCCCTGGAGTGATTGTATTTACAATTTTTATACCCTTTGCTTCAGCTTCACTTCGTAGCAGATCTACAGTTTCACATACTGTCTCATGCAGCTCCCAGTTATGTGGATGAAAACTAAATCCGCTTCTTTGATTTTTGCACCAGTCTAATAAGCTGTCAACCATAGAATAGGAGTGATTAATCTGCTGCTTAACATCCTGTATGATTTTATTACTATCACTGCTTAACTCTTCTATATCATCTTCTAGAAGATCCATTAAACTTACCATTGTTACTAATGGCTGCCGAATATCATGTGTAATAACAGTAAATAGTTTATCCTTTACTTGATTGAGTTCCAAAAGCTCTTTGTTCTTTTGTTCTAAATTGGATTTCTGCATTTCAATATGTCTTTTTTGTTTAAAGTTAAGATAATGGCTTTTCCACAAAACAACAGATAAACCAAATCCAATCACCACAGCCGTGATGCCATTAACCCTGTTAGATAACAGTACATTTTCATCATATTGTGTCCATTCTATAGCTTTATAATATAAAGCAAAGCTCCCTGTATAGATAAGTGCTGCAAAGAAAGGCCTCATAACAAAGACAACTGCAGCAATGGTACAAGCTACTATAAATGGTGTAATATTTGGGGTGACTAACTGATCTATAGCCGTAATCAAGATGCCAAATAAAAGAATAGTTGTAATAGCTGTCCCTATCATTATCCGAGTAAATAAATGGCTGGCGTCTTGCTTTCTTAAAGAATGTGAAATGACCCCAAGAAAAACCATTATCACAGCCAAACTTATATGACACATCCTAATGGCCATCTGCCATTTTATTTCATAGGGTGTCTCTATGGACTCATTAGAGCTAAAAATAACGATATTAGCCAAGTTCACTGGTATCGCAAATAATGCGGTATAATACAATCGATTGATATTGTAACAAGCAACTTCTTCTCTAACCGCATTGTTGGCTTCTATTGTCTCTATAAGTTTATTTTTGTAATCACTTATCTTATTAATGATATAAATTTTTTCTTCCTCCATAGTATGCGGCATATACTTCGAAATCCATGTACTCTAGTGTTTCATTATATAATTATACAACTCTTTTTAAGCAAATTATATCATTAATTTTACTATATAATCAACTCTGCAAATACTGCATGTCTTAACCTCATTTACCTTTCTATTTTTATTTTCTAGTTTGTGACTTTCTCACAGATAAAATGATTTAATCCGCATATAATAGATTTATAACACTTATAAAAATTTGTAATTATATATATATTTGAAAGGAGATACAAATTATGCCAACTTTAAAAATCACAAGAGAGAATTATGAAAAGGAAGTCATTAAATCTGATAAACCTGTTTTACTTGATTTTTGGGCTCCTTGGTGCGGTCCTTGCCGCATGGTATCACCTCTTATCGACCAAATCGCTCAAGAAATCCCTGCCGCAAAGGTATGTAAAATAAATATAGATGAGCAGCCCGAACTGGCAAGTGCCTTCGGAGTCATGAGTATCCCTACTTTAAAAGTCGTTAAAAACGGCAAAGTTGTTAATTCACTTGTTGGTGCGAGACCAAAAGCTGATATTATCAATATGCTAAATCTTTAGAATAGAGTGAAGGACTGCCGCAGAGTTCATTTGATTAACTCTGTAGCAGTCCTTTTTGTTTAAATTCAAATTGGATATTTCGTATGCCACTTCTCTCTGTTTTCACATAAAGTATTTATCAATTTTTCTAGTTTCTCTACTAAATCCGAAAGCAGTTGCATCGCATTATTTTTCACTGCGCTTTCAGCTTCTATAGCATATTTTGCGATTTCTTTAGCCCTTACACTTCCAGCGGAACCCTTTAATCGATGTAACGCGAAGCCTGCTTCTGCAAGATTATTTTCACCCATTTGCACTTTAATATGCTTTATCAACCCTTTTGCTTGCTCACAAAAGTCCCCCACTAATTCTTCACACATTTCTTTGTCAAAACCTGATTCCTTCATAAGCAGACGCACTGTATCAGTAAAATGGCGCATATCTTTATCTTCCCGGCCCTCTCTATCTTGAGTCTTTTCATATTTTTGCAGTATGCTTATCACTTGATCTACATGGATAGGCTTACTTAGGTAATCATCCATGCCTGCTTTCAGACATTTTTCTTTGTGGCCCTTCATAGCATGGGCCGTCATAGCTATTATAGTTGTATGCCTATTATCTCCTTCTAATAGACGAATCTGCCTTGTCGCTTCATGTCCATCCATCAGGGGCATCTGACAATCCATAAAGATAATATCATACGCTCTATTTTTACAGTTCCTGATTGCCTCTACTCCATTCATTGCAATATCACAGCTGAGCCCATGCCTCTTCAAAAGCTCAATAACAAACTTTCTGTTAATGTGATCATCTTCGACTACTAGTATTTTAAGTTGTTTATGATAATAAGCTTCTTGGACCATATCCCCTATTACTACCCCATCTGTTTTTACTTGGTTAGGTCCTTTGCTTTCTAGCATCATTGTATCTTTCGACTTACCCAAACACATAAGGACACTAAACGTCGTCCCTTCTCCTTTATGGCTCAAAACCTCTATGGTGCCACCCATTATGTCCACCAGTCTTTTACAAATCGCAAGTCCAAGTCCAGTTCCTCCGTATTTTCTTGTAGAAGATGGATCCGCTTGGCTAAACGGCTTAAAGATCTTATTCACTTCTTCTATGGACATCCCAATCCCCGTATCTCTTATCTTAAATAAGATTTCTATTTGCTCATCAGATTCATCAACTAAAGAGACCTCAATAAACACTTCTCCGTGGTCAGTAAACTTCACTGCATTATTCAGTAAATTACCCATGACTTGCCTTAATTTTGTTGGATCTCCTATAACATACTGTGGGAGATCTGAACTCACCAGCATGTTAAGTTCAATGCCTTTCCCCTTTGCTTTTGCATCAAAAAGAACCACTGTATTTTCTATCATTAAACGTATATCAAAAGATATACACTCTAGCTCCATTTTACCTGCCTCAACTTTTGAGATATCTAGGATATCATTAATAATTGTCAATAAGTTATCTGCGGAAGTTTGTATGATTTCAACGAACTCCTGTTGATCATTACTAAGCTTTGTATGCTTAAGAATCTGCAAAAAACCCATCATGCCATTCATAGGTGTTCTAATCTCGTGGCTCATATTGGCAAGAAACTGACTCTTGGCAATATTGGCTGCCTCTGCTTTTTCTTTAGCAATAATGAGTTCCTCTTGAACTTGCTTACGCTCTGTAATATCCATAAAAGTTATAACAGCTCCAGTAATCTCCCCCTCTACATACTGTGGATAAGAAAAATATTCTACTGGAAAAGAGGTTCCATCTACTCTCCAAAACACTTCATCATCTGAATGAACCCCTGCCCCCTTAGTCAATGCCGCAAATATTTGACACGTTTCTAATACATACTGTGTCCCCTTATAACATTTGTAATGAATCTTCTCGTGTATATTGGTCCCTATCAAATCATCTTGACTTTCATATCCAAGTAGTCTAAGGCCACTGGCATTTATAAAGGTACATTTTTCATTCATATCGATGCCAAATATTCCTTCTGCTGTGGAATCTAACAAGAGCTGAATCTTTTCCTTACTCTTTTTTAATGCATTGTTGGCATATTCAAACTCTAGTGTTCTCTCTGAAACCTTTTCTTCAAGACTATTGATAAAACTATGTAACTCTGCTGCCATATGATTAAATGACTCTGCCAACTTTCCAATTTCCTTATATCTAGAAATTCTTGCCCTCTGTGATAAATCCCCTTTTGAAAAACGCTCTGTCGTTTTTATTAAATCACTAATAGGTTCTAAAATAACGTCTGTACTTTTCATATAGATAAGAATGGATAAAAACACCGAAACAATCAATAATATCAAAGCATCGGTAATGTTTTCTTTAATCTCCTTTGTGAACATATTTTCAGGGATAGCTGTTATAATAAGCCATTCTAAGCCCTCTTTTTTATATTCGGAAAATTTTATGTGAAATTTCTCTTGTCCATCTTTGATCGTATCATAATTTTTTTCAGACTCTTTATACTTTTTATAAGCATCCGCAATAGATTGACTTGCAACTTCTTCGATTGCAATCCTTTTAACTGACCCATCGGAAAGCGTTTTAAAATTAGGTTTATTAATAGAATTACCTACAACTTCCCCTGTGTTTAGCTCAACAATATAGGCTATTCCTCTTTTATCTTGCAGCTTATCTTGCAAATATTGATTTAACCTTGAAAGCGTGATATGAGTACCTATTACGCCCTTAAAATGATCTGTTTGATCATAGATAGGGTAAGCTGCGGAAAGTACCAGATCCTCTTTAACAAAATGCTTATACAGCGGAGAAAATATGGGTTTCTTATTTTCTTTAGCAGCCTTATACCAATCTCTTGTTCTAGCATCAAACTTGCCAAAATCCTGCACAAATGCGCCCTCAGCCAAATCCTTAGTCACTCCATAATATAGAGAATGTCCATTGGTTTTGGC
>JARBTY010000014.1 GCA_029239935.1 Clostridia bacterium | reverse complement strand
CCCCGCCAGACCAATTACTCCCTTTATTATAAATTAAAATAAGTGCAGCCGTCTTATCAGTTATACTGACTTAACAACTACACTTTTATAGTACCAAAATAAAGCTTGTATACTTTAGGAGTATACAAGCTTATTTTGCTTTAGGTCTAATTGAACTTACTTTATCTTTCATTTGATTCATAAGTGTTTTTTTCTTTACAGCAGGCAGCTTACCTGATAAAACATTTACAATGAGTATTCCTGCAAGCTCTGCTTTAATTTGTTTTTTAATAGGAATACTGTCAAATACTTTTTCATCACACATAAGCGTTTGAATTTGCGGCCCTATTTTTGCAATAACAACAGGCATCTTACGTTTTTTATAAATCCATGGAAGTTGTTCTTTAACTTGTTTTGGAAGTTTAAGATTATTTACATTATCCCTTTTCTTATCTATTACAAATAGTGATACAGCTTGTTTATGCTCGTTGATAAGTTGTTGCTGACTATCATACTTTTTTTGCAGGTTTCTCCCCCAAAAAAACAATCCTACTAGCAAAGCTGCTACTACTGCAAGGATAATGAAAAATATAGTCCAGTTCATGCTTAGTGCCTCCTTTGATAACTTTTAATTAAGCTTAGATTAGTATATCATACCAACGTATAGAACACAACGTAGTTAATTATTTTTCCTTTACAGTATAGAATATAGCTAGATTTGCTCATACTGGTATGATAAGATATATTGAGGTGATTTAAATGATGTATCCTTTGTTAATTAAAATTACTTGGATAGACATGTTCTTATATATTAACATCTTATTAGTTCTTTCTGTCATTTTCCTATCCAGAAAAAATGTCAGTGCTACTTGGGCATGGATTATGATTATGTTATTTATTCCTTTCGTCGGCTTTATTTTATATCTTTTTATTGGCCAAGATCTCCGCAAACGTAAAACATTTAGTAAAAAAGAAGAGGAAGATAGATTTTTAGCTGTTGCTCACAGACAACAAGCTTCTCTTATTTACAATATGAATGAATATAACAACCCCCTCATTAAAACATATGAAAGTCTTATAAGCCTTCATCTTAATGCTCACGAATCTCTCTATACCGAAGATAACAGTGCAAATATCTTTATAGATGGTCGTGATCTTTTTAATCATCTGTTCGAAAGCATTAAGAACGCTAAAAAATACATTCACATTGAATATTATATTATTCGAAATGATGACCTCGGCAGAGCCTTTAAGGATCTTCTTATCGAGAAGGCTAAACAGGGTGTTGAAATTTTTTTACTTTATGATGATATGGGCTGTTTTGGTATCCCTAAAAAATATTTCTATGAGTTAAAACAAGCTGGTGTTAAAGTAGCATGCTTTTTCCCTTCATTCATACCTTTCCTTAAACTTAGAGTTAATTATAGGAATCACCGCAAAATTTGCGTAATCGACGGTATGATTGGATACTTAGGGGGATTTAACATTGGCAAGGAATATATGGGTCTTAACAAAAAACTAGGCTATTGGCGGGATACGCATCTCAAAATAACTGGAAGTGCTGTGAGACTTATCAACCTCCAGTTTTTATTAGACAGAAGATTTGCCACCAACGAAAACATTCTCCTTGATAAGTATATTCCTATTGAGACAAACACTGCTCCTGGGAACATTGGGATGCAGATAGTAAGCAGTGGTCCCGATTCGAAACATCCTAGCATTAAAAACGGATATATTAAAATGATCCACGAAGCAAAAAAGTCTATTTATATCCAAACCCCCTACTTTGTTCCTGATGAAGGGGTACTAACTGCTATTAAATTAGCTGGACTTTCTGGCATTGATGTTAAGATTATGATACCGAATAAGCCTGACCACTTATGCGTTTATTGGGCTACTTATGCTTATATTGGTGAAGTACTTGACTGCGGGGTAAAATGTTATACTTATGAAAAAGGGTTTTTACATGCTAAAACCATTGTTATTGATGATGAGATCTGTTCAGTAGGAACAGCTAATT
Organism: Clostridia bacterium; assembly: GCA_029239935.1. The sequence goes on along the minus strand of JARBTY010000014.1, from coordinate 30,781 downwards.
TTGATATGCGAAGTTTTAAGCTTAATTTTGAAATAAATTCTTTTATTTATGATACAGCTGTTTCCAAAAAACTTTCCCAAATATTCGTGGAGGACTTAGATGACTCAAAAGAAATAACTAAAGATATGTATAAAAATAGAGGCTTACTGATTAAATTCAAAGAATCTATCTCTCGCCTCATATCTCCTATACTCTAACAAGTTTGTTGGTATAGACTGCCCCATATATCTAAAAACCTGACAGGAAAAGAAGTCTATCAGGTTTTTTAGATTATAGCACGGTGCCATGTTATACCCCTATGTGTATGTCTCCATCTACTTTTCGAATAGTACAATGTACGTGTGCATCATCTAGATACTTTATGGTATTTCCTATCATGAGCTTAACCCCTGGATGTGCTGTATCAGCTACCTTTATCATGCCATCCTGTGCTTCTCTTAACATATTAGATAGTTCATTATACTCCTTTTTTAGAAACTCTATTTCATCCATTAAAGGAGTTCTGGAATCACTTAGTTTCTGAAGCATAACTTGTTTTTGAGTATCCAGTCTCATTTCCTTAGATTTTGCTAATAAAAACTTTATGCTCTGATCCACTTTCATTAAATCTTCTTTTTTTTGCTGAATCAACGTACCAAGTTCTTTGTATTTAAAATAGATTTTTGGCAAAATACCTAATTGTATTTCAGTAACAGTCCCCATTGGTGATCCTATACTTCTAGCCAAAATCATATTTGTAGCTGCTACCATGCCTCCTACTATTGTCCCCTTACCACTTTCTGCTTTAATAGAACCTCCTGCCGATACGTTAGAATGTATAATAGCTTCAGTAACAACATCTTTTTGCGCTTCAACAGTAGCATTTTGAATAAATTTTGCAACAACATTGCCGCCTGAAATTAACTTTCCTTTTTCTATTCCTTGTATGCCATAGCTAAGTAAAATATCTCCCCCGGCTATGATGACAGAGTCTTCTACCGAACCTCTTACTTCTACCGACCCCTCTGCCTTTATAGTATACCCTGATTTTACGCTTCCTGTGATAACTACGCTGCCTATGAAGTCGATATTTCCTATACTACTATCTAAATCTCCATTCAAAGTATAAACTGTATTAATATAAATATTGTGACCATCATATTCAAGTTTACCATCTACTGCTGCAACTAAACTTACTCCGTCTTCTAATAACTCTGTATTTTTCCCCTTGGGTATTCTGACATCTTTTCCTCGTTTAGCTTTGATAACTTGATCAAGGACGTTAAAACCGTTAGTCCCCTCTGTTGCTAAAGTTTTTTTAGCGAGCAAGTCTCCCTTTTTTACGCTATGTACGACATGAAGATCTTTAAAGTCAACAGTACCATCTTTATTCATTTTAGGCTTAAAGTTTTTGATGGCATCAGCATTAAATGATAATGTTAGTACTGCGTCCTGCCCATCTTGAGGCTGAAGTCCTTTAGCAATGATATATTTATAGTTATATTTTCTATTTACCGCCAGTTCATTAAGAAGTCCTAAATCCACACCGCTCTTAATGCCTTTTTTTTCTATTTCTTCCTTAATCTGATTTACGGAAAGCTTTTTCCCTCCATTTTTTGGCTCTTCAAACCACAAAATACCAAGCATTTTATCTCTGGATGTCTCTGCTACTGCAACTTCATCTATTGGCTTAACTTCATCTACGCGACCCTCTTTATCTGCCATGCTGCACACCTCCTCCAAATGAATGACTAGTTCTCATTATCAAATGTAACTTGTTTTAATAGAGTTTCTATAATAGACTGTACGTATTGTGGTAACTTTTTTTTCTCTTCTTGCCCTAGTTGTTCTTGGTAAATAACCTCACCAATATTGACGTAAACCTTTGCTTTTTTTACACCTTTTTTCTCTTCGAAAATTTTATAAGTGTCCTGAAGAGCTATTGGAACAATGGGGACCTTCGTCTTAGTTGCTAATTTGAAGCTCCCTTCTTTAAAGTCTTTTATTTCTTTTGAAGAAGTTCTGGTTCCCTCTGGGAAAATAACGACGGACTGTCCATCTTTTAGCTCATTAATCCCTGATATAATAGCAGTGAGTGATTGTCTTATATCTTCTCGATCTATATAAATACAACCTAGAGCATCAAACCACTTACCAACTATAGGCATTTTAGCAACTTCCTTTTTGCCTATATAGATACAAGGATCATTGATTAGACTTACAAGTACAACAATATCAAATATGCTTTTATGATTGGCAACATATAGTACAGGGCCTTTTTTAGGCAGGTTTTCCATGCCTTGTACTTCTACTGTAACATTTCCAGCTTTAAGCATGCTCCTGGCTAATTTTTGAGCTAATGCATAAATGTATCTTCTGCTTTCCAGCTTATCGTAGTTTTTATTACCATAAGAATATTTTTTTCTTTCCCTTATTGTTGATATATAGCTTATTAGCATGGCATTTATAACTTTTATATTTCCGATCATGCTCTTCACCTCTAATCTTTTTTATAATCCTCCAGCATTTTTTGCTTAAGTTCATAAAGTCCATCTGATAAAACAACTGACATAATTTGCGGATTAATAAGCCTCTTATATTCATCCCACAGTGTATCTAATTCTCTGGCTGCGTACTCTTTTATTGCCATTACAGTTGGTGAATCATAAACCTTTTTTCCGTTTCTAAAAATAGGAACTAAAAGTTCTCTTACTGTATACGTATTAGGCTTAAATTTCATCTTTTTCCACCTAGCGTGCGTATCAAGTACCGTCAGTGGTTTTGTTTCGTCAAATAACTCTTCCTCTAAAGCTATAATATCTGTCTGTATTTTTTGTGTTGCCTTATCATAAATTCTTACTATTTTTTTAATCCCTGGACTTGTAACCTTTTCTGGATTATCAGAGATTTTTATCTTTGGAATGGCTATGCCGTCTTTGCCTATTTCTGCTGATAGTTTATATATTCCTCCAAACGAAGGACAATCTGATGAAGTGATAAGATTTGTTCCAACTCCCCATAGGGTTATCTTAGCTCCTTGTCTTTTGAGGTCTGATATCAGGAGCTCATCTAAATCGCACGACGCACTGATAATTGCATCTGTGTGTCCTGCATGGTCTAACATTTGTCTGGCCTTTTTAGAAAGATAAGCTAAGTCTCCGCTGTCTAAACGTATACCATATGAATTTGAGGTTATCCCTTGTTCTTTCATCTCATCAAAAATTTTAATAGCGTTAGGGACACCAGATTCTAACGTATCATACGTATCGACAAGTAAAATACACTTATTAGGAAACAGCTTTGCATAGGCTCTAAAAGCATCTATTTCTTGATCAAAACTCATAACCCAGCTATGGGCATGGGTTCCTGCTATTGGAACATTAAACATTTGACCAGTTAATACATTAGAGGTTGCTGCGCAACCTCCAATAACAGCAGCTCTTGCTCCATATATACCAGCATCAGGTCCTTGTGCCCGTCGCAGCCCAAACTCAAGTACTGGATCACCTTCTGCTGCTTTGACTACTCTAGCAGCCTTTGTTGCTATAAGACTCTGGTGATTAACCATATTCAAAAGGGCAGTTTCAACAAATTGAGCTTCGAATATAGGAGCTTTTACTCTAATAAGAACTTCTCCTGGGAAGACAACTGTTCCCTCCTCTATTGCATCTATGTCTCCTGTAAAACTAAAGCCACGCAAATATTCCAAAAAGTCTTTTTTAAACAAATTAAGACTGCTTAAATACTTTATGTCTTCTTCGCTAAAAGATAAATTTTCAATATAATCTATTGTTTGAGCAAGTCCTGCACATATTGCATACCCATTTTTTGATGGATTGTTTCTATAAAAAAGGTCAAATACTACTTCATGATTATTAACATTGTTCTCAAAATAACCTTGCATCATAGTTAGTTGATATAGGTCTGTTAATAATGTTAAGTTTCTCGTGCCCATTTAATACATCTCCTATCTTTGACTCATCTAATGTCTTGTATTATACTAGAATAGCTTTATTTAATAATATTATACCATATTTCGTCATTACAAGGTATTTATTTAAGTGCTGTGAATAAATAATTTCTAATATTTAGCAACCTCTTTTAGATTAGGAGCCTCAAAATGTTAAAAATCAAAATAACCACTAATCGCATGTTTTTTACAACAGCCATAGCCATATTATGCAGTCTTTTATGGGGAACTCCCTTTCCTGTATTAAAAATAGTCTACCGTGAAATGAATATTGCCAGCAGTAATTTAGCAGATAATATAACACTCATTAGCCTAAGATTTATATTAGCTGGCATCATATTATTTATCTTTGGTTTAGGTACCCGTACTCCCCTATTTAAAGTAAACAAGCCACAGATCATGCTTATTTGTATTTTGGGTGCCTTTAACACTACGCTGCAATACTTTTTCTTTAATATAGGATTAAATAATACTAATGGGATAAAAGCTTCTATCCTCGGACAAATTGGGATATTCTTTTCTATTTTACTTGCTCATTTCGTCTATACAGATGATAAGCTTACTCTCAAAAAATTCTTCGGACTCCTATTAGGTTTTGGTGGTCTTATACTTGTGAATCTTGACAAAGGCAGCGTGGGACTATTCAGCTTCTCTATTCTTGGAGATGGTTTTATGATTTTTTCCGGACTTACAAGCGCTTTAGCTATGTTCATTGCTAAAAAGCTCGGAAAAGAACTCCCTTCCCTTGTATTCACATGCTGGCAAATGCTGTTTGGATCCATTTTACTCTTTTTTGTTGGAATAGCGATGGGCGGCAGTCCGTCTGCGCTGCACTTCACGGGTCTCTCTACAGGCCTTATCTTATATCTGGCGCTTGTTTCCAGCGTTGCCTTTTATCTTTGGTATGCTATTCTTAAGTACCGAAAGGTAAGTGAACTGGCTATGTTTAAATTTATTATTCCTATAACAGGGAGTTTGCTGACAGGTTTATTGATACCAGGTGAAGTCTTGCTGCCGGTTCATTTCATCTCCCTTTTGCTGGTGTCTGCGGGAATTATTATGGTTAATAAAGTATAGGTAGATATTTCTTATCTTCTTTTCTCATGTTCCGCCAGGCAATGAGGGAACTCCTTCATCTCTCCACCCCAACCCACAGCCAACCGGAGTCGAGCTGAAGAAGTCCCCTCATCGCCTAGCTATTGTCTCCGAGCCTCAGAAAAATAATAAAGAATACTAGCGTTGTAAAAGGTAAGAAACACTCCGCAACTACTTATACTCTTAAAAAAATATATAATAAGAATGATTAATAAATTACTAAAATCCTGTTAATAGTTCATTCTGTTTTTAAATCCCTTGACTTTAACTTGAACATCTGAATGGCTAGCTGGGAGAGGGAGGGATATCTTTTGGTGCGACTCCGGTTGGCTGTGGGTTGGGGTGGAGCACCAAAAGATATCCCTCCCTCGTCTTGCGAACCTAATAAAAATGCTTAACATTATAGAGTATTTTTGCTAACGTACTACTAATTTCACCCAATCCACAATTAACCCTTTACAAGTTGTCCATTTAATTTTATAATATAATCTATATAATTTCATATTATAAACACAGTGAAAAGGAAAAGTACTATTTTTAATGCGTTCTCAGCGAGTGGGGTTGGTGTAAGCCCATACGATAGAAAATACGAAAAATCCCCTTGGAGTGGCAGACCGAAATAAAGTAGGCTCTGACGGAATCCTACCGTTACATATAAGGAAAGGTATAACGAGCGGTTTCTCTATTAGGAGAGACAAATCAGGTGGTACCGCGGAAGACTACGTATATCATACTCTTTCGTCCTGTTAATGGATGGAGGAGTTTTTTAATGTTTACATTTAATTACAATACAGGAGGCAAATCATGTACAAAAAGGTAGATACCAACCTGAACTTTGTGGACAGAGAGCTAGATGTTCTAAAGTTCTGGAAAGAAAACAACGTATTTGAAGATTCTATAACAGCCAGAGAAGAAGGACCAACTTTCACTTTTTATGATGGTCCTCCAACAGCAAACGGCAAACCTCACATCGGACACATTTTAACCCGTGTCATTAAAGACCTTGTACCACGTTATAAAACAATGAAAGGTTACAAAGTTCTTCGTAAAGCTGGTTGGGATACTCACGGTTTACCTGTTGAACTTGAAGTTGAAAAGCTTCTTGGCATCAGCGGCAAACCTCAAATTGAAAGTTATGGTGTTGAAGACTTTATTACTAAATGTAAAGAAAGTGTTTGGAAATACCAAAGCGAGTGGGAAAAGATGTCTGACAGGGTTGGCTACTGGGTAGATATGAATGACCCCTATGTAACCTATCATAATAACTACATCGAATCTGTATGGTGGTCTCTTAAACAAATTTGGGACAAGGATCTTATTTATAAAGGCCATAAAATCGTTCCTTACTGTCCTCGCTGCGGAACTTCTTTATCTTCTCACGAAGTTGCTCAAGGCTACAAAGATATTAAAGATGCAACTGCAGTAGCTAAATTCAAAGTAAAAGGTGAAAATGGCACTTATCTTTTAGCCTGGACAACAACACCTTGGACACTTCCTTCAAACGTAGCGCTTTGCGTTCACCCTGAGCACGCTTATGTTAAAGCAGAGTTTGACGGCAATAAATATATCTTAGCAGAAACCTTAGTTGCTTCAGTACTTGGAGAAGGGGCATGCATTTTAGAAAAATACACCGGCAAAGACCTTTGCGGCATGGAATACGAGCCTCTCTTTGACTTTGCAAAACCTGATAAAAAGGCTTGGTTTGTCGTTTCTGATACGTATGTAACGCTTACTGATGGTACAGGTATTGTTCACATTGCCCCAGCTTTTGGTGAAGATGACGCTAGAGTAGGCCGCGAAAATGACTTACCTTTCGTTCAGCTTGTTAATGAACAAGGATACTTTACAAAAGAAGTAGACTTATGGCAGAACATTTTTGTTAAAGATGCAGATAAACACATTCTTAAATGGCTTGCTGAAAATAATAAGTTGTTTAAATCAGAGCCTTACGAACACAGCTACCCTCACTGCTGGAGATGCGATACACCACTTCTCTACTATGCTCGTGATACATGGTTTATCTCTATGACAAAGGTTCGTGCTGCTCTTGTTAAAAACAACAATACAGTTAACTGGCTTCCTCCATCAATCGGCGAAGGACGTTTCGGTAACTTCCTTGAAGGTGTTATTGACTGGGGTCTTTCTCGTTCACGATACTGGGGGACACCACTGCCTATCTGGGAATGTGAATGTGGTCACAAACACATGATCGGAAGCATTGAAGAACTTAAGTCAATGAGCCCGGACTGTCCGGATGAAATCGAACTTCATAAGCCTTATATCGATAATGTACACCTTACTTGCTCAAAATGTGGAGAACAGATGACGAGAGTTGGGGACGTTATTGACTGTTGGTATGACAGCGGTTCTATGCCTTTTGCACAATGGCATTATCCGTTTGAAAATAAAGAGATCTTTGAAGCAAACTATCCAGCTGACTTTATCTCAGAAGCCGTAGACCAAACCCGTGGATGGTTCTATACACTTATGGCTATTTCAACACTTATCTTTGATAAGTCTCCATATAAAAATGTCATTGTATTAGGACATGTCTGTGATAAAGAAGGTCAAAAAATGAGCAAGCACAAAGGTAATGTAGTAGATCCTTGGAGCGTACTGGATGCACAAGGTGCGGATGCTGTTCGTTGGTATTTCTACTCAGCAAGTGCTCCATGGCTTCCAAGCCGTTTTGGCTCTGAAAATGTCAGTGAGTCTCAAAGAAAGTTCATGGGAACCTTCTGGAACACTTATGCATTTTATGTGCTTTATGCAAACATCGATGCATTTGACCCAACAAAATATACACTAGATTATAATTCACTTAACATGATGGATAAATGGGTACTTTCAAAACTCAATACTCTTGTTAAAGAAGTTGATGAACATCTTGAAAACTACCGTATTTTTGAAGCATCCCGCATTATGCAGGACTTTATAGATGAAGTGTCAAATTGGTATGTACGCAGAAGCCGTGAAAGATTCTGGCAAAGCGAAATGCCTCAAGATAAGATCAATGCATACATGACACTTCATACAGTACTTGTAACACTTGCAAAAGTGTCTGCACCATTTATTCCGTTTATGTCAGAGCAAATCTATCAAAATCTTGTTAGAACTGTAGATACTAAAGCTCCTATGAGTGTACATCTTTGTGACTTCCCAAGCTTTGATGAGGCGATGATTGACACAAGTCTTGAAAAATCTATGGAAGAGGTTCTTCAAATCGTTGTACTTGGACGCAGCTGCCGTAATGAATCAAATATCAAAAATCGTCAGCCTATCGGTACAATGTATGTAGGTGCTTCCGAAATTCTTGAAGAAGCATTTATCGAAATTATAGCTGAAGAATTAAATGTTAAAAATGTAGAGTTTAAAACAGATGCAAGTGAATTTATCTCTTACAGCTTTAAGCCTCAAATGCGTACTTTAGGGCCGAAATATGGTAAGCTTTTAAATGCCATTCGAACAGCCCTTGCAGAACTTGATGGTTCAAAAGCTATGGATGAGCTTAACACAACTGGTATGTTAAAACTTGACATTCAAGGCGAAACAATCGAACTTACAAAAGAAGATGTACTTATCGATACAGCACAAAAAGGCGGTTTCGTATCAGCTGTAGACAGAGGCTACACAGTTGTTATTGATACTAATCTTTCCGAAGAGCTTTTAGAAGAAGGTTTTGTAAGAGAAATTATTTCTAAAATACAAACCATGAGAAAAGAAGCTGACTTCGAAGTACAAGATCACATTTTAGTAGCTTATGCAGGTAATGAAAAAATTGCTGCTATCATGGCTAAAAACAATACTCTTATTGCTTCAGAAGTTCTTGCAGTCGAAGTTGCTGAAGGCAGCTTAGATGGCTATACAAAAGAATGGAAAGTAAATGGAGAAGAAGTTACTTTTACTGTAAAAAAAGCTTAATACTATTTTGAAAAAACAAAACCCTAGAAATTCAAAATTTCTAGGGTTTTTGCTATTCATAACTTGTATCATTAAAAACACTTTGATGGATGGGCCTCACTATTGTACTCTAAGAGATGCGTTTAAGTAGAACGATCATAGTTCTACTTTTTGGATTTTCACTATACCATCTTCTATCTTAAGGAGCATCGCAGTAGTTGCTCTTCCTAATCGCTTAGGTCCTGCTCCTCCTGGATTGAGATAAAGAACATTTTCTTTTGTCTCCTCCTTATAAATATGAGAATGACCGCTTATAACTATATCTATATCTATATCACTATTTTCGAATGCTATTTGGCTTTCTTTTAGATCATGAATCATATAAATCTCTTTACCATCAGCCTTGGTTAAATTCTCTATTGGTAAGTTTTCTGCCCAACTATCCCTATCATTATTCCCTTTCACCACCACAACAGGAGCTATTTTCTTTAGCTCATCTAGCATCTCCTGTTTACCAATATCCCCAGCATGAAAAATAAGTTCACACCCCTTAAATGCCTGTATGAATTCCTGCCTCAAAAGACCATGGGTATCTGAAATAATTCCTATTCTCATTAGCATCTCCCTCTATTCTTCACCATAAGATCTATAGATTTTTTCTTTTATGTCTATCCATTAGATACTATTACGCACTATAATATCCTCAGAATAAGAAATTATGTATTTTTTCTCTAATTCCTTATAGTATTAAGGCTCTCTTGCAGCACAAGAAATCATAACTACGTAAATGACGTTTAATTTTTAAAAATGTACGCCAGTACCTCAATCTATTCAGTAAACTAAATGCTATAAGATATAGAGAGGTGATAGAGCAAGATTGGAGACTTGCTGTTGCAAATAATGATCTATATTCATTTTTAACTAGGAGCAGAAGATCTATATCCTTGTTCTATTTAGCCTAGACAAGCATCAGAAAATTATGCATGTTTTTATATTTTTAGGTCTTTATCTTTTTAGATCTTTATCTTTTTACATCTTTATCTTTTTAGGTCTTTGTCTTTAACCAAATGATATAGCCACTAGCAAGGTGGGGGAGGGATATCTTTTGGGGCGACTCGGGTTGGCTGTGGGTAGGCGCGGAGCCCCAAAAGATATCCCTCCCACGCCTTGCGACCTCTAATTTCATTACTAATTAAGCAAAAATCTAAATCCCGCCCTACCTTGTCAACCTCACAATGATATCACGATGCTCCGGATACTTCTGTAAAAGCTCCTCTCTTTCAAACAATTCAAATCCCTCAAAAGTAAAAGCTGGAGCAACCATACATCCTACTAGCGAGAACCCCTCCTTATTTTGAGCAGACCCAAAAATAGTTCCTTTAGGTACCAAGACTTGAGGCACCTCTCCTTTTTCTATATCTAAGCCTAATTGTTTTTCAGTCAGCTTTCCCTCCACATCTATTATATAAATAGTAAGCGATGATCCAGCATGATAGTACCACAATTCATCCGACTGCAGTCTATGCAGATGTGATACATCCCCTTGTTCTAAAAGAAAATAGATACTGCTCCACATACGCTCGTCTGATAAAAAGCATTCTTTGTAATACCCACCCTCTACATGAGGCATCATTTCCAATTTTTCTATAAAATACTGTGCTGTAAACATAAGGTTATCCTCTCTTTTATTTATTGATATAGTTATCATAAGACTTTTCTTATAAGAATACTATAGTTAGGGACGTAAACACCACGATATATAAATATGTATTTATATATCTCCACAACAAAAAAAGCGAGAGCTCATCGCCTCACTTTTCATTAGAATAATTTTTTTGTTACCATAACCAAAGTTAAAATGATTGTAAATACTATAGAAAGCACTAAAATCAAACCAAAAGCATAAGGATAATTCTGAAATGGCACCCTAACGTTCATTCCCCAAAAACTCCCTATCATAGTCGGAATAGCCATAACTATTGTAATAGAAGTAAGTGTTTTCATAACAACGTTAAGGTTATTAGATATAACTGATGAAAAGGCATCCATCGTACTGCTTAAAATATTACTATATATATTAGCCATCTCAATAGCCTGTTTATTTTCAATAATAACATCTTCAAGTAAATCTTCATCCTCTTGATACTGCTTTATGTTTTCCATACGCATCATTTTTTCTAATACGATTTCATTCGCTCTTAGTGATGTATTAAAATAGACCAAACTCTTTTCTAAATCTAAAAGCTGAATAAGTTCTTTATTTTTCATAGATTTACGAAGATCTTGTTCTATCCTATGAATCAGCCTGTCAATATATCTTAAGTATTGAAGATAATAAGAAGCATTTTTATAAAGCACTTGTAAAATAAATCTTGTCTTCTTAAAGGTAAAAAACCCTTTAACTTTCCCCGAACTAAAATCATCCAATAGCTGTATATTCCGAAGGCATGTAGTAATAATAAATTTGTCACCTATGATTATTGTCATAGGAATCGTTGCGTATTGCCCTGAATTTTCTTCATTCTCCTTAGTAGGAACATCCACAATAATAACCGTACAGTTATCATCTACTTCTATACGTGCTCTCTCTTCTTCATCGAGTGCTGATAAAATATGATTAACTTCTATGTTAAATTCAGCAGATATTTCATTAATCTCTTGGGGTGTCGGATTAATCAGATTAACCCATGCACCATCCTCAAAAGTATCTATGTTTTTTAATCCTGTATCAAATGTCTTATAGATATTTTTCACATTTCCACATCCTCTGCCACACACTAATTCGTTGCAGAGAAAGCAGAGACTAATCAAAAAAAGCTAGCTTCAGCAACCAATTAGGGTGAGTATTTTTTTATTTAATTGTTTTTTTCTACGCCTATAACTCGGTCCGACGTCCATTAATACTCACACTCCTTTTAGTTATTAGCTTTTTTATGAGTTATCATTCTTCATTACTAATAGTATTTTATTCTATAAGGTATGTCAAGCAATTTAAACACTATATACCATTGCTTTTATATGTATTCTATTATAAAATGTTTTATGGAACGAATGTTTTATTGGATTTTCAATTTATTGTTCGCTTATATAAGTCTGATAATAAGGATCAGATGTTTCTACCAACTACCCTAAATAGTTGTGCTATAAGCCAGAAGGAGATGATAGTCATGAAATATGATATAATTATTGTTGGTGCAGGTCCGTCTGGTATATTTACAGCTCTTGAACTTATAAGGCAGCACGCTTATAAGAAAATAGCTATTGTGGAAAAAGGCTGCAGCATTCATAAGCGTAAGTGCCCAAAAGATAAAACAAAAACATGTGTTAACTGCAAACCTTATTGCCACATTACCACTGGTTTTTCTGGAGCTGGTGCATTTTCTGACGGGAAGTTATCCTTAAGTCCGGAAGTAGGCGGAGATTTACCAGAACTTATTGGAATAAATAAGAGTGAAGAACTCATTCAATATACAGACAGTATTTACTTAGAATTTGGTGCAGATCCTAAAGTAGAGGGCCTGGGGAATACAGAAGAAATTAAAGAGATTAGACGTAAAGCAATTCAGGCTGGCCTTAAACTTGTAGATTGCCCTATAAGACATCTTGGCACTGAAAAAGCCCAAGAAATTTATGCTAAAATTGAAGATTACTTACTAGCTAATGGGGCTGATATTTTATTTAATACCATGGCTAAAGATCTTATAATAGAAGATAGAGTATGCAAAGGAGTTGTGATTTCATCTTCTAAAAAAACTTCTCAGACTGAAACTATTTACGCAGATACAGTTATCGTTGCTACAGGCAGAAAAGGTGCCGACTGGTTAAAAGAAATGTGCGAAAAACATACTATTGACCATGCTTCCGGAACAGTTGATATCGGTGTGCGTGTGGAAGTAAGAAATGAAATTATGGAAGAGGTTAATAATGTGCTTTATGAATCTAAGCTTATTGGTTATCCCGAACCTTTTGGAAATAAGGTAAGAACTTTTTGTCAAAACCCTGGCGGCTTTGTCAGTCAAGAAAATTATGATAATAACTTAGCTGTTGTAAATGGTCATTCTTATAAAAATCTTAAATCAAATAATACGAATTTAGCCATCTTAAGCTCCCATAATTTCTCTTATCCTTTCAATGAGCCTATTGAATATGGAAAAAAGGTTGGAGAACTTATGAATATGCTTGGAAATGGTCATATTTTAGTTCAAAGGTATGGTGACATTTTAGAAGGCAAGCGTACCTGGCAAAAAGAACTTGACAGATCTAATGTCAAACCAACCTTGCCTGACGCCGTTGCAGGAGATATAACTTCTGCTATGCCTTATAGACCTATGATGAACATCATCCGCTTTATACAGGCAATGGATCAAGTTGTTCCTGGCTTTGCAAGTAAAGAGACCCTTTTATATGGCCCTGAAATTAAGTTTTACAGCAATAAGGTTAAATTAGATACGGAGTTAAATACAAATATACAATCCCTTTATTGTTTAGGTGATTCGAGCGGCTGGACCAGGGGACTTATGATGGCCTCTGTGATGGGTGTCCTGATGGCAAGAAAGCTATTATCAGAGTAATGCAATTTACGTTTTATTATAAAGGAGCATAGAAAAAGCTGATCACTTAGCTTTTTCTATGCTCCTTTATAATAACTATATTTATTAAATTTTCCCTGCTTTATTGTGTCCAGCTTTTGCCTTCCCCTGTATCTCTGGTACTGGAGCTTCTTCATTTTTAGAAAAATGCTGTTTTTTATTGCTTTCGGTACCGTGTGGATCGCTTGGATCTGGTCTTCTCATACCAGCCTTAGCCATGATTTTCACCATCCTTTTTAGATTTCTTTATTATTATGTGGAGGTTTAATCTTTTTATTCTTAATTTAATTTACAGAGATGTTAATCATTAACAAGTACATCCTATCCATCATATATTGTTAGTAGACTCTATCGTTACCGACGGTGACTTTGTCTTATGGCTGCCGAAAGGAGGCTAATCACATGAAAAAGGAATACGCTCATTGCATTTTTTCACTCATTATATTATCTATAGGCATAACCTGCTGCGTGGGAACTTTAACATTAAATAGTATCACAAGTTCAAGTAAAAGCTTATTAGCTGTTTTTGGAGTATGCTTTGTCCTTGTAGGCATCTCATCCTATGTAGATCATAATAAAAAATACTTAAAAATAAAATACCTAAAGAACAAAGATATACCAGTATTGGCAAGCTGGACCTTCAAACCAAACACTTCAGACTATATAAACACAGCACTCTATAACAAAAAATTTGCTACTATCTCTACTGCACTTCTTACTTGCGTATTATGTTTGGTCATGGCTTGCTGTATCTATTTAAGCGGAGAAAAGTATAGTACCCCTATAGCTTCCCTTCTAATGTGTATAAGCCTTATAGTCACTATAGCAGCCCTTATGCTTATTTCTTATTACTATGATTCAAAACTATCTTCTGATTCCGAAGCATTAATCGGCGAGGATTGTTTTTACTTTATAGATGACCTGCATACCTTACAAAAATCAATATACTTTTTACAAGATGTCAGAATAGATTATAGCAGTGAAGTTTCCTTACAGTTTTTATATGGCGACTATGATTTATTTAAAGGGCCTTCGTATACCATTAACATCCCAATCCCTAAAGGAGAATTACTAGCAGCTGAACTTATTCAAAAACATTACTTGGAGCTTATTCATTATGAATAAACATTTATAACATAAAAAGCTGAAGAAATTTATAGTCCTCAGCTTTTTATTTTTTGCAAAGAATGATCATCCTATAGTTCCCTTTGAAAAGAGAAGCTTGTTCTCGCTTAATTTTAAGTGGCATTTCAACAATCATAGCTTCAAAACACCTTGTAATATCTGTTCCAATAGCAGAAGTCACCTTATTTAAGATCTCTTTAAAAAAAGTAATTTTTTCACCCTGCTTTACAAACTTATCAAAGACAAGTATATTGCCAGTCTCTTTAACTACTCTTACTGTCTCACTTATTACTTGCTCAGGGTTTTCAGCTACGCTTAAGATAAGATTCAGAATAACAAAATCATAGGTGTTGCTAGCTAAATCTAGTTTTTCAGCATTCATCTGTAATAAAGTAACATCATTTTTAGCTGCTTTACGTTTTGCAGCCTTTAACATCTCATCTGATAAGTCAATTCCCACTACTTTACATCCCTCTGGTATAAAAGCTAAATCTTCTCCTGTCCCAACACCTACAAGCAAAACACTGCTTCCAGGTTCAATTTGCAGCAGCTTAAATGCTTTTTCCCTCGATGTTTTAAAAATTCTGCCAAAAAACAAATCATATAAAGGGGCTAACGTCCTATATTTCTTAATATTAGCCGAATTATTCATTTTCAAACCCCTCTCATTTATTCCCTTGAATAACAAATCGAAATCCTTCTACTTTAACAATTCTAATATCCCTAAAGCCTGCTTGATGCATCAAATCAAATAATTCCTTCTCTCCATAAATCCTTACGTCCCCGCTATTACTTAAAGCAATAAACCTATTCACAAGTCCACTTAAAAAACTAGGCATACGCAAATCTGCTATAGTTAATGTCCCTCCATCTTTAAGTACTCTTTTCATTTCATGCAGCACGTCTACAGGGTTCTCAAAGT
Source organism: Clostridia bacterium (assembly GCA_029239935.1). The sequence goes on along the minus strand of JARBTY010000014.1, from coordinate 15,201 downwards.
GGTGAAAAGATAAAGTATTAATAACACTATCAAACATATTATCTTCAAAACCTATTTGATCTGAAGGACATACAATAAAGCTTTTTTCTGAGCCATTTAAAGCCCTTCTTGCCTCCCCAATCATTCCCTCTGAGATATCTGCCCCATATGTATGAATCTTGGCCAGTTTCGATAACTTACCAAGTATCAATCCAGTTCCACAAGCTACATCAAGTACTTTATAACCGTCTTTCACTGTTACGATTTGTAAAATATCCTTTGACACCCTATCCGAAAGCTTCGCTTCAAAGGAAGCATTATAACCTCTTGCCTTCCTATCATAAGACTTCCTAGACTTATCACTAAACTCCCCCATATTTACCTCCCCCTATGCTTTCTAGTATGTTCTATACAACCTCAAAAATCCTACTATCACCATTTATAAACTTATATGTATAGATCTCCTCCGTATAATTATATTCTCTAAGGCCTACCAAACACCGATTTATCACCTATACTTTACAGTTTCCATATGTAGTTTCGCCTAGCAGTAAGAGAACTCTTTCAGCTCTCCACCCCATCCCACAGCCAACCGGAGTCGATCTGAAAGAGCCCCCTCACAACTAGGCTGTCATCCTTCAATTTGAGGAAAAACCAATAAAGATCACTACAGTCAAACTAAGTACTTAAGACGCATTTAGGAGAACTTCAAAAAACTTCTTGATAATTTATATATCTATTTTGCAGTTGTAAGACTCCAAAACTTGTCGATCTAGCAATAGCAAGCTCGGAGACTTGCAGCTACAAAATGTAACTTATTTCACTTATCTTAGCTTTCAATCTTTAATGTTTAGCTTTTAGTCTTTTGTCTTTTATTTTGGAATTTGTCTTTTATCTTAGAATTTGTCTTTTATTTTAGTTCCTATCAGTGTTAGATGACTAGCCGAGAGGGGGCGGGAGATCTTTTGGTGCGACTCCGGTTGGCTGTGGGTTGGGGTGGAGCATCAAAATATCTCCCGCCCCCTCTCAGCGACCCAAGTGAAAGAGTTATCTCTCCCCCTTGATCATCTCAATCATATGCATCTTATCTCGCCCAAGCACCCTAATCGAATTGATAACCGCGAGGAATGATACCCCTACATCTGCAAAAACTGCCAGCCACATGTTTGCAATCCCTAGAAGCCCCAGTACTAAAACAATAACCTTGATCCCCAAGGCAAATACTATATTCTGAGTAACAATTCTTCTAGTCCTCTTTGCTATACTAAGTACATCTCCTATAGAACTAAGTCTATCGGTCATAAGTACAATATCGGACGCCTCGATGGCTGCATCTGAACCTACCCCGCCCATTGCAATACCTATATCAGCTCTGGCTAAGACAGGCGCATCATTAATACCATCTCCAACAAAAGCTACTTTACCTGTTTTTAACTGTTCTTCCAGCTTTGCAACCTTATCTTGAGGCAGCAGCTCTGCATAAACTTCGTCTATCCCTACTTCCTTACCTATCTTATCAGCTATATGCTTTTTATCCCCTGTCAGCATAACAACCTTTTTAATACCATTTTGCTTTAATGCTGAAATAGCTTCCTTACTGTCTCTTTTAATCTCGTCGGCGACTATAATGCACCCTAAATATTCACCGGCTCTTGCTACATAAACATGGGAGCCCATCTCATGAAGAGGTGCGAACTGAATGCTGCTGCTTACCATAAGCTTTTCATTTCCAACAAGTACTTCTATTCCATCAATTTTTGCTTTTATACCTTGACCTGTTATCTCTTTATAATCTGAAACAATCCTATCCTTAGATACTTCTCTTCCATATTCTTTAACAATAGATTTTGCAATAGGATGATTAGAAAACGCTTCAAGGATAGCAGCATACTCTAAGACTTCTTCTTTAGTAATATCTTCTGCAATAATACTCACAACCCCAAATTTACCTTTTGTAATGGTTCCAGTCTTATCTAAAACGAGCGTATCAATACCATTTAATTCTTCTAAGTAGTTGCTTCCTTTGACTAGAACGCCCGCCTTTGAAGCTGCTCCTATACCTCCAAAGAACCCGAGTGGCACAGAAACCACAAGTGCGCACGGACAAGATATAACTAAAAAGACGATACTTGTATAAACCCATTCTTTAAAGTCCCCTGTTATAAGAGATGGCACGATAGCTGTAAGAACTGCTATCCCCACAACAATAGGGGTATACCACCTTGCGAACTTAGTAATAAAGTTTTCAGACTTAGACTTTTTGCTGCTTGCACTTTGAATAAGTTCCAGTATTTTAGATACTGTACTATTTTTGAATTCTTCTGTTACTCTTATTTTGATAACTCCATCATGATTAATACTTCCGCTTAGGACACTGTCACCTTTTTTAACGAAAACAGGAAGTGCTTCCCCAGTAAGCATTGAGGCATCAAGTGTACTGCTTCCTTCTATTACCACCCCGTCTAATGGAATCTTCTCTCCTGGTCTTACTTCTATCATTTCATTTATTTTAACTTCTTTAGGGTTTACTACCTGCTCTCCATCTCTTATAACCCTTGCAAAGTCTGGTCTGATATCCATTGCTTTTTCAATTTCTCTGGTCGAATAATCTACAGCTTTATCCTGCATATACTCGCCTATCTTATAAAACATCATAACAGCAACCGCTTCCGGATATTCTCCTATTACAAAAGCTGCAATAGTAGCTAGTGTCATTAAAAAGTTTTCATCCAGCATTCTGCCTTTAATACAATTTCTAATAGCCTGCCAAATCACATCATACCCCGTAACAACATATGCTAAAATAAAAAGGATATCCAGTTTAAATACTGCTCCTAACACCAGCAGTCCGCCGCCAAGCAAAAAGGTTACCCCTTTGCCCCCTACCTTTGTATGATGATGTTCATCATGAGTTTCTTCATGGGTTTCTTCATTCTCTTTTTCATATGTAATAACAATACCTTTTTCATACTGGTTAGCAACCTTTTCGATATATGCCGCAAGTTCTCTTTGATCTGTCTTTTCTTTTGTATGGGCTTCTATTTTTTTTAACATGAAATTAATACTTACACTCTCAAAACGATCACTTCTATTAAGAGCATCTTCTATTTTTTTGCTGCAATTGGCACAACCTAAATGTTGTACATTAAATTCGTATTTCATTTCATCACCTCTCATATGAATAATTGTTCATGTATTTAATTATATAGTATTCAGCTTTACACATATTGTCAACACTTATTTCCATAATTAACTTACAAAGTTAAATAGAATACCCTATTTTTGATATAATAAAGAGATATGGTGTATAATCAAAATAAATAATTGTTATACTTTAGGAGGATACAATGAGTGATCAGTTAACCCAAGAATTAATGGATTTTATAGATAATAGTCCTACTATGTTTCACACAATACAAACTTGTAAAACAGCTCTAGAAGAAAGCGGTTTCAAATATTTAAACCCAGCTAAGCACTGGCATATAGAAAGCGGCGGAAAATACTATACCCTTGCTAATCATTCTGCTCTCATAGCATTTTGTATCAACTCTCCTCATATAGTTGAAGAAGGCTTTAAAATAATAAGTACCCACAGCGATGTACCAGGTTTTAGAATTAAACCAAACCCACAAATGCAATTTGAAAATTATATTAAACTTAATACGGAAGTATATGGCGGCCCTATACTAAGCACCTGGTTTGACAGGCCTCTTTCTGTAGCTGGAAGAGTGGCTTTTAAAGGTTCAAGTCCGCTCTCTCCTGAAAGTGAACTTGTCAATCTAAATAAGCCTCTCCTTATTATTCCTAACTTAGCTATTCATATGAATAGAGATGTGAATACTGGGGTTAGCATTAATAAGCAAAAAGACACACTTCCTATTCTTGCCTACTTAAATGAAACAACAAATAGAAATCTTCTTCAAGAACTTATTAGTAAGGAAACAAACAGACCTATAGAAGATATATTAGATATGGACTTATTTCTATATCCTTTTGAAAAAAGTACCTCTGTTGGTTTTCATGATGAATTTATATCTGCTCCTAGACTTGATGATCTATGTATGACTTATAGTGCCTTAAAGGCAATAATAAATACCTCTTCTCATAGAGGCATTTCACTGTTTGCATGCTTCGATAATGAAGAAATAGGAAGTCGTACCAAACAAGGAGCTGATTCCCCGTTTTTAGCCCATACGTTAGAACGCATCATGCTTGCTTTAGAAAAATCCCGCGAAGAATTCTTTATTGCCGTTCAGAATTCATTTATGATTTCTGCTGATGTAGCTCATCTCATGCACCCAAACTATCCGGAGAAAAGTGATCCTACCAATAAAGTTCTTCCCGGAAAAGGTCCTGCAATCAAGGTAAATTCAAACTTTAATTACACAACAGACAGTGACTCCTATAGTGTTTTTGGCGCTCTATGCAAGGCCCATGCTATTCCCTATCAGGTCTTTGTTAACCGCTCTGATGAAAAGGGGGGCTCTACTATTGGCCCGGTATCTGCCTCTCATGTGCCTATTCGCTCAATAGATATCGGAACCCCTATTTTAAGTATGCACTCAGCTCGCGAACTCGTGACTAAAGAGGACTTTATTTATACTTGCAAAGCACTTACGGCCTTTCTTGATCTTTAAAGAAAATTTAACACAGAATGATATATACTAATGCATATTTTATTGTATAATGTATATTAATTGTTTTTATTTTCATTTTACTCTGAATTAACCTACCCTTTAAAATTAACACTATATTATGGAGGTATATTATGGCATATGCATTTAATAAAGAAAAATTCAAGGAAGAAATACTCGATCATATTAGAAATTTTTCACGTAAAGCACTTGAAGATGCTACTCCTCAAGAACTTTATCAAGCTGTAGCCTTTGCAGTCAGAGATATTATTACCGATGATTGGATAGCCACACAAAGAGCGTATAATCAAAAAGCTCCAAAGACTTTATATTATTTATCAATGGAATTTTTAGTTGGTCGTGCTCTTGGAAGCAACCTTGTCAATATGGGGATTATGGATGAGGTAAATGAGGTTTTGCACGAGCTTAATGTTAAGATTAATTTAGACCTGATTGAAGAAGAAGAGCCAGATGCTGGTCTTGGCAACGGAGGTCTTGGCCGTCTCGCTGCTTGTTTTATGGACTCACTCTCCACGCTCTCTTATCCTGCTTATGGATGCGGTATTCGTTATAACTACGGTATCTTCAGACAGCAAATAGAAGATGGTTACCAAGTTGAACATCCTGATGACTGGCTAAGATATGGTAACGCTTGGGAAGTTAAACGTACCGACAGCGCACAGGAAGTAAGATTTGGAGGAACTATTTCATCTTACGAAGATGAATACGGCAGAAGACATTTTATCCAAGAAAACTATGAGTCTGTTCTTGCTATTCCCTATGATATGCCGATAGTTGGGTATAAAAATGGTTTTGTAAATGCTCTAAGGCTCTGGGACGCCGAAGCCCCTCAAAAATTTATTCTTCGTTTCTTTGATCAGGGAGCTTATCAAAAAGCAGTTGAGCAGCAGACCCTTGCTAAAACTTTAGTTGAAATCCTTTACCCTAATGACAATCATTACCAAGGTAAGGAACTTAGACTTAAGCAGCAATACTTCTTTGTGTCTGCCACAGTACAGCTAGCTATCTCTAAGTTCAAAAAGGCCCATGGCAATATTTATCTTCTTCCTGAAAAGGTTGTTTTCCAAATGAATGATACACACCCTGCAATAGCTGTCGCAGAACTTATGAGAATCTTAGTTGACGAAGAACAGCTTGGCTGGGAAGAAGCTTTTGATATCACAACCCGCACTTGTGCTTATACCAATCATACGATTATGATAGAGGCGCTTGAGGCTTGGCCTGTTGACTTATTTACCAAGCTCCTCCCTCGTGTTTATCAGATCATTGAAGAAATTAACAGACGTTTTTGTATAGAGCTTAGAGATACTCATCATCTATCTGAAAACCTCATTCATGATATGAGCATCATATCAGAAGGAAAAATCAGAATGGCATATCTTGCAATCGTTGGAAGCTTTTCTGTAAATGGTGTTGCAGCTATTCATACTGAAATACTAAAGAATGATGTTCTTAAAAACTTCTATCGCATTTATCCGCAGAAATTTAATAATAAAACAAATGGTATTACTCAAAGGCGCTGGCTTGGCCATGCGAACCCTGAGCTTGCAAGTCTTATTACAAATACTATAGGTGATAAGTGGTATACCGACCTTATAGAACTTAAAAAGTTATTGCCTTATGCAGAGGATGCAGCCTTTTGCAAAGAATATAATGATATTAAATTCCATAACAAAGTAAGACTGGCAGATTATATCAAAAATCATCAGGGCATAATGATTAATCCTCATTCTATATTTGATGTTCAAGTTAAAAGACTCCACGAATACAAGCGTCAGCTCATGAATGTCCTTAATATCCTTATGCTCTATAATGAAATTAAAGATAATCCAAACGGCACCTATGTTCCTAGAACCTTTATATTTGGTGCTAAAGCTGCCCCTGGTTATACAAGAGCAAAACTCATTATCAAGCTTATCAACTCTGTTGCGAATCTTGTAAATAATGATCCTGTAGTTAGAAAATATCTTACTGTTGTATTTATAGAAAACTACAATGTATCTAATGCTGAGGTTATTATACCAGCAGCCAATGTCAGCGAACAAATTTCAACTGCAAGTAAAGAAGCTTCTGGCACAAGCAACATGAAATTTATGTTAAATGGTGCATTAACTATTGGCACACTTGATGGTGCTAATATTGAAATTTACGAAGAAGTCGGAGAAGATAATATATTTATTTTTGGTCTTACTTGCGAAGAGGTGCTTGGCCTTTATAAGTCAGGTCATTATAATCCTTGGGATATCTACAATAACGACCAAGACATCCACAGAATACTCAAGCAGCTTATTAATGGTACGATTGAGCATACGATCCCTGATTTATTTAGAGAACTTTATGAATCTCTCTTAAATAGAGCAGGTGATAATTTAGCAGATCCTTATTTTATACTAAAAGATCTAAGGGGCTATCATGATACGCAAAAAAGAATTGATACAGCCTATGGCGATAAAGCAAACTGGACTAAGATGGCTGTCATTAATACTGCATGCTCGGGTAAATTTAGTTCAGACCGTACAATCCTTCAATATGCGTCCGAGATCTGGGATCTTAATAAATTAAATCTTTCAAGGAAGTAGTAACCTTTTTACATTACTGTAATATAATGGTAGTATATTATTCGATCTTAAGGAGGTGCTGCCCTTGGAGAATAATACTACAGACAGCGTTGCTACATTATATAACCCAGTGGATATATTGACTTCTGAGCTCACATTACAAGCACAATATGACGAATTAGAAAGTAGTTTCCTAATGAAAAACTATCCCCCTTTTTGTCAAAAGATTCACTACTACGTTCAGAAGTACCTGGATTCACAAGATTATACTACAAGTCCAATTTATGATGTCTATCCATCTAGTGCGACCATAGACAGCATGGCAGATATCATTTATATGGAAATTAACGACGACTCCCCAGACACCCTAAAGGAATTCGAAACGAACGGCAATCATAGATATACGAATCGCAGTAACCTATATATGCTAATTTATCCTCTCCTTCTCAATGAGTTATATAAAAGGCGTATGCGAAAATATGTTTACACCTTATGTCACTACCCTCCTATGTCCGGAAATACATTGTTTTAATTAAATAAATGAATGACTGGGATGGAAGCTTCCATCCCTGCTTTTTTATTCTAAAATCCTTATGAGTTTAATCCCAAATAATTTGTTTACTTTTTATTCATATTTATAAGGATAGTTTATGGTATAATAAGTAATGTAGTTATACCCTATATCAAGGAGGGACTGTAATGGAAGAAAAGGTGCTCGTATGTATTACTATTCAAGAAAATAGTCGTCGTCTCATTTCTGAGGGATCTGCCTTAGCAAACGGTATAGAGGCTCCTCTCCATATTTTACATATTAGGAAGGGAGAAACTATCTTTGATAATCCTGAGAGCAGCAGCTTACTTGAAAACTTATTTGATTATGGCTGCGAATTAGGAGGAGAAGTTCATTTTTTATGCAGCAACAATATTACTCAAACTATCATAGATTTTATTAAAGATAATCATATAACACATTTAATAATAGGTGAAGCTCCTATAAGCAATGGATTTGCAGGCAATGGCTTTGCCTGTAACGAGGGCGTATATGAGGAACTTCTCGTAAATCTTTCTCATGTTACTATTTCTGTCTTGTCAAGAGAAGATTCTAAATTTCAAGAGGCTTAAATACATAGGGTGTAGTGTTTTATGCTACACTCTTTTTATATAAACAAAATTTAGCTGTTTATGTTATTTTTGCTTGTCTTTTGTGTTATACTATATGGCAGATTAATACCTTTTAGAAAAATAGGAGTTTTTTAATGAAAACAGTCATTATTTCTAACTTAAATGATTTAAATATAGCATCTGATATGATTAAGAACGGTGGTTTAGTGGCATCCCCAACCGAGACCGTTTATGGCCTTTGTGCTGATGCACTAAATGAAGTAGCTGTATCCAATATTTTTAGGGCCAAAGGCAGACCTAATGACAATCCCCTTATTGTACATATTGCAAATAGAGCTATGCTTGACCCTTTAGTCAAAGAGGTCTCTCCAAAGGCTCAGTTACTCATAAATGCCTTTTGGCCAGGCCCGCTTACGCTTATTTTTAAAGCGAGCAGCATTGTGCCTAAAATAGTAACAGGAGGTCTTGAAACAGTTGCCATCAGGCTACCCTCCCATCCAATTATGCAGCGTCTTATCAGTTTATCAAACACGCCGCTAGCTGCTCCTAGCGCTAATACCTCTGGAAAACCTAGTCCGACCAATGCATCAAGAGTTATTGAAGACTTAAACGGCAAAATAGAGGCTATCATTGATGGTGGAAACTCAGAATTCGGCGTTGAGTCTACTGTCTTAGATACTACCTCAGAGGTTCCTACTATTCTTAGACCCGGGGGCGTTACTTATGAAATGTTAGAAAAAGTTTTGGGAACTGTACATGTAGATCCTGCAATTAGTCACTCCTTATCACAGGACTTACTTCCCAAAGCTCCAGGTATGAAATATACTCACTACTCTCCAAATGCTGAAGTCTTTATTGTCAAAGGAACCCTGGGTGATGTAGCCTGTAAAATTCATTCTCTGGTACAAAATGATAAAAAGCAAGGTAAGACTGTGGGTGTATTAGCTACTGATGAAACAAAGCACTTATTCCATGCTGATCTTGTCCTAAGTGCTGGAACGTTAGATGATCTAAGTACCATAGCAGCAAACTTATTTGAACAGCTTAGAGCCTTCGATGATTCCCATATAGATACAGTTTATTCTCTCGCCTTCCCCAAAACAGGCATAGGGGATGCCATTATGAATCGGCTTGAAAAATCAGCGGCGCATCATATTATCACTGTATAAAGGCAAAAAGGAGACATTGTGATGAAAATTATATTTGTATGTACGGGTAATACTTGCCGCAGTCCAATGGCAAAATTTTTGCTGCAGGATATGATTCAAAAAGACAAAAAATCAGATGTTGAAGTGTTATCTGCCGGTCTTGGCGTATATGCACCAATGCCTATTTCGCATCATGCTTATACGCTCCTTAGTGAAAAGAGTATAGATCCCTCTTCTCATTATTCCATGGCATTTACACCTGATCTTGTAGAGGAAGACTCTCTTATTCTTACCATGAGTTTGTCACATAAAGAAGCCATTTTAGCTAGATATCCTTTTTTGTCAAAACAAACTTATGCATTATTTGAATATGTGAATGCAGGCAGAAACATCTCTGATCCATTTGGCGGTTCCTTAGAAACCTACAGACAAACTTTGTCTGAGATTGAGCTGCTTATCAGCAAACTCTATTTACAAATTTGAAAAATGTATTATAGTAATAATGGATTAAAATAATATATAGTTACAACGAAGTTAAAGTATAATATAATGAAATTGGAGGAAAAACTATGATAGCAATTGGAAGTGACCATGGCGGTTTTGCACTTAAACAGGAAATTATCCTGCATCTTACATCGAAAGGCGTCTCATTTAAGGATTTTGGGTGTTTTAGTGACGAGGCTGTTGATTACCCAGACTATGCTAAGGCAGTTACAGCTGCCATCCTAAATGGAGAATGTACACAAGGTATTCTTATATGCGGAACAGGAATTGGTATCTCGATTGCTGCAAATAAAGTTTCTGGTATTAGATGTGCTCTTTGCCATGATGTCTTTTCAGCTGAAGCAACGCGTCTTCATAACAATGCTAATGTGCTTGCTTTAGGCGGGCGCGTTATTGGTCCTTCACATGCCTTAAAAGTAGTAGATACCTTTTTATCAACACCATTTTCGAACGATGAGCGTCATGTAAACAGAATAAATAAAATTGAAAATTGTTAATTGACAATTGTCCATTAAATTATCATATATCAAAAATTATCGTATAAAAAAATTATCATTTATTAGGAGGAATATTAAAAATGAGCAAAGTATTTATCATGGATCATCCACTTATTCAACACAAGGTTTCACGTTTAAGAAACAAAGAGACTGGATCAAAAGAATTTCGCGAGCTGGTAAGAGAAATTGCGCAGCTTATGTGCTACGAAGCAACAAGAGATCTTCCGCTTGAAGATTATGAAGTAGAAACTCCTGTTGGACATGCTGTGGGCAAACGTATTGCAGGTAAAAATCTTAGTATCGTTCCTATTTTACGCGCTGGACTTGGCATGGTTGATGGTATGCTTGACCTTGTACCAACAGCTAAAGTAGGTCACATTGGTTTATACAGAGATCCTGAAACATTAAATCCAGTTGAATACTACTGCAAGTTACCTCAAGACGTTGAAGAAAGAGATTTCTTCGTTCTTGATCCTATGCTTGCTACAGGTGGTTCAGCTGTAGCTGCTATTCAGTTTATTAAAGACCGTGGTGCTAAAAATGTTAGTTTCTTATGTCTAATCGCTGCTCCTGAAGGCTTAAATACACTTCAAAAAGCACATCCAGATGTTAACATTTATGTAGCTTCTCTTGATGAAAAATTAAATGACCATGCCTATATTGTGCCAGGTCTTGGTGATGCCGGTGACAGATTATTTGGAACAAAATAATATTTTTAAGGAGGATTAGCTGTGCGTCCATCTTGGGATAAATATTTTATGGAAATCGCTCATTTAGTTAAGACTCGTTCCACTTGTATGCGAAGACAAGTAGGCGCAGTTGTCGTAAAAGATAAAAGAATTTTATCAACTGGATATAACGGCGCTCCTACGAATTGCAAGCATTGCAGCGAGATTGGCTGTTTAAGAGAAAAGTTAAAGGTTCCTTCTGGTGAAAGGCACGAACTTTGTCGTGCTCTTCACGCAGAACAAAATGCTATAGCTCAGGCAGCGCAACATGGTATATCTATGAAAGATGCTACTATTTATGTAACGAATCAGCCTTGCAGCCTATGCGCAAAACTTATCATTAATGCAGGTCTGTCGCATATTATTTATGAGGGAGATTATCCAGATACCTTGGCTTCTGAGCTTCTCACTGAAGCTGGTATCCTGCTCACAAAGTTTAATGAACAATTGTAATAATGCTTTATGAAATATTTGACATACTCTATTCAGAGATTCGAGAATATCACAACTTATATACGTATACACTATAATTATTAAGTACTGTTTACATACTTAAGGAGATGAACAATATGGGCTATGTAGCTCTCTGTATAATGGCTTTTGTATTAGCATTTTTGATCTCATTTTTTACTACCCCTTTAGCAAAGAAGGTAGCATTTAAAGTAGGGGCCATTGCTAAACCTAGAAAACGTGATATGCACAAGAAACCTATCCCCAGAATGGGAGGCATCGCCATTTTTGCAGGCTTTATGATAACTTTTTTTATCATTTTTATTATTCTGCCTGTGATGCCAATCATTAACTGGAAGCAAATCTTCGGGATTACTATAGGCTGCTGCACAATCTTTTTATTAGGTTTTTTTGATGATATTTATGAGCTAAATGCTAAACTAAAATTTTTAGTACAAATCGCAGCTGCTGCAGTTGTAGCCCTTTGCGGCATAAGAATTGACTTTTTCTTTATTCCTTTTATAGGTAGTAATCCAGTCTATACAAACATATTTTCTATCCCTGCTACAATTCTTTGGATTGTCGGGATAACAAATGCTGTAAACCTTATTGACGGTCTCGATGGACTAGCAGCCGGAGTATCTTCGATTGCTTCTTTATCACTTATGGTCCTCTCTATTTATACGGGCTATCTTCCTGGAGTTATTTTAACAGCTACACTGGCTGGGGCATGTATTGGTTTCTTACCTTACAACTTTAATCCAGCTTCTATCTTTATGGGAGATACAGGATCAACGTTTTTAGGTTTCACGTTAGGTATAACGTCTATTTTAGGTCTTCTTAAAGGTTATACCATCGCAGCCATCTTCGTTGCAGTTTTAGTGCTGGGACTTCCTATTTTTGATACAGCCTTCGCAATTATAAGAAGATTTTTAGCTGGAAAACCTATTATGTCTCCTGACCGAGGGCATCTTCACCACAGATTAGTCGACAGAGGTTATACACAAAAGCAAGCCGTTGTGACTTTGTACGGTATTAGTGGTATCTTAGGGGTATCTGCTATAGCTTTTTTTAATCGTGATATACGATTTGGTTTTTTAGTATTCTTAATGATGGCTGTACTCTTATACTTTAATGTAAAAACCATGTCTGCAAGTGACAAAGAAGCTAAAGAAATCAAAGAAAATAAGTAACATGAATAAGATTAATAATATATCCAAAAACTCCTTAGTAAAGGAGTTTTTTTTATTAAAAACGCCTCTATCACTTAAAATCATATGGTGCTATACTGAATATACTTAGTAAAATAAAGGAGTTTTTAGAATGCCTGATATTATTACCCACTATCTATTTGGACTTGATGCCTCTCAGGGTATAAAACAATCCCCTCTCTACAAAATTATAAAAGAAAACAAAAATATGTTTCTAATTGGTCTTCAAGGTCCTGATCTCATGTATTATAATACAGTGCCCAAAAAAGACTCCAAAGCGTATATCGGCTTTAAAATGCATACAGATAAAACAGGTGATTTTTTAATGTCTTCTTTGTCTTATCTCAAACGTTATGACACAAACTCAGCTGAGTTTAATGAAGCACTTAGTTATTTAAGTGGTTTTATATGCCACTATATTTTAGATTCCATGGCTCATCCTTATATATTCTATTTAGGAGGCAGATATGACGAAACTGCTGATACAATAAAATATAAAACACTTCACAAAAAGATAGAACTTGCCATTGATTATCTTCTCTTAGAACAAAAATTTGGATTAAAGGCACATCAATTCAAAGTCCATCATCATATACTCAAAAACCTATCTCTCCCTTACAGTATACTAAGCATGTATGATGAAGCCTTATTTTTAATATACGGCATTAACAACGGCGGTAATATATTTAAAAAGTCCTATAAAGATGCCAGAAGCTACTTTATGCTTACCTATGATATGCTCGGTGCAAAAAAAGCCTTCGCCGGAGCTGCTGCCCCATTATTACCTAAGCAATTAAGCCTTCTTAAGTCATCCTTTTCTTATCACAATTGTGTTAATCCTGGTATTGATTACATGAATGACAATAAAAAAGTATGGCAGCATCCTGTTACTGGTAACCTTTATATCTTTAGCTTTAATGATATTTTGAGAAATGCTATTAAAAAAAGTTCACTCTTGCTGCAAGCTGCTTTCGATTTTAGTACATCTAAAATCTCCTCAAGTGAATTCAAGGAATTATTGCCTAATATTTCTTATTTGACTGGACTTCCAACCAGTGATACAAGACCCATGAAATATATAAGTCCTGACTATACAAAACTATAAAAGAATGGCATTATCTATTAATAGATAATGCCATTCTTTTATAAGTATGCCTTATTCCCCTTACAGCTACCGACAGAGCCATGATATTCTCCGGAAGCGCCATTCCAAATGATCCGCAGTCTCCAATATGCTGAATATCTACCCCAGCCATTTTTGACATAATTCCGAAGTTCTCAATAACTGCCTGACTCGCACCCTCCTGCGATGTTCCTATAGCAGACATCGCGAGAGCCCCTGCCCCATGCACTGCATCTGTCATTTCCTTTACCCTGTTCACATCAAATCCTGGTACTGTTCCTGGTGCTGGAAATAGTATAACATCAGCCCCTGCCTGAACAAACTGGGTAAGTGTATCCTTACTTTCTATATTACCAGATCCTGCTCCATGCATTTTACCTGCAATAATAAGCACTTCATTCCCCAAGATCTTTTTAGCAAGTGCAATCCCCTCTTTGATAGTGTCATGATTAACACCAGTATTAGGGTTTCCAGTTATCATAATATAGTCAAATCCATATCTCTTAACAGCTTCCAGATTTGCTTTATTTAACTGCAGTCCTGTTTTATAGTGTGTCCCTTCTGGGACTGGCTCTAAATTAACACCTAAAAATCTTCCTGTTAAGTTTTTGATACGTGCAATATAGTCCTTATCTTGACTATTGCTTTTGATGATATCAGGGACTTTAGATAAATAGTCTTCAAATCCTCCTAGGAGATCTAACTGTTCATCATCGATCCCAAATATAAAAGGCTTTTCAAAGTCAAAGACGTTTAAAGTGATCATATCAGCTCCAAACCCAGCAGCCATTTCTATATTGGAAACGCCCTTAATATAAGGGGTATAGCTAACTATGACTTCTGCCATAATAGTTCTGCCTTCTGAAGCTTTTATTGTTTCCTTTAGGTCTATTGCATCCATCTTTGTTATGTCTTTCAGAGTAAGATCAAATATTCTTTTCATTACTTCTTCTCCTTTTTGACCTTCACTTTCATCACGACAGTTTCCCCTGCCGCCGCTTTCCCTTCAGCCATATAAGTTATATCTGCTTCTTCCATATTGGTAATAATAAACGGTGTGATAGTCGGTTTTCCTAATACTTTTATTCTCTCTAAGTCTACCTCCAGTAAGACATCCCCTTTTTTTACCTTAGTATCGACTTCAGCTATTCTTTTAAAACCATCACCTTTTAGCTCTACTGTATCCATTCCAACATGTATAAGTATCTCTAGTCCAGATTCTGTTT
>JARBTY010000139.1 GCA_029239935.1 Clostridia bacterium | reverse complement strand
AGTATACCAGTCAAAATGGTTGATGCAACAGGAGCGGGAGATGCCTATATAGGGGCTGTGTTAGCACAGGTCGCTGAACTTGATTATCCCAAAGAAGCTTTATTAGACAAAGCATGTATGAAGAAAATTATTACAATAGCTAATAAAGTAGGAGCAAAAACCACTGAAAAATATGGAGCAATACAGGCTATTCCACAGCTTAGTGAAATAGAAGAATAGACATTAGGAGGAAGTATGAAAACGACAAAACAGTTACCACCGTGGTTCGGAGATCTTTTACTCTGTATTACAGCACTGGTATGGGGCGGGGGCTTTATTGGGGTACAAAAATCTCTTGAAACCCTTAGTCCTTTTTATATGATAGGCATAAGGTTTGCCATAGCATCTATCATGCTTATTGTAGTTTTTTGGAAAAAATTAAAAAGCATTACAAAGCAGGATTGGATATCAGGCATGGTTGTGGGAACTCTATTATTTTTAGGTTTTACTTTTCAGACTATAGGTGCAATGTATTTAAGTGTAGGCAAGTTAGCTTTTTTAACAGCCCTTAATGTGATTATGGTACCTTTTTTAGTGTTTATCATCTATAAAGAACGTATTAAAAGTTATAACATCATGGCAGGACTTATAGCGATAGTAGGCTTTAGCTTTTTAAATCTTACAAAAGACATGGGCTTTAGTCTGGGAATAGGTGAAGTATTAGGGATATTATGTGCGTTAGTTTTTGCAGGTCATATCACATCTTTAGGGCATTTTTCAAAAAAAGGAGATATCATTATTTTAGCTATTACTCAAATGATAGTTTGTTGTGTTTTAGCTTTTATTTTTGCTTTTATATTTGAGAAGCCACCAACAGAAATAACTGTTCAGATGACTGTACCAGTTGTCTACTTGGGTGTGTTTAGTACCTTTATTGCCTTCTTATTTCAGACTATAGGACAAAAATACACCTCTTCTTCTAGGGCGGCTATTATATTGTGTATGGAATCTGTATTCGGGATTGTTTTTTCGGTTATATTGCTGGATGACCGTGTTACAATCAATGTTATTATAGGGTCTGTGCTTATATTCTCCAGCGTTATTCTATCAGAATATATGCATGTGAGAAGTAATTCACATGTGATAACTACCTCACGTGTGAAAACTATCTCGCATGTGGGTACAGAGGATGATGTAACAATAAAAAACAATTTTCAGATCTGACAAGGAAATAAACGGAATCATCATAAAGTGCTTGCTAAATAAAGCAGTTGCTTTTATAATGGAAAAGAAAATTGCATAGGACAGTTCGTAAACCTCCTGTCTTTAAACAAAACTACGGTAAATAAGATTAGCTTTTATACATATTGGGGAGCTAAGTTTAGTATGTATGTTTATCGTAGGATTATATCCTACGATTTTTTTGTTTTCTTTTTACAGAGATAAAGTATAACAAGACTTGAATATGCAAAATAATTAAATGAGGAGATAAACTATGAATATTACAACCAAAATCATTGTAAAGACAGCAGCAATAGCAGCAGTTTATACAGTAGTTACCTTAGGACTTGCTTTTATGAGCTATGGTAATATCCAATTTCGAGTATCGGAGGTCATGACACTTCTTGCTTTTTTTGATCCTATTTATATAGGTGGTCTTACATTAGGGTGTTTTTTAGCTAATTTATTAGGGCCAAACGGTTTGCCGGATGCACTGATGGGCACACCAGCCACATTTATAAGCGTTGTAGCCATTGCCATAACTGGAAAGATAACAAAACAAAGTAAAATGGGTCTTGTTATAGCTTCTTTGTGGCCAACTATATTTAATGGCGTGATTATAGGTTATCTATTATATAAAATGTTTAATCTGCCGCTGTGGCTTACAATGGGCCAGGTTGCTTTAGGGGAGTTTGTAGTCATTACTTTGGTAGGAGTTCCACTATTTATCGTTTTACTTAATAAGTATAAAAATTTTTTAACAGTACTTTTTAAAAATAAATAGATAACATAAAAAGATTAAGTCATTTATTAGAAGAGAAATTTAAATAACATAAAATATTTTGGGTTTATAAAAAGGAAATAGGCATTTCTTATCGAATAATAGATAGTATAACCATTTCATCGAAGTGATATGATTTGGTTGAGAGGAGAGATGATTATGAGATACATCATTAGTGGAAAAAACATTGAACTTACAGAAGCATTAAAAAATGCAGTAGCTGAAAAATTAGTTAAGTTAGACAAGTTTTTTAATGAAGATGTGGAAGCACAAGTAACACTTATAGTAGAAAAATTTAATCATATCATTGAAATAACTATTTTATTTAATGGTTCTGTGCTCCGAGCTGAAGTAGAAGGCAAAAATATGTATAATATTATTGATGACGCAGTAGATATTATAGAAAAACAAGTTAATAAATATAAGAATAAATTAAGAGCTAAACACAGAAATAATAATACTGTAGCTTTTACACCAGCTTTTATGCAGCAGACAGAAGAAGCAGAGGAAGCAATAAAGATAGATAGAAGAAAGAAATTTGCAATCAAACCTATGGATGCGGAAGAAGCTGTGCTGCAGATGGAGCTCGTAGGACATAACTTCTTTGTTTACTTAGATGCTCATACAGAAGAAGTTAATGTGGTTTATAAAAGAAAAAATGGCACTTATGGACTTATTGAACCAACTTTAAGTTAATCAAATTAAATAGATATCCAGCAAATACAAAGAAGTGTTTCTAAAGGTACTTTGGGTGCCAAAATAGAAACACTTTTTTGTTTTTTGAAAAATACTGTTTTTTCTGAAGGGGTTGAAAAATATATAAAATTATATTAACATAAATGTGTTTGTGGAAATAAAGAGAATTACGAAGTTATCATACATATAAGAGGAGGTATTGAAAATGAACCTGTTTAATAAGTTAAAAGTGAGATATAAAATAGCACTTATTATCGTTTTATTTGTTACAGGGTTGAGTTTATTTGGGGTGTATTCATTCGAAATTTTATCACAGGTTAAGGTAGAGGGGCCGATCTATAAACAGATTATTAAATCTAAAGATTTAATTGCGGATATATTGCCGCCGGCAGAGTTTATTGTAGAGTCTTATTTAATATCTTATGAGCTTGTAAACGAAGAGGATAAAGAAGATATAGAAGCTATTATCAAAAAAGGCGATGCACTAGAAGATAAGTATATCAAGAGACATCTCTATTGGAAACAAGGACTTCCGGAAGGAGAAAATAAGGATATTTTAACAGTGCAATCCTATCAGCCTGCTATACAATTTTTTACATTAAGAAGAAAAGAACTTATTCCAGCGGTCCGTGAAGGGGATAAAGCTTTAGCTTTAGAGATATTAACTGGCAAGATGGCACAAGCATATGAAGCTCACAGAGAAGCTATAGAAAAATTAGCGGCTTTAACCAATAAAGAGATTAAAGAGATTGAAAAGGTAAGCAGTCATTCAATTGAGAAAATGACTAAGGTATTATATGGCGCAGCAGGTGTTATGGGGGTTGTTATCTTAATCATTTGTATGATTATTACTTACAGTATTACAAAACCCCTAAAGATTTTAACGAGCGAATTAAAGCTTATTGCCAAGGGAGATTTTACTTTGGAAGTAAGCGAGTCTATGCTAAAAAGAAAAGATGAGTTTGGAGAGGTTTCGAGAACATTAAAACAAATGCAATATGCTCTAAAAGACTTATTGGGCAAGATAAAGAATCAGACAGGCAATGTAAAGGTTGTTATTGAAGATGTGAGCCAAGACATTGCAGAGCTTAACCTCGACATGGAACATATATCAGAATCAACTCACAAGGTGGCATGTGGACTTCAGGAGTCGGCAGCGGCAACAGAAAATATGAGTTTATCCGCTATGGAGATTAAAAAGGTCGCAGAGGTGATAGCTGATGCAGCTCAGAAAGGAACGGTAGCGTCAGGGGATATCAACCATAAGGCAGTTGAAATAAAAGAAAGTTTTACCGTTGCCAAAGAGCGCGCAGAACAAGTTATTTTAGAGACGAGACAGGAACTAGAAGCAGCTATTGAAAATGCAAAGGTGGTTGATCAAATTCATCTGTTATCAGACCTTATTATGCAGATTACAGCACAGACTAATCTGCTTGCTCTCAATGCGGCTATAGAAGCTGCCAGAGTAGGGGATGCGGGAAGAGGTTTTGGAGTGGTTGCGGATGAAATCAAAAAGCTTGCAGAACAGTCAAAAGAAGCAGCTGTAAAAATACAGGAGACAACAGTTAAGGTTACAGGAGCTGTTGAAAATCTAACTCAAAGTTCAAATCATTTGTTTAAATATGTATCAACAGATATTCAGGAAGATTATAAAAAAATTCTGGAGGTAGCTGAAAGCTACAGCAAAGATGCAGGAGATATTGATAGTATTGTCGTAGATTTAAGCGCGATGGCGGAAGAACTGCTGGCTTCAACAGAAGAGATTTTATCAGCTACTGAACAGGTTAAACAAGGAGCTGGAGAAGGAGCTGTAGAAACGGCTGACATTGTAGAAAAACTAAAAGACATGGCTGAAAACACCAATCAAATAGCTGGAAAGACTCAGTCAAGTGTACAAAAATTAGAGGAAGAAATGACCTCATTTACGCTATAAATAAATATCTTAACAAAAGCCTGTATTTTTTCTAACAGAATGGGTACAATTGGATAATGTGCGAGGTTGTAATAGTGTGGAATATTTGCTATACTTAATGATAGTTGTTTACATATATGACTAAAATGAACATTAGCATAGAGAGTATCTAAATATTAGAAGAGGGTGAAAGTTTTGAAATTACTTGATAAAATTTTTGGAAGTCATTCCGAGAGAGAATTAAAAAGAATAGAACCCATCGTAAACCAAATAGAAGCCTTTGATGAGGCTATACAAAAACTAACAGATGAGGAGCTTCAGGCAAAAACTCCTGAGTTCAAAGAACGTCTTGAAAAGGGCGAAACGCTTGATGATATTTTGCCAGAAGCCTATGCAGTATGTAGAGAAGCTGCATACCGTGTACTTAATATGAAGCATTTTAGAGTACAGCTTATTGGAGGTGTTATCCTTCATAATGGACGTATATCTGAGATGAGGACTGGAGAAGGAAAAACTTTAGTTGCAACACTTCCTGTGTATCTTAATGCACTTGAAGGAAAAGGTGTACATGTTGTTACGGTTAATGATTACCTAGCAAAACGTGACTCTGAGTGGATGGGACAAATCTATACCTTCTTAGGATTAACAGTAGGATGTATTTTAAGTAATATGGAAAATTCAGATAGAAGAGCTGCTTATAACTGTGATATCACTTATGGTACCAATAATGAATATGGATTTGACTATTTAAGAGATAACATGGTGCTTTATGCAGAAGAAATGGTTCAAAGAGACCTGCATTACGCAGTAATCGACGAGGTGGACTCTGTACTTGTTGACGAAGCAAGAACACCACTTATCATTTCAGGTGCAGGTTCAAAATCAACACATCTTTATAAAGCAGCAGATATTTTTGTACGCAGACTTAAAAAAGGTAAACTTTTAGGTGAAGAGACGGCAATGTCTACACTTATGAGGGAAGAGATAGAAGAAGAAGGCGATTTCGTAGTTGATGAAAAACAAAAGACAGTTACACTTACGGCAGAAGGTGTTAAAAAAGCTGAACAGTACTTTGGCATAGAGAACCTTGCAGATCCAGAACATATGGATATTCAGCATCATATTACAATAGCTCTTAAAGCACACAATCTGATGCACAGAGAAAAAGATTATATAGTAAGTGATGAAGGCGAAATTATTATAGTAGACGAGTTTACAGGGCGTCTGATGGATGGACGTAGATACTCAGATGGACTTCACCAGGCTATTGAAGCAAAAGAAGGGGTAGAGGTTAAAAAGGAAAGTCAGACACTAGCCACTATTACTTTCCAAAACTATTTCAATAAATATGTTAAAAAAGCAGGTATGACAGGAACAGCCCTTACAGAGGAAAACGAGTTTAGAGATATCTACGGTATGGATGTTATTGTTATTCCTACTAACAAACCTATTAAACGTATTGATCATCCAGACGTGGTCTTTAAAACAGAAGAAGCAAAGTTTAGAGCAGTGATTGAAGATATCAAAGTAGCAAATGCTAAGGGTCAGCCAGTGCTTGTAGGTACTGTAACGATTGATACGTCAGAGCTCTTAAGTACACTTCTTAAAAGAGAAGGCGTTAAGCATCAAGTGCTTAATGCGAAGTACCATGCAAAAGAAGCAGAGATTGTTGCTGAGGCAGGAAAAAAAGGCGGCGTTACCATTGCGACCAATATGGCAGGCCGTGGAACAGATATCAAGTTAGAAGAAGGCGTACAAGAACTGGGTGGTCTTAAAATAATTGGTACAGAGCGTCATGAATCAAGACGTATTGACAATCAGTTAAGAGGTCGTTCAGGCCGTCAGGGAGACCCAGGTGAGTCAAAATTTTATCTGGCACTTGAAGATGATCTTATGAGACTGTTTACACCAGAAGCCACTTTGAGGATGTTTGATGCATTAGGCCTTCCAGATGACGAGCCTATTGAGCATAAGATTCTTTCAAAAGCAATAGAAAGAGCACAGACTAAAGTGGAAAGTAATAACTTCTCAGTTCGTAAACATTTGTTAGAATACGATAAGATTATGAACGAACAAAGAGAAATCATATATGCTGAACGTTTTAAAGTGCTTAAAAATGAAAATTTAAGAGATAAGATTGTAGAGATGGCTAAAGAAGTAGTAAACAAAGCTGTCGATAATTGCACGAATGGCATCGAATATGCAGAAGACTGGGATATAGCAAGTATGATGGAGCACCTTCGTACGATTATCCCATTTGAAGCTATGACTTTCACTAAAGAGGAGCAAGAAGAGCTTACAGCAGAAAATTTAAAAAACCTTCTTGGTGAACAAGCTGAAAAGTTATATGAAAAGAAAGAGCTGGAAATAGGCGAGCAGTTTAGAGAAATAGAAAGAGTGCTGCTTTTAAAAGTAATCGATCAAAAATGGATGGATCACTTGGATAATATGGATCAAATGAAGCAAGGTATTAATCTTCAAGCCTATGGTCAAAGAGATCCGTTGGTAGAGTATCGTTTCTTAAGCTTTGATATTTTTGGTGAGATGATAGAAAATATACAAGAAGAAACAGTCAAAGCACTTTATCATGTAAGAATTATTGTCAACCAAGAAATTAAACGTGAAAGAGTTGCAGAACCTATTGCTACCAATCACGAGGATACAAGTTTAGCGGCAAAGCCAGTTACAAAAAAAGAAAAAGTAGGCAGAAATGATCCATGCCCATGTGGAAGCGGCAAAAAGTATAAAACATGCTGTGGTAAAAGTGCCTAAATAACATATAAAACAAACAGGTCTCTAAAAGTTTCTTTTTGGAGGCCTGTCTGTTTTATATTATAAAGATTCCGGTGTGGCATAATCAGCCACCTAATAGGTGAGGTATCGCTAACACAATTTATTTTAAAGATAAAAAAATTCCCATATTCATAAATACGAGCAATATTACGAGCTATATAGGAAAAATTTATCTTATAGGCATAGTATGAGTAGAAATATAAAATTAAATACAAGGTAAAAAAGAGCAATTATTTGTGTAAAATAGGAAAAAAATTTAAATAAGAAAATAAATAAAAAGACTTGCATTATGACAAGTTATAAGCTATAATACAAAAGTGTCTAAAGCACAAGGCAATATGGCGGAATAGCTCAGTTGGCTAGAGCACACGGTTCATACCCGTGGTGTCGGGGGTTCAAATCCCTTTTCCGCTACCATCTGGTCGCTTAGCTCAGCTGGGAGAGCATCTGCCTTACAAGCAGAGGGTCATAGGTTCGAGCCCTATAGCGACCACTTTATTTTAAAAAGCAGCTGGTATAACGAATAGCGTTATATCAGCTGCTTTTGCGTGTAGCAAAAGATTTGCGGCAGCTCATATTAAGATTTTTATTATCGTATAATCTGATAA
>JARBTY010000138.1 GCA_029239935.1 Clostridia bacterium | reverse complement strand
TTAACAATGCCATATTCAGTATCTATTTCAGGTTCAATAAAAACAGGCTTTGTACCAGACAATATAAGGGCGTTGATAGCTGACTTATGCACGTTCCTAGGCAGCAGCACCTTATCCCCTTCTTGGAGGGCACTCATCAGCATATACTGCACACCGGAGGTAGAGCCGTTGACAAGCATAAAGGCATTATCTGCCCCAAAGGCATCAGCCACCAGCTTTTCCGCTTCAGATATGATCCCAGTAGGGTGAGAGAGATTATCCACTCTTTTGGAGGAATTAATATCCATCTTAAGCGGCATATCCCCCCAGAGTTCTCTGAGTTCTTCTAAATAATGACCTCTCTTGTGTCCAGGCACATCAAAGCAGGTTACGTCTTCATTGGCATATGCTGCAACAGCAGAAAGGAGAGGGGTTTTAGAGTGATTCATCATAGTCCTCCAAATTGAACATGGCCTCCGCTACGTTGGTCCCATAAAAAATTTCATCCATTTCTTTTTTAACTTTTTTAGCAATCATTTTAGCTTCTCCTCGGTGTAGTTCATCTTTAGTATAACCAAATAAATAGTTATCAAGGTCAAATTGTTTGAGTTTGCATTTGGTATGAAAAATATTTTCTTGATAGACATTTACATCTATCATGTTGTACATCATACGTATATGAGCAGGAATAAAGTTTTGAACAGAGTCTATTTTGTGATCTATAAATAATTTATGCCCTGTAATATCTCTGGTAAAACCTCTTACCCGATAGTCAATCGTCATAATATCAGCATCAAAGGAATGAATCATATAGTTGAGCGCCTTAAGAGGGGAGATTTCTCCGCAGGTAGAGACATCAATATCTGCTCTAAAGGTACTGATTCCCTCGTAAGGATGATATTCGGGGTAGGTATGCACCGTGATATGGCTTTTATCAAGATGCCCCAAAATGGTATCTGGAAGGGGGCCAGGAGATGCTGATTTAATATCATGGGGTGTCTCACTGATAGGATATTCTGAAATAAGCATGGTTACACTAGCCCCTTGAGGATCATAATCTTGTTTGGCAATGTTTAAAACACTGGCACCAATAATCTCAGTTACGGTTGTAAGGATTTGAGTGAGTCTATCAGCATTGTACTGCTCATCGATATATTCAATATATGCTTGCCTGTCAGCAGGGGTTTTAGTATAGCAAATATCATACATGTTAAAGCTCAGAGTTTTGGTTAAGTTGTTAAACCCATGTAGTTTTAATTTGTTTGATCGTAGAGTATCCATCTTATTTTAAGTAAATCTCCTTTTATAATTTATTTGAGGGTCTGAATAATAGCAAGCTAATTATATAGGATAATTATCAGGAATTCAATATTAAATATTGTATTACCATATTTAAAGTTTAGTAATACTGTTGTTTTTTGTTTTAGTTGATAAAATTACATAAAAAAGTACTTTTTAGATCAATCAAAATCACAGAGAATTATTTTGGCATTTGTTGAGATAAATCATTGATGGTCAAAGAATAAAGTGGTGTAAAGCCTAAAAAACAGTACAGGAGGTTCTCGTCATAAAACGCTAGTAGTTTTGGAAAATGTTTTTTAAAAAAAATAATTAGCATTTAATGGTTATATGATAGTATATATAGTAAACTTGATATATAGTAATACGTGACCTTATAAAAACAAAAATAGATTAGATAAGGGCAAAACAAATAGAGCAGCAAGTGGGATGCTTGCTGCTTATCATATTAACAGTAAATCAAAATATTGTATTTTAGGGAGCATGCATTTTTCACAAGTGTAAAATAGAATAGAGATATGGAATACATAACAAAGTATAAACAAAGTTAAAAGACGTGAGGGGGTTGTCCTTCTATGATGTGGGTAATGAACTAGGGGTACAAAAAGTAATTGGCCCCCAGAAGAGAGTATAACAGCCTCAATATAGCGGGTTAAGCAAGGGAGCTTGTAAGGAGGCTGTCAAGCAGTGAGCTAGCTTGTGACTCAGAAATATCTTTAACAAGACTGACTTCATTGATAACAAATTTTCTGGCATTCATAAGCATTTCTCTTTCACTGGCATTAAGTGATTTTTTTTGATGAATATGTGTTAGGTCACGGACAACTTCTGCACATCCTAAAAGAGAACCAGCAGAAATTTTATCCATATTCATTTTCCGTCTTTCTTTAGCATTAGTAGACTGTGCAGATACTTCTTCATAGTCAGCAAAAATATGAAGGACATCTTCAGCTGTAGACGGATCACTGATGAGACGAATATTGGAGGTGGAGATTTTGGCAGTAGGAATCATAAGTGTCATATCGGTATTTAGAATCTTTATAATGAAATATTCCTGGGCTGTACCTAAAAAATCTCTTTCCTCGATAGTTTGAACAATACCTGACCCTCTCATAGGGCAAACAACTTTATCGCCGATCTTAAACATAGTGTGCCTCCTTACAAATAAACTTTTATATTTAGTATAACACAATTTCGTGAAATTATCAAACTATAAATAATATCATCAAATATATATGATGTCAATATATTTGAAATAAATATTTTATACCTGTAATCAAATCCTCCAGAGCCCATGAAAGACTTGGAATTATGAGGTATTATTTCCAGAAACAGCGTTTGAAATACCAGGTATAAAACAAGTCAAAAAAAAAGAGATTTTCTCATAGGGTAGCTATGAGAAAATCTCTTTTTACATGAAATAGCAATTTAAAGTGTAGTTATTTAACAGCTCTATTGCTGCTGCATACTGCCAGCAGATGCCCACGGTTTTTGGATAACTTCCTTAAGTGAATTATAATTAGTTACCAAAGTTCTTAAACTATATTGAGTATCTGCAAGTTTTAGAAGCTGGATATTATAGTCAAGAGCAGTCATTAGGCCAACTTGATACTGCAGCTTTGCCGTTGCAAGCTGTTTTTCAAGAAGCTGTAATTGACTTTGCAAAGAGACAATCTGCTCTTCTAAGCTAAGCAAAGAGGAGTAGGTAGTCATTAAGCCCTGTCTAAGTGTCTTTTGAGTGCTTTCGAGGGCAGATATCTTAGTATCAGATGCATACTTTTGACCAAGATAAACAGACCACGCCATTGGAGCAGAGCCCTCTGTAATAATATTATCGGCTTGAAGCTGCACGATATCTTTATCATATTTCAGATAATCTGCTATTTTATTATTAATATAACTATCTATAGGGCCGGAAATACGGAAAGGTTCGTAAGAAAGCTGATCATCTAAACTGTATTTAGAGATGTCTTTGCCCGTGAGAATTTTAAAGTAATTTTGATCATTGATTAATGACTCAGATTTTGCAGTTTTGGTATTTTTTTGCATCTCTAATTGAATAACTAAGCTGTCATATTCAGTAGTAGTAATAAGGCCGACCTTCTTTTTAAGCGCCATATCAGTAAGCTTTTTAGTATTAAGAGAGATGCTTGCTTCCAAATTGGCGATTTCTTCTTGAAGTGAAACCAGTGCATTGTAACGCTTAGTGATATCATAGGCAATTTGGTCTTTAAGGATCTGTTTTTGCTGTTCATTTTTGCCTTTGGTTAAATAGAGTGTTTGATAGGCTACAAAAGAACCTCCCTCATTGGCTTTAAGTTGTTCTTTGAGCAAATCATATTCTTTGGAGTTTAAGGAGACTTGATCACTATACCTGTAAGCGGATTCAATGGCCTCTTCTAGAGTAAGTGTGGTTTTGGGTTCAGCTGCATAAAGGGGGAGTGCGGATAAAACAGAGCAGGTCATAATAACGGCTAGTAACTTTTTGAGATAAATTTTCATTATATTATCCTCAATGTAATTATCAAATTACATTATCCTTTCATTAAGAGTTAGTCAAACTTAAGCGTTTTATAATTGGATGATAGGAAGCTGGAATTCGAGTCCAAATCCTCCGTGGCTGGGTCCATAGGCACTGATAGACCCATTATGTTTTTCAATAATTTGTTTCACAATAGCAAGTCCAAGGCCACGTCCTTGCTGCTGCTGAGGGGTTCTTGCGGTATCAGCCTGATACATCAGGTCAAAGACCTTATCATAGGCCATATCAGGGAGTGATGGACCGTCATTTTCTAGATTGACAATGAGTTTCTCGTTTTTAATGAAGGCATGGAGCATGATTTGCATATTTTTGCCCCCATGAATCACCGAATTAGAAAAAACATTAGCAAAAACGCGGCGTATTTGTATATCGTCCAAAAAAGAGAAAACATTTTCGTTTAAATCAATAGTGGGTATGAGATGGATATTATAGGTCAAAAGCTCTTCAAAATATTCTTCAGCAACTTCATCTAAAAACTTTTTTAAATTAACTTTGCGAAGAGAGACCTCTTGAATTTCTCCCATAACATAATTGTTGAGCTCTTCCACCATATTTTGAATGTCATTGGCTTTATTTAAAATAGTTTGATAATATTTGAGCCGTTTCTCTTTGTCCGCGATACCTGGATCAATCAGTCTCTGGGTATAACCTAATATAGAGGTAAGGGGTGTCTTTAAGTCGTGAGAAATGCAGCTGATAAATTCATTTTTTTTGCGTTTAGTGGATTCTATCTGCTCAGACATAACAAAAAAGTTATTGCTAAGCTTTAAAATTTCATTTCTAGAATGTTTAGTCTTGTGATAGCCATTTTTGCGGTTAAATTGATTAATGGCTTCATTAAGTTTATTAAGCGGTTTTATGACTTCCTTATTCATGTAAAAAAGTATCGTACCTAATAAAACAGGCAGCAGCATCAGAGAATACCGAATATTATCAGATACCAGTTTATAGAAGATGACGTTTAAAAAGCTGCTGTCCTGTAATTTTTCACTCAGTATGATACGAAGTTCTCTAAGAGTGGTGTCAGGTCCTAAATCTTGCATGAAAACTGAGAATTCAGTATTTAGATGTTGTATGCCAATAGATATATCCCTCGCAATGAATAGCTTGAGATAGAGAGCTATTCCTAATAGGTTGATGATTAAAGCCAGGATAATAATGAGGGCAAATTTCTTATTTAAGGACAATTGACTCCCCCCTTTATTAAGCGGTAACCGATACCCCATACGGTACGTATAAGCTGATTGTCAGGGTCTAGTTTGCGTCTGATGTTTTTAATATGTATTGTGACAGAGTTAAGATCACCAAAATTGTTGCCCCATACATTTTCAAAAATTTGTTCACGGGAAAGCACCTTGCCCATATTATCAACTAAGTAGGCAAATACCTGAAATTCTCTGGTTGATAACTCAATCAGTACACCATTACGTTTGACAGTGGCATTTTCTTTATCAATAGTAAGATCACCTAAGGTCATGAGGTCTGTATCAGATCTTAATCTGCGTTTTTCACGGCGCAGGTGAGCATTTACCCTGGCGACAAGTTCAGCCACAATAAAAGGTTTTGTGATGTAGTCATCAGCACCTATATCGAGACCGAATATACGGTTTTGATTAGAAGACTTGGCGCTGACAAATACAATAGGGCATTCGATCATAGAACGCACTTCCCTACAAATTTGCAGACCATCTTTGTGGGGCAGCATAATGTCTAAAAGAATGAGATCTATTTGTTCAGAGTTGTTTTGAATAGTATGAAGAGCAGAGGCGCCGTCTGTAACAATGCGGGTAGCATAACCTTCATCGGTCAAACTGTCTGCAATAAGTTCTGCAATAGCGACATCATCATCAGCTATTAATATATATCCCATAAATTATCCATTCCTTTACATTAATTTATCAATTTGAGATGATAGTCATCCCCTTTAATAGTAGTCTATATAGCTGTACTTTTAAAGGCTATTTTTAAATTTAATAGCCTTTAAAAAGTTTTACAAACTTACAGCGCCACCTTTTTTAGCAGCACGAGCTGCTTTTCTGGCTTGTTTTTTCTCTTCATGGCGTTCAAAGAGAATATAAATTACAGGTATGAGTAATAAAGTAACGAGAGTTGAGAAACTGAGTCCCCCAAATACAACAATACCCATTGGTTGCATGGTTTCACTTCCTTCACCGAGAGCAAGCATTTGCGGTACCATAGCTAAAACAGTAGTAAGCGTTGTCATCAGTACTGGCCTAAGTCTGGTTGCAGAACCGTGAGCCACAGCATCCATAAGACTGATGTCACTTTCTTTTCTAAGCTGTTCAATATAGTCAATCAGTACAATACCATTATTAACAACGATACCTACGAGCAGAATAATACCAATGAAGGCAGGAATGCTCAGTGAAGCACCAGAAATAACGAGAGACCAAACCACCCCAACAAAGGCAAAAGGTACAGAGAACATAATGATAAAGGGTTTTTTAAACGATTCAAACTGAGCAACCATAACCATGTAGACAAGAATAACTGAAATACCTAATGCCTGGGCAAGACTGGCAAAGGATTCCATCATCATTTCCATATTGCTGCCTGAGCTAAGGGAATAATCTCTAGGTATATTGAGGTCAGAAGTTGCTTCAAGAACAGCTGCTTGAGCAGCACCCATATCTAAATCTTTAAGGGCAGCAGAGATGCTTATGGAATAATTGCCATCGGTTTTAGAAAGACTCCTAAGACCGTCTGCGAGAACAATATGTGAAAAAGCGCCAATAGGAATATTTTCACCAGAAGCCGAACGGACCTTGAGATTGAGCAAATCATTTACACTTTGAATTTTTTCATCTTCAAGCTTTAAGTTAACATCTACTGTATGGTCATCAATTTTAGCGGTAGTTACAGTGCTGCCTTCAATAGACATACGCAGCATAGAAGTAACAGTCTGGGTATTGATGCCCCATTCGAGAGCTCTTTCAGTATCAATCTTAATTTGTGCTTCTTCCGTTGTGTCAGAGAGGCTGCTTTCTACATCTTGAAAACCTTCAAGACCTGCTATTCTCTCTTCAACTTGTTTGGCCAGGACTTCCAGAACATCTAGGTCAGGACCTTGAACATTAATAGAATAACCACTGCCGCCCATACCTCCCATGCTGCTGTCAGCCAGTGAAACGGTTATTTTACAATCCGGAATAGTCGCAAGCAGTGTTCTAACGTCATCAGAGACTTCAGCGGTGGATCTTTCTCTCTCTTTTTTATCAACTAGGTTCACAGAGATAGAGGCACTGTTACTGCTGCCGCCCATCATACTTCCCATACCGCCGCCAGAACCAAGAGAAGAGGTAGTATTTTTAATTTCAGGAACAGCTGAAAGTTTTTCTTCAGCCATTGTGAGGTAATAATCACTGGACTCGAGACTCAGTCCTTTAGGGAGTTCCATAGAAATACTGAGCGCCCCTTGATCAGCTACTGGCATTAAATCCATACCGATAGAAGACATTTTCATGAAAGATACGACCAAGATGACAATACTGCCAATGATGACGATTGATTTATGAGATAAACAGAATTTCAATAAATGTTCATAACCATCTTTAACTTTATCAAAAATGGGTGCAGGTTTTTCAACCACCTCTTTATGTTTTTTACCAGTACTTAGTTTGGCAAAAAGGCTGGGCACCAAAGTGATAGCCACAACGATAGAAAAGAGCAGAGAATAGATGATAGATTGTGCCAAAGCACCAAACATAATCTTAGCTATGCCAGTTGTAAAGAAGATAGGTAAAAATACTGCTACAGAAGTAAGGGTAGAAGCTAAGATAGCATTGGTCACCGAAGTGGTACCAACGATAGCTGAATCATGTATCCCAAGATCAGTAGAGTGCCGTTTATTAAAAATATTTTCGATAACAACAATGGAGTTGTCAACAACCATACCAACTCCCAGTACTAGACCGCCTACTGTAATCAGGTTAAGGGTTTGACCAGAGAAGTACAGTGCAGCCACAGCACCAATGATAGAAAGTGGAATAGCTACAGCTACAATAACAGAGGACCTTAGGTCTTTTAAAAAGAGCAGAATAACAACAAGAGAAATAATAGAGCTGAGAGCTAGAGTATTCCATACATTATTCATTGAAGAATTGATGTATTCACTTTCGTCATTTACAAGAGCCAAGGTATAGTCAGGGTTAGCAGTGTTGAGTTTTGCTAAAGTCTTTTTAGCATCTTTCATAACCTGTACGGTATTGGCAGATTGCTGCTTATTAATGGATAA
>JARBTY010000137.1 GCA_029239935.1 Clostridia bacterium | reverse complement strand
TCCATCAACTGATTATGCCACATCTGGAGAACCATGAAACAACACTGCAGGCAGCACTTACATATGATAAAGCACTAGTATTAAAGGCCTTCTTAAATGATCCGCTGGTAAAGGGACGCTGCACTCAAGAAGAAGCTGAGAGCTTAGTCAATGATATGATAGCAAATACACTGAAATATCTGCCTAAACAGTGGGAAAAGCAGCTTTAATATTTAAGGAGGAAAACCATGCAAAATATAAAAGACATCCAAATACGTGATCCTTTTGTCCTAAAGGATCACGGCAAATACTATTTATTTGGCTCTACTGATAAAAATATTTGGGGAGATAATCTGGGAACAGGCTTCGACGTATATGTTGGAGAAGATTTAGAAAACTGGGAAGGACCTCATTTCGCATTTCGTCCAGAAAAGGACTTTTGGGGCAAAACTAATTTTTGGGCACCAGAAGTCTATAAGTACAAAGAAGCATACTATATGTTTGCAACATTTTGTGGTGAAGATGGGATGAGAGGAACAGCTATTTTAAGATCAGAAAACCCGACAGGTCCTTTTAGGGAATGGAGTGAAGGGGCTGTAACCCCCAAAGAGTGGATGTGTCTGGATGGCACCTTTTATGTAGATGAAAACCAACAGCCATGGATGATATTCTGTCACGAATGGGTGCAGATCAAAGATGGCACCATATGTGCAGTCAGACTCTCAGAGGATCTCAAATCCACCATTGGTGAAGTCATCACACTGTTCAAATCCACAGATGCTTGGTGGAGCAGTCAAGTTACCTCAAAATCCTTTAACATAACAGGCTGGGTAACAGATGGCTGCAACCTCCACAAAATGAAAAACGGCAAACTTCTTATGCAGTGGTCATGTATGGGAGAAGAAGGGTATTGTATAGCCTATGCCCTATCTGATAATGGCAGCATTTTAGGTCCATGGCAACAAGCAGAAGCACCACTGTTCAAAAAAGACGGCGGCCACGGCATGATTTTTGAAACCTACGACAACAGACTGCTGCTCAGCATTCACACCCCCAACGACAGCCCCAACGAAAGAGCAGCCTTCTTCGAACTCATCGAAACACAAGAAGGACTTGAATTAAAATAGACTCTCAACACAGATATAGCATAGATTTTAACAACAGTTCAATAGGATACAATTAAAAAGGATGCCTCTTCGGAAGGCATCTTTTTTAGTGGGTACAGTTTTAGTATAGCGATATTATAATATGAATAGTTAGTTTTAGATGTAATATTCAATGATTTCAGCATAAAAAATTGATATACTTAAAACAGAGACTGAGCAGTAGAAAAATAGAACTATAGGGGAGGTCAGAATATGAAAGACACAGGAATTCTAGCAATCAAGCAAATACTGGAGAGATGTAAAATGGATATAGTAATTAGGCGGGCAACGATTCAAGATTGCAATGCAATTCAAGAATTAAATACAGCTGAAATGGGATATGCATATACCTATAAAAAGACCTTGGAACGCTTACAACACCTGTTAAATGATAATACCCATAGGATTTTTGTTGCAGAAGTTAATGCAGAAGTTGTTGCATATATTCATTGTAATAGCCATGAATTACTTTACCACGATCCACTTACAAATATTATGGGAATTGCTGTATCAAAAGGGTATAAAAGAATGGGAATAGGCAGATTATTGCTTCAGAGCGTGGAAACCTGGGCAAGTGATAGTGGGTCAGCAGGTGTGAGATTAACATCTGGAGAGAATAGAACAGAGGCTCATTTATTTTATCAATCTTGTGGTTATCAAAGTAAGAAAAATCAAAAATACTTTACAAAACTGTTTAGGTAACAAATAATGCTATGATACGAGTAACTAGCGTGGTTAATATTTATGGAGAATAGAGACTTTCAAATTCTAAAAAAAATTCTTTTAGAAGCAAATATAAGTGAATGTATTGGAATATGTGGATATGATTATAAAAGAATTAGCAGATACCAACACAAAATTGTCCCGAGGAAAAGAACATACTATAGTGCAAAGGCCATACAAAGGAATCAAGATGACGAGTAGATAAATGGAGGACTTGACATAACCAAGGGTATTGTGTAAAATGGATAAAATTCACTGGAGCAAAGGAATATATGGTATACTATTGAAAACAGAAGAAAGAGGAGTGTAGAAAGTGCCAGAAATATGCATGTTTTTTGGAATTAGGATTACTATTAATTATAATGACCATGTACCACCGCATTTCCATGCAGAGTATAATGGTAATAAGGCGTTAGTTGATATTATTAACGGCAGAGTGATTAAGGGCGGATTGCCTAAAAGACAGTTAAAACTTGTATTAGCATGGGCAGAGCTTCATAAAGACGAATTGATGCAAGACTGGGAATTAGCAAGAGAACATCAACCACTTTACAAAATCGCACCGTTAAGTTAAGGAGGGAAAAAGATGGATTACTTTCCAGAAGTTATTCAAGCAATCCCGACAGACGATTACACAGTATATGTGTATTTTGATGATGGGAGTATAAAACTATATGATGCGAAAGAATTAGTAACAAAAGGTATATTTACACCCTTACAGGATATAGAAAAATTCAAAAAAACATGTTCGGTACTTAATGGAACGCTTGCTTGGGACATAGAGGGAAATTATGATGAGTCAACGTGTCTTGATATTGACCCTTTTTCAATCTATGAAAATTGCCCTGAAGTGGAAGAACCAGCATTTTTGTTTGTACACAGGTAAAGAATTAGTGTGAAATCTAGGTCTTTTCTTATGTATTTGGAGGACATTCGGTACGCAGTGCATGCCGAATTGAAAATAGAATTCAGTATTTAGTGGGCGATATTTTCAAAATAAAACATGCAAAACAAAGCTTTGTATTTAAAGTTTTGAAGTGATATATCAAATAACTCGAGGCTTCTAAGTATATCTTAGGAGTTTTTTCATGCTTTAAATTAGGGGTTGATAACCATATTGGTACTGAGGATGTAGAGAACGATTATGATGCGAATTATAATGGTAAGAAGATTTTATATACACCGTTTACTGATTTAAATGAAGGCTTAGATTTAATAGATAAGGTCATACTAAATAAGGACTGAGGGATGTAGCTTTGGAAAAGGGTTACGATCTATTGTGCTAAAATAATATTACTTTAAAAGGGAGAATTTCTAAGTGAAAAAAATTCTTGTAATTGACGATGAGACTGCAATTAGAGAACTGATTGAATTAGTGCTTAAGAGAGAAAATTTTCAGGTAAAAACTGCTGAAAACGGTGCTATTGGACTTATGGAGATCAACTCCTTTCATCCAGATTTGGTTTTGCTGGATTTAATGTTACCTGACTATTCCGGATATGATCTTTGCAGAGAAATAGTCAAAAAATCCACTATTCCCGTTATAATGTTATCTGCAAAGGATGAAACGATTGATAAAGTGTTAGGGCTTGAGCTTGGAGCAGAAGATTATATGACAAAGCCTTTTGATACTAGAGAACTCATAGCTAGAATAAAAGTTGTGTTAAGAAGGTATGAATCAAATGAGCCCATTAAAGATGAAGATATGGAACCCATTAGATATGGGGAACTGGAAATTGATTTGGAGACAAAAAGGGTGTTAAAGGGTGGAAGCCCCATTTTTTTGACAGCAAAAGAATTTAAAATTCTTATAACTCTTGCAAAAAGGCCCAAAAAGATTTTTACGAGAGATGAACTCTTGGAAATCATATGGGGATACGATTATTTAGGTGACAGTCGAAGTGTTGATATGACAATTATGCGGCTTAGAAAGAAACTGGAAGATGATTCTGAGAACCCAAGATATGTACGAACCATCTATGGTTTCGGTTATCAGTTTGGAGGCGATACGGTTTGAAGTATGCAACCAAGCTGCTTTTAAGTTATTTATTTTTCTCTATAGTATCTTTTGCCATTATTATTATCTGGGTTAATCAAGCCATTGATTACTTTAGCTTTGTGACCATAGAGAAGCAGATGATGGAAAAGGCTGATATTTGTGAGCTATCTTTTAGAGAAACACTGACACGGTATGAACAATCAACTACTCATATGAAATCTTCAGAGTTGGCAAAGAATGTCCTCGAAGTTTTAAAAGCTTCTGGAAGGGAAGTTAGAATCTATGATAATAATCTGAATCTTTTAGGGTTGGCTGCAAATGGAATAGTAGTGAATAACGGCTCCCCTAGGATTTTTAAAGAAAATATTAGAAATGCCTTGAAAGGGAATTATTCTTACATCGTTACAAATAATAGCCTAATTTATTTTGCGATACCTATTCAAGATAAATATTACCAAAATGTTTACGTTTTTGAGATAGTGGAAAACATATCTTATTTTTATGAAATCATGGATAAGATAAGATATATATTATTAATCGGTGCAGTTGGGTTTACTTTTTTGATAACTCTTTCAAGCTTGTACATTGCCCGTAAAACAACAAAGCCAATTAAATATCTTCTTGGGGCAACAGAAAAGTTCTCCAAGCAGATATTTGAACAGGTGGAATTAAACAGAAAAGATGAACTGGGGATGCTTGCAGCAGGATTAAATCAGATGGGTATTAAATTAAATGACTATATTCAGTATCAAAAGCAATTTGTTTCGAATGTATCTCATGAGCTAAAAACACCGCTTGCGGCAATTCGTGGGTTTTCTCAATATTTATACGAAGGGGAAAATGAGAATAAGGATTTAAAAAAGATATATTTTCATCTGTTAAATGAATCGAATCGTCTTACAAAGCTTATTCATGAACTGTTAATACTTTCTAAATTTGATAAAGCAGTACAGGAACTTAACATAGAAAAAGAAGATTTATCAGAATTAACGTATAGTGTTATTCAAGAGATGAAGCCAAAAGCAGAAAAAAGAGAGATAGCAATAGAAATAGATTTGGAAAACGGCGTTTTAGCGGATGTAAATAAAATATTGATGTCACATGCAATTGCGAATATTTTAGATAATGCAATAAAATATTCAAAGGTAGGAGGCCATATTAGAGTAGAGACGTCTATTGGTCAAAATGCAGCAGTTATAAAAATAAGTGATCAAGGTATTGGCATCCATAAGAGTGACCTTTCTTTGGTACAGGAGAGATTTTATAGGGCGGAAAATTCAAATATTGCTAAAGGTTCTGGGCTGGGACTTTCTCTGTGTAGAGAGATTGTGAAAAAATTCAATGGCCAATTAATTATGGAAAGTGAGGTTGGAGTCGGAACAACCGTTTCACTTTTGCTTCCCTTAGCCTAATGTTACAAGAATGATACCAGTTTGTTATGACTCTAATAAAACTTTTATTTATAATGACATTGTGGCATCAACAATTTAATTTAAATGATATGAAGGAGAAATGACAATGAAAATGTTTAGAAAGATAGTTATAGAGGTTATGTTTTTGATAGTTTGTATGATGATTTTGGGAGGATGCGGAAAAAATGAAGTTAAATCACCAGAAAACACAGTAACTGATACACCCAATAATACTTCAAACGAAATGCAGACTGGCACATCGACTGATGCGCCAGCAGAGGGTTCTAC
Organism: Clostridia bacterium; assembly: GCA_029239935.1. The sequence continues at coordinate 2,555 of JARBTY010000137.1, read as the reverse complement.
GGATGTTCCTGAAGAAGTAATAAAGGAAGGTACGGTAGAAAAGAGTGGAAATGTTGTTTTAAAACAGCTGGCGTTTGTTTATCAAGAGAATGCAATTGCTATTTCAGATAGTGTAGATGATCAAAAAATTGAGAGTATGCTGGGAAAAGCGAATGAAATCAAATCTCATACTTATTCCAAAGATGATGGGTTAAATATGGACCAGCTTAATGGCATGACAGAAAAACAGTACCAGTTTCCTGGACTTGTTATAAAAACTATTGATGCGGCCGAAGGTAAAAAGTCTTTTATCTTTAATATTGAAATTACGGATCCGAAATACCCTACAATTAGAAATATTAAAGTAGGAGATAGCTTCGAAAAGCTCAAAGAGGCGTATCCAGAAGGAAATTTGATTGGAGGAGAATTGAGTGACGCGGAGGATGATTTTCGATATGAACCGGTTAATTATGTGGATGTAATGAGTTTTCATATAAAAGATAAAAAGATTGAAAGCATCCTAATCTATACACTTCTAGATTAATCCAACGCATTATGATGAAAAGTCTCCCAATGTTTGATTTGCGAGGTAAGTAGGGACGTCTTTGGAGGAGACACAACATTCAAATCATAGAATAATTCCACACGCTACATGGAATAATAAGCCATACATCTACAATTTAAAAGAGACAACAAAGGAGCTTATTATGAAATGTAAAACAAAAAAACTAGGGATACTTTTAATGACAGCAGTCCTGTTACTTCCCGGTCTTATTTACGGCAATGAACTATCACTACTTAAAGGGATAAAGGTGACACCTAAAAAATTAGAGATGCCTCAAGGCACAACAGAAAAAGAAATTCGACAAAACATAGTTGTCAGCGCCTATTATAAAGGACAAAAAAATCCAGAAGTCATTCAAAACTATACAATGGATTTTGAGAAAGTCAAAGATAAAGTCGGCAGACATACGCTGCGAATCATTTATACCCAATGCGACAAAACAAAAGAGACCAAACTCTGCCTTATTATTTGTGAAGGCAATGGACAGCAGCCACCAAGGCCCACACCAACACCTATACCCACTCCAACAGTAACGCCGACGCCCGTACCAACTGCTCCCCAAGAAAGCGTTTATCTGCCTTATGTAGGAGGTTATGAAGATGGTACCTTCAGGCCAGAGCAAGCAGTAACAAGAGAAGAACTGGCCTCCATGATTGCAAGGCTTATTGCCAAGGGGCAAGTGCCCAAAGAAACCAACACCTATACGGATCTGAATCCGGCAAGATATAGCACAGACAATATTAACTATGTTACAAGGTTAGGTATCTTTACACCGTACCCAGACGGCACCTTTAGGGCAATGAATTCTGTAACCATACAGGAATTTAATGAAATTCTTTTAAAACTGGATGACTATACAGATGTAGCACTATCCAAAATACCAGAAGAAGATAGAAATGTGACCAGAGCTGAAGCAGTGGTTACACTCAATAGATTATTTAAAAGACGTTGTGATAGTGTTAGTGCAGCCAATCCCTACACAGATTTAGACAGTGACTACTGGGCATACAATGATATCTTGTGTGCAAGTGTAAGGCAAAACATACCTGCTGAAAGTCAATAAAGATAAAAGCCAAAAAGGTCCCATTCAGACGATACGCTGAATGGGACCTTTTATATAAGTTAAACGGATGATAAAAACTTAATCGTTTTCAAGTGCATCTTTTACATAAGTAGGCAGCATAAAGGCACCTACATGAAGATCTGTATTATAATACTTTGTTTTGAGACCAAGACTTTGCCATCTGTCAGCTTTTAGATCCTTAATAGGATCATATTTTTTGGAGGCGAATCCAAAAAGCCAATGTCCAGAAGGATAGGTTGGCAGATGGAACTGATAAACCTTTGCAACCGGAAAGGTCTCTCGGATTTTGGAGTGAGCTCTCTTCATCTCATGAGCATAGCTGGCATAATAAGGACTCTCATGCTGATTAATCAAAATACCCTCATCACTCAAGACACGTTTACAGTTGTTATAAAACTCATAGGTAAATAAGCCTTCTCCAGGACCAATAGGGTCTGTTGAATCCACTAAAATGAGATCATAAGAAGCCGAAGGTGCGTCCTGTACAAATTGCAGGCCGTCTTCAAAATGCAAAGTAAGCCTTGGATCATTATCCAGCTTATGAGCTGTCTGAGGCATATACTTTTGACACAAACGCACGACCCGTTCATCAATTTCTACCATATCTACTTTTTTAACAGAGGCATAACGAAGCACTTCACGGGCTGTGCCCCCGTCGCCGCCGCCGATAATAAGCACACTTTTGATATCAGGATTAACAGCCATAGAAACATGAGTAATCATATCATGATAAATGAACTCATCTTTTTCAGTCGCCATCATCAGCCCATCAAGGGTAAAAAATGTGCCAAAGGTCTGGCTGGCAAAAAAGTCAATCTGTTGAAACTCACTTTTTTCAGAATGAATATGTTCCTTTACTTTAATTGAAAACTTAGTATCATCTTGGTGGTTTTCTGTATACCATAAATCTATCATATTGTCCTCCGT
>JARBTY010000136.1 GCA_029239935.1 Clostridia bacterium | reverse complement strand
CCTCCTGAAAAAAGAGAAATAGGTTTTGTATTTCAAGATTTTGCGCTGTGGCCGCATATGACTGTGTTTGAAAATGTAGCCTTTGGTCTTCGAGCAAAGAAAAACACAAGTAACCTCAGACAAAAAGTGATGGAGGCATTAAAGGCAGTACAACTAGAGGAGTTTGCCGAACGTTATCCGCACCAGCTCTCGGGAGGTCAACAGCAAAGGGTAGCGTTTGCAAGAGCGATTGTTATCTCCCCAAAATGCATTTTATTTGATGAGCCTTTAAGTGCATTAGATGCTATTTTAAGAGAAGAGATGAGAATAGAACTGAAAAAGCTGGTTGAGGAAAGAGGCATTACATCTATATTTGTTACCCATGACCAACTGGAAGCAATGAGTATGTCAGATGAAATAGCTGTTTTATTTAGAGGTGAAGTCTTACAAAAGGGGAATCCAGAAGAGATTTATCACCATCCAAAAAAGATTGAAATAGCAGAATTTGTGGGTCATTCCAATTGGATTAATGCCACACAAATGATAAGACCAGAGAAAATTTCATTAAAAAGGCAGGGGGATGATGAAACACACATCCCAGTAAAAATAAAAAGCATTCAGTTTCTTGGTGCAAATTACGAGCTTATTGTCCTAAATAATGATAAGGAATGGAAGGTTTTATCACCTGTTCGTTATTCACTTAATGAAGAAATACTTATTTACATAAATAAAAAAAATATTATTGAATTTAGGGAGGAAATAAAATGAGAAAGTGGTTGGTTACAGCTTTAGTTTGTTTAACAGCAATGAGTTTGACAGCATGTGGTACAGAAGGTAAGACAGAGGTACAAGAGCCGCAAGAAGCAGTAAAGGAAGTGTCAGCCGTAGCTGAGCAGCAAGAGGAGACACCTAAAGAGGAAGAGAAAAAACTATCAGGTAAAGTTGTTGTGTACTGCCCAAGTCCAGCAGGCTTAGCAGACAAAATGGCTAGTCAGTTTACTGAGAAGACTGGTGTTGAAGTCGAGATGTTTCAGGGAACTACAGGAGAAATTTTAGCAAGATTAGAAGCAGAAAAAGAGAATCCAGTAGCAGATGTTGTTATTATGGCATCCTGGGCAGATGGTTTAAATATGATTAAAGAGGATAACGTATTAAGCTGTGATTTGGAAAATGGGGATAAAGTCTATAAGGATTGGGTAGATGCAGAACATAAAATTTATGGATACAGTGCATCAGCCATGGGAGTGATTTATAATACAACAATGTTGCCAGAATTAAGTGCAGATTGGAGTGAGCTTGGTTCAAATCCAGCTTATAAAGAGAGTATTGCTATTCCAGACCCACTAAAATCAGGTTCTTGTAAAGACTTCTTAACGGGGTATGTTAATGCTTTCGGAGAGGATGCTAAGACCATTATTGACAGCTGGGTATCTAATGGTATCACTATTCCAGGAGCCAATAAAGCAGCTTTAGAAGCAGTTACTACTGGTGAAAAAGGGATTTTAATAGCAGGCGTGGATTACAATGCCTATTCCTCTATAGCTAAAGGAGAACCTTTAAATATTTATTATCCTGAAAGCGGAACAGTTATCAACCCAAGGCCAGCGATGATTTTAAAAACAAGCAAAAATGTTGACAATGCTAAGGCATTTATGGCGTACCTCATTTCAGATGATGGACAAAAACTAGTAGGTGATGCGTATTTACTTCCAGGGAGAAGTGATATTAAAACAGAGATGAGAACAAATGTAGAGGACATTCCGGTTTTTGATTTGGACTGGTCATGGATGATGGAACATTCAGAAGAAGTTGCAGACCACTTAGTCAATCAATTAAAGTAAGGGAAAATGATGATAAAATTTGAAAAGATAAAACAATCTTCAATAGTGTGTATTTGTATAGCTGTTTTAAGCATACTGATAGCATGTCCCTTGGTCATGTTAGTTAAAGAGGCGATCACGATAGACGGTCGCCTTGATTTCATTGAAGCATTGGGTGTTATAGGTCAGCATGAGAACATAACTACAGTCCGAAATTCAGTTGTTTTAGGGGTTGCAGTGGTCATTGTTTCTACATTTTTAGCGGGACCGCTTGCCTTTTTAACAGCTAAAACAGAGTTCGCAAGACATAAATGGATTGATATTCTGGCCTTGATTCCTTTTATGACACCACCGTATATCAGTTCTATAGGATGGATTTTATTTATGCAGAAAAAAGGGTTGTTGCAACAGCTCATACCTGCTTTAACACCTCTAACAGAAAGTTTTTTCTGTTTTGGAGGATTAGTATTGATTATGTCACTGCATATTTTTCCATTTATGACGACTATTTTGAAAAATGCACTTTTAAATATTGGCCCTGATTTAGAAGAGGCTGGAGCGGTATTTGGCGGAGTACCTTTCTATCGCCTAAGGAGGATAACACTTCCATTATTAACAGGAAATTATGCAATCGGCGCATTATTGGTATTTGTAAAGACATTATCTGAATATGGAACTCCAGCAACTTTTGGCTATCGCATTGGATTTCATGTATTTACAACAGATATTCATAGGTATAGTACAGTGGCACCTATCCAATTTGGAAAAGCAGCAGCGTTATCCTCAGTTTTAATTGGTATTTGTTTAGTCATGTGGTTTATACAAAGTTACATGACGAATAAAAACTCATATAGGCTGGTGAATGGCAAAGGGGTCAAGTCTACAAACACGAAGATGTCTTTTGTTAAAAAAATTGGAGGATGGGTCTATCTGATAGGACTGTTCAGCGTGGCGGTTGGAGTTCCTTACTTTTCGGTCATAGCCACTTCACTCATTAAGTTAAGGGGATATGGGCTGGCAAAAGGAAACTTTACGTTGGGCCATTATATCAGCCTATTTACAGAAAACTCAAAAGGCACAAGAGCTATTGTCGTAAGTATCATTTTGGCACTCACAGCGGCTACCATTGCAGTCATACTTGGGACGGTGTTAGTCATAGTTATGAAACAGATGAAAACTAGGATTAAGAAATTGATGGAGGGCATGAGTTTACTTCCAGAAATGATACCAAGTATTGTTTTAATTATCGGTTTAATGTTGTTTTGGAATGGGGTTTATCAGAAGGTCCCTTTGTATAATACACTTGGAATGATGATTTTGGCTTATGTTATCCTTTACTTACCCTATGCAGTGCAATATGTTACTTCTTCTTTTCTGCAAATAAACGGAAATCTTATTGAAGCAGGTAAAACTTTTGGAGGAAGTTCAGTCTATATCTTTTTACATATTACATTGCCTTTAGTACTCAAGGGGATTGTAGCAGCGTGGATGATGATCTTTATTATTTCGTTCCGTGAACTGGTGGCAGCCTCCATGTTAGCGCCGCCTAATACGCTCACTGTATCTACATTTATTGTACGTGAATTTGAGCAGGGCAGTGTTTCGGTAGGAATGGCTATGGCTGTTATCTGTGTGGTATTAACAATGAGTATTCTGATTGTTTTAAATCATTATGTCAGTAAAGAAAAGTAAGGTTTGAGGTGGTTACTTGAAAATAGGCATATTGGCAGATATTCATGGGAATAAGACAGCACTTGAGGCTGTTATTCATGACTGTCATAAGAGAGGACTTAAAAAATATATTTTATTAGGAGACTTGTTTGCAAAAGGAAGCGATCCAGAGGGGGTATTTGATTTATTAAAACAGCTTGATGTCATAGCGTCAATAAGAGGAAATACGGATGAATGGTTTTTAATGGAGCAGTTGACAAAAAGACAAAAAGAATTTATTACTTATGCGTTGAAGAATATGTCACAGCAATCAGTGGCCTATATTAAGCAGATGCAGCCATGCTATAGAGAAAATTTATTTGGATACGATAGTTTATATACTCATCATTATAAAGAAACAGAGATAACAGACAAACTAGATATCATATTTACCGCACATACTCACAGAAGCGTTTTTAAGATTGAAAGGAATATAAATATCTTTAATCCAGGAAGTATAGGGAACCCGTATGATCACAATAACTGTGCCAGCTATGGCATCATTGAGCTTAAAGAAAAATTAGATTTTCAAATCATAAGAATTCCCTATGATATTCAAAAAGAAAAGAGAATAGCTATCGAAAAGCAAATTCCCTTCTTAGAAAAATATATTTATGCTGTGGAATATGGCTGTAAGTTGTAAACGTATTACTCATTGTTTAGCCCCAAAAGCCTACATCTTCAGTATAATTAGCGCGGATGGCTTTTTGTAGGATTGTGAAATCTACATGTTCAGAATCCATTGTAAATTCACAAGGATATTTTGCTTTGCAATGGTCACATTCAATATATTGCCTATTATCTTTCTGTTCTCTGTTATCGAACAGGTAAGGAGCGGGAGTGTCAGCGGTATTGCTTTCAGGAGAATCGATTTTGTAAGAGTAAACATAAGTAGATTCATATTTAGCTGTAAAATGTGTCCCCTGGCAATGGGGACACTCGATTTTTTGGTGTAAGTCCATGATTGGTACATCCTTTCTGATTTATAAGCTCAAAATCTTATAAGATTAGAATGGCAAAAAAACCAGAAATTATTCCAAAGCGGCGCAGCCACAGGGGAATTTTAATTGTTCAATATTGAAATTAGAATTCACAAGGATGTCGGGCCAGCTTTTGACAACCCTATAGATTCGGCTTTGTTTGTCTATGGGGAGGTTCTCCCAAGGAACAAGGCATGGGTCTGTTTTTGCAGTATAGTCTTTGACATCGCCGTATTTCCAGCCAGCTTCTTTTCTATGGAGATACCATCTGGTGTGTTCATACTCTGCTAAAATAGTTAATTCGGCAGGCGTAAATTCTCTTGCCTTGGGTTTTTCTTTAACAGAAACAAGGTCATAATTGATTCTCAGCAGCGCTTCAGGGATGTGTCTGGCCTGGTCACGGCCGCACTCTTTAAGATCTTCTGATAGAGCATGCCATGGCTGTACAAAATGCGGATCTACGTCCTTATTAGCTTCATTAAGTGCTTGGTATTTTTCGTGACTGGCTATAGCTAGGCTTTCAATTTTTTCACTATAGAAAGCATCATGCATCATATGGCGTAAAAATTGTTATTCGTCTACATGAAGATTAAGCTGTTCTCTAGCTGGCAGCATGGATTGCTCCCATTTTTTTGCCTGATTAAGCATACTCATCTCCAGTATAGCCTCCATAGAGCGAGATTCATGTTTGTATCTGGGAACCTTAAGTAATGCCCGAAGCACACCATTATCAATTTGGGCCGCCCCTCGCTCGTTGATGAGGTGAGGAACTTTGAGCTCCAGAAATGTGCGGAGCAGCATGGCCCGTCTGATAATATACAGCTGATCAAAAGATTCGTTGGTGGGGTTAACCCCAAGGATATTGACATAACCTCTTAGCCGGCTTATAAAGTCTGGACCTTTAGCACTTCTAAATCCTAATGAAAATTGTTTTTGTTCAGATTCATCAGTAATATCTTTGCCGCAAAATTCTTTATAAGTACTGCTTGTACCACCGGCAAATACCAAAATAGCTTTTCCAATAGGATGGGTGGCTTCACCATCTCTAAAAACACCATCCTGCATAGGAGCTAAAAAGTATTTGAGCCACCCCAGTTTACCTTCAAAAGCAGAATCAAATTCATCAAAAATAACTAGAGGAATTTTACCGTCCAGCGTATAGTCCCTTACCTTATGAAAGGCATTGATTAGATCAGAGGGTGAACGGAACTGGGACAGATTAAAATTTAACTTCGTGATGAGTTTTGGAGCAATACTGCTGGCTATTTCAGTGACCCCAAAGGATTTTCCGGAACCTGGTGTTCCAAATACTGAAATGGAGAGTGGTCGTACCGTATTTTTGGTAGAGATATACTCCCATATCAGATTCTTGATAGATCGATAGCTTTCAATTTCAATACGGTCTACAGTTTTTAAATTGCCAAACCGTGCAATGGGGATGAAGTTAAGGACTTTTTCTTCACCTTCTTTAACGATATCATAGGCTATTCCAGCGAGATTAGCAGAGCTTTTATCCTTAAGGATATACCAGCAAGAGGAGCAGGACATACTGGAAGAGCAGGGTATTTTTGCATCCTGAACGTGTTTTTTGCGAATAAAATCTGTTTTGTCTTCTATGAAGATATTAGGATTTGGGAAGGGGGAGCCTTCTGTAATCTGTCCAAATCCTTCAATAAAATATTTATGAGCAGTCACAATACCGTGGCGGATACCTTCATGGATAGACAGGGGCAGTAAGTCAAGTTTAGCATCATCTTCAACGATACATCGTACGAGTCCAGCCACAAAACAAGAAGTAAGGCCATACATTTTGCCTTGAGTTTCTTTTACAAAACCGCCCTCAGATTCATAAGGAATAAAATATAAGCGAGCTTCGGTTAGTTTAGCATTGCGGTAATAGATAGCGCCTTCAAGACCAAAGGGGACAATAAGATGAGGGCAGTCAGCTAAGAAAGCAAGATGTGGGTTATTGTTAATCTGCCATAAAAAGTTTTGGGCAGTTTTTTCCCAAGAAAGGCTTTTGCTGATATTGACACCTTTTGAACGTAGGTCATCACCATTTATAATGATAACTGTATTTTTGGAATGATTCATTTTTAAAAATTTCCAAAGGTCACTGGAATCATTGGGATTGTTCATTTTATATAAGATAATAGGTGATTTGTCCGGTGCTTTTAGAGCCAAAGGCCAAAATGCTTCGTTGAGATTAAAACCGTTATTTTCATCATCAATGATAACGATATCAGCATCAGGGTCATCATGGATGACAGGAAGCAGCTTGGGGGCAGTGGCAGAGGGACCGGTAAAGCCTAAAAATCGGCTTACTCTATAGACTTTTTCTTTATTTTTATCATCTGAATATTTGCAAAAACGATTAAGCTCTACGGTGGAACGAAGAAATTCTGGAGAGAGGGTCTGCATCATATCCTGAGCTTTGGGAGCCAGAACGAAGGCGCCTGTAGATAAAGCAACAAGTTCTGAAAGAAGTAAGGATTCGCCGGGTCTTAATATCGTATGAACATTTAAATGAGTTTGCCAGTTAAAGCCTTCACTATTTTGAGGATAAGTTGTCCATTGAAGTGAATTTATACAAATGTCACCGGTTACAACAATTTTTATATCTTTATTTGCCATCGGTACACCTCCTAATGCGTATTGATTAGTTCAACATGATAAAGTATAGCGTATAGAAAGTCAATATAGAATAAAAGGCTGCCAGAGAGAGCAGCCTTTTGTTAAAGGAAGTTTTATGAAAAAGAAAGCATTAGCTTCTTTAGGGTTTTAGTATAGGACAAAAAAGTTCAGAATATGTAACGATTTGATGTAGTTTGTGTTAAAGATGATGTTAATATACACAGGCTATTATAAATAATGAGGTAAGGTTATGATTTATAAGGCGGATTTAAGAAAGAATATTGAAATTAATGGGTTTTTCACGTATACTAAATTCAGATATTAAATAAAGGGGGAATTTGTAGTGAAAAGTGGCAAGTGGTTCGTTAAAAATTTAGGAGTGCTTATTATTGTGGCAATGTTTTTGGGTATTCTTGCAGGTGTGATTATGGGAGAGAGAGCGGAAGTATTTAGACCGCTGGGAGATTTATTTGTTCAACTCATTAAAATGGTAGTTATTCCGTTAGTAGCTGTTTCAATAATCGGCGGGGCAGCATCCATTGGAAATGGTAAATCAGCAGGAAAGATAGGGGTTACTACCTTTGCATATTATCTAGGGACAACAGTTATTGCAGTTATCTTAGGACTTATAGCTGGAGAAATCTTTAAACCAGGAGCAGGTATTCCGATAGACTCTATTAATTCAATGTTTTCTAATGAATATGCAGACCAAGGAAGTTTGCCAGGATTCTGGGAAACTTTAAAGGGAATAGTTCCTGCAAATCCAATTCAAGCATTAGTAGATGGTAATATCCTTCAAATCTTATTCTTTAGTTTATTCCTTGGGTTTGGCATATCATCAGTAAAAGAAGACAAGAGAGTGTATCTTACGAATGCCTTAGATGCATTAGGTGATGCGTTGGTTTTTGTCATCTTAAAGATTATGTACATAGCACCTATTGGTGTTTTTGCCTTGATGGCAGATGCAACTGGTACTTTTGGATTCAGTATTTTAGGACTTGTGCTCAAATTATTTGTT
>JARBTY010000135.1 GCA_029239935.1 Clostridia bacterium | reverse complement strand
TAAAGAAGTAGCAAATAGGAATAATTATGAGGCTAAGATTGATGGATATGGTAAACAGATACAAGAGGCGTTAACTCGGTTTGAACAATCCTTACAAACAGAAGAAGCCAGAAAAAATGTGTTACAACTAAAAAGCTTAATAGAAAAAATGGGACCTATACAGCAGAAGGCTATTAGTTTGGCTTATGCCAATAGAGAGGATGAGGCATTTGAAGTCCTTGCAAGTGAGGGGCAGGCATTAACAGATGAAATTAATAGCCTTGTTGACAACTTATTTGCTTTAAAAAATACAAGTGGCAGAGAATTATCAGAACAATATACAGTCAGTGGGGAGAGAGCGGTTTTCACAATGATAAGTATCAGTATTATTGCAATGATTATTGCGGGATTACTTGGATTCTTCATATCTCGTATGATCAGTAAACCTCTAATAAAATTGGTTGTAACTGCAGAGCAAATAGCAGATGGTAATCTAAATACAGAGATTGATAATGATACAAAAGATGAGATTGGAATTCTTGCAGGAGCTTTTAATAGGATGGTTGATAATCTAAATGAAGTAATGAACAATATCAGTTCAGCATCTGAGCAAGTTGCATCAGGGGCTAAACAGCTTTCAGATTCTAGTATATCGCTTTCACAGGGTGCGACAGAACAGGCAAGCTCTGTGGAAGAACTGACAGCTTCTCTTGAAGAAATTGCTTCACAGACCAATACAAATGCGGAAAATGCAAATCAAGTTAATAGATTGGCAGAGACAGCAAAATTAAGTGCAGCACAAGGCAACAAACAAATGAAGGAAATGCTCCTAGCAATGGATGAAATTAACGATTCTTCTAGTAATATATCCAAAATTATTAAAGTTATAGATGAAATTGCGTTTCAGACCAATATTCTTGCACTTAATGCAGCAGTTGAAGCAGCAAGAGCAGGTCAGCATGGAAAAGGTTTTGCTGTGGTAGCAGAAGAGGTAAGAAATCTTGCAGCAAGATCTGCAAACGCCGCTAAGGAAACCACGGCAATGATTGAAGGTTCTATCAAAAAGGTAGAAGCGGGTACAAAGATTGCAAACCAGACAGCAGCAGACTTAGGTGAAATTGTTGAAGGTGTTGCGAAGGTAGCAAAGCTTGTTGGAGATATCGCGGCAGCTTCCAATGAACAAGCGGCAGGTATTTCTCAGGTTAATCAAGGTATTATACAAGTATCAGAGGTAATTCAAACAAACTCAGCTACTTCGGAGGAAAGTGCAGCAGCCAGTGAAGAGTTAGCAAGTCAGGCAGAAGTACTACAGAGGCAGGTATCAAAATTTGAATTAAAAAAATTCGAAAAGTATAATAGGTACAGAGGTTTCGAGGATATAGAAAGTGAAGGCAATCCGATGTTTAGCAGCATAGGAGAAAAGAAAAAAACAGTTTACAGCAAAGAACCGTATCAAAATAAAGTCATTAAATCTAAGCAAATTACATTAAGTGACAAAGAGTTTGGTAAATACTAAAATGATATAGATCTGGCAGGTGAAGAGGCATACACGGTGGTTACCTGTTTATTGGACATGCTGAATCATTAAATAGGGAGAATACTGGGTTTAAATATATCAGACCTTCCGTTTATAGAAAGGAATGAGAAGATATGTTAAATGAGAGAGTCGATAATATGAGAATAAGTAAAAAGATTAGAGTTTTAGTAGTAGATGATAGTTTAGTGTTTAGGGAGGCAGTATCTAGAGGTATTTCCACAGATGCAGCAATAGAAGTAGTAGCTAAAGCAGTAGATCCGTTTGATGCAAGAGATAAAGTTATTAAATTTGAGCCCGATGTAATGATATGTGATGTAGAAATGCCAAAAATGAATGGAATTGAATTCATCAAGCAATTACTGCCACAATATACCTTGCCAATCATTGTTGTAAGCGCTATGAATAAATCCGTATTTGATGCAATAAATGCGGGAGCAGTAGATTTTGCAGCTAAACCTGATGGAACATCCGTAAGAGACCAAGAAAAGTTTATAAGTGATCTGATAAAAAAAGTGAAAATAGCTAATCGAGCAAAAATTTCGCGACCGATCATGATAAATACAAGAAAAATAGTTGTAAATACAGAAGATTTCAGTGAAAAAATAATTGCAATAGGAGCCTCTACGGGAGGGATAGAAGCCATCTCAAGTTTACTAAAAGCATTTCCCTCTAATATGCCAGGTATTTTGATTACACAGCATATTCCACCAGAATTTTCAAGGATGTTTGCAGAAAGACTTGATAACCAGCTACACCTAGAAGTGAAAGAAGCACGAAACGGGGATATTGTAGAGAAGGGTAAAGTGCTGATTGCACCTGGGGACCAACACATGCGGCTTAAAAGAGTTGGAAACATATATAAGGTTGAGGTATTCAAGGGGGAAAAGGTTAGCGGTCATTGTCCCTCAGTAGATGTTCTTTTTCAATCTGTTGCAAATGAAGCTGGAAGCAATGCTATTGGAATTATTTTAACCGGAATGGGTTATGATGGTGCAAGTGGATTACTTGCTATGAGATGTAAAGAGGCCAGGACTATTGGTCAAAACGAAAGATCTTGTATTGTATACGGTATGCCAAAGGTTGCTTTTAATATAGGCGCAGTCGAAAAACAATTAAATTTAACAGATATTCCTAGGGGGGTATTATCAATCTTAGAAAACAAATGAAAGGAGAGCGCAGATGAAAATCGAATATATCAATCCATTTATGCAAGCAAGTCAAAATGTTATTCAGGAAACTACTGGACTTACGCCAAAGCTTGGTAAAATTTATATTAAAGATACAGCCTATAAAGGGGAGAGTGTTGTTGTTCTGATTGGTTTGACAGGAGCCATACTAGGTAACGTTATTATATCCTTTAAAAAAGCATTAGCATGTAAGATAGCATCCATTATGATGGGTGGTATGTCAGTTGTAGAACTGGATGAAATATCCAAGAGTGCAATAGCTGAGTTATGCAATATGATTTTAGGAAATGCAGCTAGTATATTTTATAAAAATAGTATAGCAGTAGATATAACACCGCCAACTGTTTTAACAGGAGATAATATGCAATTTAGCCTAAGTAAATCAGTTGTAGTGTGTATACCACTAGAATTTGATAAAGAAAATAGTATCGATATTGATATTACTTACAAAGAGAATTAAAATCAAAAAATTGGTATCTATGAAAGATAGTGAATCAGGCTGATAATCATAGGGTAAAAAGCAATCACACATACAAGTCTAAGGAGTTGTATGACAATGATTTTTGCAGTATCTGCCCCAAAGTCTCCGGCTAGGAGACATATATCGGTTGCACCCCCAGGGACGCAGGCAAAAAAACAAGTCATCCTATCCAAGCTGCTGTTTTTATAAAGAATCATACTGGTTAACAGGGTCATAACAGCAAAACCGATGATTAAGATAATAGCGGGAATAATGGCAGACCGTAGATGAAGGATAGAGGCAAACGTAACGTTCACCCCAATAAGCGTCCCAGCACATACCTGTGCAAAACTTCTCACAGGGGAAGGCATACAAACATTACCCCAAAATATATTTTGAGCCGCCACCCCAATCATTGAAAAGACAATAGCTCCTGCGGGAATCTTAAAGAAACTTCCCATAAGACCACAGACCAAACTCACTAAAGCTGTTCTTAGGATAGCTTTTAGTTTACTTAAGGAATCAGAGGGCACCGAGGCACTGCTTTTGATACAACCAGAAGTATCAGAACCAACTTCTGGATTTTTGGTGGGTTTGATTAATTTGACCAGATAATTAATAAGCGTAGGAAACAAACCCATCACAGACAAAAGCCTAACCAACTGGAGCATAGAAACAACGGAGGTATCAGCGCCCATATCATAACCTATCAGCGCCATATCCACAATGCCTCCAGGAGCAGAAGCTAGCATAGCAGTCACTAGATCGTAGGGCGTTATTTTATAAATAACAAAACCCATACTCAGACTGAAGCATAACATAAGAAAAACAGTGAGTATAGCAGGTTTAATCATTGAACGCAGAGCAAGCACATCCTTGCGGGTAATACTACTGCCAATGAATAGACCTGCTATAATTTGTGTAAAGGTTTTTGCCTCAGCAGGCATTGCAGCTAGGCCAGTTATAATATTAAGCAGTGCGACAAAAAACATAGCACCAATCATGTTTCCGGCAGGAATTTTTAGTTTGGAAGCGATGAGAGCGCCCATGATAGCAACAAATAGAGTCATAATAATAGTAGTATTTATAATATTCACCTCTAGTTCATTTATTATTTTATCCCTTATTATACCACGTTGACTTTTTGATAAGAAGTAGATATAATAACAACAGTTTATTGATTATACAAGGAGGCACTTGATATGAACCACTCTGTAACACCGCCTGTTTATGCACAGATTGCATTTGACATAGCCTCTAGAATTTCTAAGGGAGATTTAAAAGAAAATACCAAAATATCTGGACGATCACTGATGTCTTCAGAGTATGGGGTGTCTCCTGAAACGATCCGCAGATCGTTTAGACTGCTTGCAGATATGAACATTGTATCGGTACAGCCCAA
Source organism: Clostridia bacterium (assembly GCA_029239935.1). Next base: position 3,654 of record JARBTY010000135.1, on the reverse strand, counting down.
TAGCGGCGCAACGATTTTATCTAAAGAAAATGCTAACAAATACATCGAAAAATTTGATAGGAACAAAAGTTACCGTCAGCTTAAGCAAGAACTAAAGGATTTAATCAAAGAAAGAGACAAAGCAAACGACCGTATTTTAGATATTATAGACCAAATGTTTAATCTTAATGAAAAGGCAAGACATATTGATCCTATCGCCCAATATGAAATTAATATTAATAAAGAATCAGCCATTGCAGACAAAGCTATTGTGGATACAAAATTTTGGCAAAACACAGGGGCTACAATAGTGGCGATTAAAAGAGAAGATCAGATGATTTTATCGCCCGGCCCTTATGCTGTTTTTAAAACAGGAGATATCATTATCGTTATTGGGGACAATGGGACTTATCAAAGGGTAGAAGAGTTTGTGAATCAGCCAATTGAACAGAGTATAGAGTGATAGATAGAACACTTTAAAATACAGGTATTTAGGCTAGTATACGAGAGAAATTGAATAAAACAGCAGGTTCATAGCAGGCAGCTAGAACCTGCTGTTTTTTATTGCAAAATAGTGAGTAAGGCACCTAAAAACTTCATAAAAGTAAGTCGCTTTATTTAGTGAAGTTTGACAAGATACAAAATTTCTATTATAATGTGAATGTGAACTGACAACCATATATAAAATTTGAAGTTGTCGGATGAGGTCGAAAAAATAAAGAGTAAGGAAGTGAAAGAATGATTCGATTTAATGGGATAAGTAAAAGCTTTGGCAAAACAAAAATCATTGATAACCTTAGCTTTGAAGTAAATGAAGGAGAATTTATAGTGCTTATTGGCCCAAGTGGATGTGGAAAAACAACTACATTAAAAATGATCAATAAACTGATCGAACCAGATGGTGGCTCGATTAATATTGATGGAACGAACATTTCAGATGTAGATACTGTTACCTTAAGAAGGAAAATAGGATATGTTATTCAGCAGATAGGACTTTTCCCCAATATGACAGTTGAAGAAAATATCTGTATAGTCCCTAAATTACTTAAATGGGACAAAGAAAAATGCTTAGAGCGTACAAAAGAGCTTCTGGAACTGGTAAGTATGCCCTATGAAGATTATGCTAAAAAATACCCAACAGAGCTAAGTGGCGGGCAGCAGCAAAGAGTAGGGGTACTGAGAGCCTTGGCTGCACAACCACCGATTGTGCTGATGGATGAACCTTTTGGAGCCCTTGATCCGCTCACAAGAGATGCCCTTCAGGATGAGGTAAAGACACTTCAGCAAAAGCTGAATAAAACCATTATTTTTGTTACCCATGATATGGAGGAAGCTTTAAAGATGGCGGACACCATCATCTTTATGGACAAAGGAAAAATCCTTCAGAAGGCTTCCCCAGAAGAAATGCTAAGAAATCCAGCGGGTGATATCATCAGAGAATTCATGGGCAAGCATATGACACAAAATAATAGTCAAGATTTAAAGGCCGAAGATTTCATGAATGTCAACGTCGTTAAGACCACAGAGAACAAGCAAACCTTAGAATGCCTAGAAATCATGAAACGCAAAAAAGTTAATTCCATTATCGTAACCGATAAGGAGAATACATTTAAAGGCATTATCACCATTGAGGACTTGAAAAATCATGGAAAAGTAGGCGTTCCTATAGGAACTATGCTCAATAAAGAAGCACAGCTTATTCATAAGGATATGGGTGCTAAAGAGGCATTTGATATGTTGATTGAAACAAAACGAGATTATTTAGTCGTTGTTGCAGATGATGACAAGGTAATAGGAATTATTAATAAAACCAGCATGGTAAAAGCGTTAGCTGATGCATTGTGGGGTGATCTTGAATGTATGAATTCATAGAGTTTTTAACAAAAAATCAAGACATGATCACAGCATCATTGAGTGTGCATATACAGCTTGTTGTGACAGCTGTTTCCATAGGTGCATTAATCGCAATCCCGATAGGGGTTATATTGTCGAGATATCAAAAAGCGGCAAAAGGGGTACTGGGATTTGCTGGTATCATCCAGACAATACCAGGTCTTGTTATGCTGGGTTTTGCGTTGATGCTATTTGGCATAGGAAAGCTTCCTGCTATTGTTGTTTTGTCACTGTATGCTATTCTCCCAATACTAACTAATACGTATGTTGGGATTACAGAGGTAGACAAACATTACAAGGAAGCTGCCAGGGGCATTGGTATGACCACCCTACAGATTCTTTTTAAAGTAGAAATACCCATAGCACTGCCAGCTATCATAAGTGGTATCAAAATATCTACTGTCTATATTATCAGCTGGGCAACCCTAGCAGCCCTTATAGGTGCGGGAGGACTTGGCGACCTCATATGGACAGGACTTGCGACGACAAATGATTACTATATTCTAGCTGGAGCTATTCCGGCAGCGCTTATGGCAGTTGTAATAGGTGCCATTATTACCGGCATACAAAAACTGGTTACACCTCGTGGCCTGAAAGTAAGGGGGTGAGGAATATGATGAGTATTTTCAATTATACGGTTGAGCATTTATATATTGTTTTAATAGCCTGCCTGTTGTCAGCTGTTATGGGTATTATGCTGGGTGTTATTGCTTATTGGGTTAAATATGTAGATACTGTTATTTTGACACTGGCAGACATTATTCAGACCATCCCATCGCTTGCACTTTTAGCGATGCTTATGTTGATATTTGGTTTAGGAAATACGACACTTATAGCTGGGCTTGTATTGTATTCACTGTTGCCTATTATTCGTAATACCTATACAGGTATCAAAGGCATATCGCCTCATATCAAAGAGGCAGCTGTGGGCATGGGTATGTCTAGATGGCAAAGATTATTTAAAGTGGAGCTGCCCTTGGCATTTCCAATGATTTTCTCAGGCATTAAGATTGCCGTTGTTACAGCCATAGGGGTCTCAGTAATAGGTGTCCTTATAGGGGCAGGAGGATTAGGTTATCCCATCTATAGAGGGATACAATCCAATAATGTTGAGCTTATTTTATCAGGGGCTATCCCTGTAGTTATACTTGCTTTGTTAATTGATTTTGGAATGACTAAAATAGAAAACAGATTATCTGTAGTAAAAAAATAAGAACGTGAAAGGAATGGTAGGATGAGAAAATTTAAAAAAATAGCGGCGTTAGTTTTAAGTGGAGGAATACTTGGGAGTTTGTTAACAGGTTGCACAGGGTCTGATAAGATTGTCATAGGCTCTAAAGACTTTAGTGAAAATATTGTATTATCAGAGATCATGGCACAGCTTATTGAAAATGATACAGATATAACAGTAGAAAGAAAGCTTAATATGGGAGGAACTTTTGTAAACTTTGAAGCCATCAAAAACGGCGACATTGACCTCTACCCAGAATACACAGGCACAGGTCTTACAGCACAGCTAGAAATGGACGTTATTAATGATGCCGATGAAGTCTATAATATCGTTAAGACAGAGTTTGATTCTCAATTTGGTGTCAAATGGTTAGAACCACTAGGTTTTAATAATACGTATGCAATGGGCGTTACAGCTGAAGCAGCAGAAAAATATAATTTAGAGAAAACCAGTGACCTTACAGCCGTAGCTGGTGAATTAGTTTTCGGAGGAGAACATGAGTTTTTTGATAGGCAAGATGGGTATGATGGATTGATAGCAGCATACGGCAT
>JARBTY010000134.1 GCA_029239935.1 Clostridia bacterium | reverse complement strand
CAGCCGATTGACTGGCTCCTACAGCCAGGAACAGCAATGTTTGCGTTGATTTTCGCAAATATATGGATTGGCATTCCGTTCAATATGATATTGCTGACTACTGGGCTTACTACAATTTCTGAAGAATTATATGAAAGTGCATCTATTGATGGAGCCACAAGAGTACAAAGATTCTTTTTCATTACATTGCCGCTGCTTAGACCTGCTATAGAAAATGTTCTTATTTTAGGTTTTATTTATACCTTTAAGGTGTTTGATTTAGTTTATGTTATGACAAATGGCGGACCAGTTAATGCAACACAAGTCCTTTCAACCTATTCCTATAAATTATCGTTTGAGTTCTTTGACTATAGTAAAGGGGCAACCGTTGCGAATATATTACTTATGATCTTGTTTATTATAAGTTTAATGCATTTAAAATTTACTTATACGGAGGAGGAGGTATAGTGATGAAAGGAAATCCATTTAAACTATCAAAGAAAGATCTTCTGTTGAGTGTGGCGGCAATCATCATCATGGTTATTTTATTTTTTCCGCTGTATTGGATAGTGGTAACCTCTTTTAAATTTGAAAAAGAAATTTTCATATCCCCACCTACACTCTTTCCTAAAGTCATTAATAGTGCCTCTTATTTGGCACAGCTTAAAAGTGGAGATTTTAATATGTTTCAAGCTTTTAGAAATAGTACGATTATTTCAGTAACCACAATGATTATTGCCATCGTACTGGCAGTACCAGCCTCTTATGGACTCGCAAGGTACAAATTCAAAGGTAAAAAGCTTATTGTACTTAGTTTTTTAGTCACACAAATGCTGCCTGTTTCTGTAGCTTTAGCACCACTCTTTATACTTTTTAAGGATATGAAAGTTATCAATACTCTGGTTGCCCCTATTTTAGCAGACGCAACGATTGGTATTCCGTTTTCAATTTTAATATTGCGGTCTTATTTTGCCTCTGTACCTAAAGAAGTTGATGAAGCGGCGCGTATAGATGGCTGCAATAGATTTCAAACCTTTATAAAGATTTTTATTCCAATGACTTTTCCAGGGATTACTGTCTGTGGGGTGTTTTCATTTTTATACGCCTGGGGGGACTTAGCCTATGGACTTACTTTTGTTGGCAAACAATCTTTAAGACCGATTACCGCTGGAATCTTTAATTTTATGGGTCAATATGGCACAAAATGGAGCTATATTTGCGCATTTGGTGTAGTTACGATTATTCCAGTTATACTCATCTTTGTATTCATGCAAAAGTATATCATCAGTGGATTAACAGCTGGAGCTGTAAAAGGTTAAAGGGTATTTAAGAAGAGAAAGGTGTGAATAAGGTGTTTAGAGTTGAACATAACAAATTAATCTGGGAATATGATAGCGAAAAAGTAAGTATAGAAGCTTGGGGTGAAAGCAGTCTGCGCGTGAGAGTTACCAAAAATATGTCCTTAAATGAGACACAAAACTGGGCGCTATTAGATTCAGACGCTATCGTACCCAAAATACAAATGACTGAATCTAACGCAGTTATAACTAATGCAAAGATAAAAGCAATAGTATCTAATAGCGGTAAAATAACATTTTTTAATCAGAAGAATGAAGTGATTCTTGAAGAATATATGCGTACCCGTATTCTAGAAGATTTTAAAGAAGAAGCGGCAATAGGTGAAAATCTAAACCCAGAGTTCTGTAGTGCACTTATGGTTACAGCTAGAGAATTTAAGCCTATTTTAGGAGGAGACTACACCCTTACTATGCGTTTTGAATCTAAAAAAGATGAAAAGCTATATGGGATGGGACAATACCAACAGGAGTTTTTAAATTTAAAAGGCTGCACATTAGAACTTGCGCAACGGAATTCACAGGCAAGTGTACCTTTTCTAATGTCAAATTTAGGCTATGGATTTCTATGGAATAACCCCGCTATAGGAGAAGTTAATTTTTCAAATAATGTCACTCAGTGGAAAGCATATGCTACTAAAGAATTAGATTATTGGATTACTGCTGGAGACACTCCGGATGAAATAGAGCAGGCTTATGCAAAGGCTACCGGTAAGGTACCTATGATGCCTGATTATGCCATGGGTTTTTGGCAATGTAAATTACGTTACCGTACACAGGAAGAACTTTTGAATGTGGCAAGGGAATATAAGCGAAGAGAACTGCCGCTTTCTGTTATTGTTATTGACTATTTTCACTGGACCAATCAAGGAGATTGGAAATTTGATAAAGAATACTGGCCAGATGTAGAGGGAATGATTAAAGAACTTAAGGAAATGGGTATAGAACTGATGGTCTCGATTTGGCCGACAGTTGAAGCAAGATCAGAAAACTATCAGGAAATGCTTGAAAAAGGGCTGTTGATTAGAACAGAACGTGGTATACGTCCTCAGTTTTTATACAAAGGGAATAGTGCTATTATTGATGCAACTAATCCGCATACAAGAAGCTATGTTTGGAGTAAAATCAAAGAAAATTATTATAATAAAGGCATTAAAACCTTTTGGCTAGATGAAGCAGAACCAGAGTATGAGGCGTATGATTTTGATAATTATAGATACTACCTTGGACCTAATGTGCAGATAGGAAATATTTATCCAACGAAGTATGCTCAAATGCTTTATGAAGGAATGGAAAAAGAAGGGCAAGAAAATATCATCAACTTATTAAGATGTGCTTGGGCAGGCAGTCAACGCTATGGGGCGCTTGTATGGTCAGGAGATATCCACTCAAGTTTTCGCTCAATGCGTAATCAACTGGCAGCAGGACTCAACATGGGCATTGCAGGTATTCCATGGTGGACTACAGATATTGGAGGATTTCACGGAGGGGACCCTAAAGATAAAAAATTTAGAGAATGTTTTATTAGATGGTTCCAATATGCAACATTTTGCCCAGTTATGAGATTGCATGGTTTTAGAGAACCTATTACGCCGCCGCTGACACCAGATAAATTAGGGGGTGGGGTGTGTGAAACAGGGGCAGAGAATGAGGTTTGGAGTTATGGAGAAGAAGCTTACCCAATACTTAAAAGATTCTTGTTCATACGTGAAGGAATCAAGTTATACGTTAAAGAACAAATGCAGAAAGCTCATGAAAAAGGGATACCACCTATGAGACCTTTATTTTATGATTTTCCAGAGGATATAAAAGCGTGGGAGATTGAAGACCAATATCTGTTTGGACCGGATATTTTAGTCGCTCCTATTTTATATGAGGCGGTAAACTCAAGAAAAGTATATCTACCAAAGGGAGCAAAATGGACCAATGCTTTTACCAAAGAGAGTTTTGAAGGTGGAAAAGAAATAGAATGTAGTGTGCTATTAGATAGCATACCTATATTTATAAAAAATGACAGAGATATTTTAGAGATATTTTAAATAGGATAAAGACACAAGCTATTAGAGGTATAAAACCTAACTTTTAATAAAGACGAGAGGAGAGAAAAGATGAATGATGTAAAGCAACATACCTCAATTGATTTTAAGGATATTATGATTACTAGTCCTTTTTGGAAAGACCGCATTGAGTTAATGGCTGAGAAAGTCATACCTTATCAGTGGGACGCGCTAAATGATAATATAGCAGGGGCAGAACCCAGTCATGCTATAGAAAACTTCCGTATTGCAGCAGGAGAATCTAAACAACCTTTCCACGGAATGCTTTTTCAAGATAGTGATGTTGCAAAATGGATAGAAGCTGCAAGTTATAGCTTGGTGCATTACCCAAATAAAGACCTTGAAAGTAAAATAGATGAGGTTATTGAGCTTATTGGAAGAGCACAGCAAAAAGATGGCTATTTAAATACATATTATACAGTAGCATGTCCCAAAAAGCGTTGGACTAATTTTTCATTTGGTCATGAATTATATTGTGCAGGGCATTTGATTGAAGCGGCAGTAGCACATTTCAATGCTACAGGGAAAAACAGCCTCCTAGATATTGTGTGTCGATATGCCGATCATATAGACTCAGTAATGGGGCCAGAAAATAATAAAATGCAAGTTTATTGTGGTCATGAAGAAATTGAGTTAGCACTTGTAAGGCTCTATCATGTTACTGAGGAGAAACGTTATTTGAGACTTGCACACTATTTCATTGATGAAAGAGGTAAACAACCCTGCTTTCTAGAAAATGAATCAACTTATGGGAGTGATTTAAACAAATCCAGGTGGTCGCTCCTAGACTATCACCAGGCCCATAAGCCTGTAAGAGAGCAGACAAAAGCGGATGGTCATGCGGTACGTGCTATGTATTTATATACTGCAATGGCAGATATTGCTTTAGAAACAGGAGAGAAAGAACTAGAGGATGCATTAGAAAAATTATATTATAATGTTAGACAAAAACGTATGTACATCACAGGGGGATTGGGTTCACAAGGACATGCGGAAAGATTTACTTTTGATTATGATTTGCCTAATGATACGGCGTATACAGAGACTTGCGCAGGAATAGGATTTGTATTTTGGATGTATAGAATGCTCCATTTAAATACAAATAGCAGCTATGCAGACGATATGGAAAGAGTATTATATAATGGCATTTTAAGCGGAATATCTTTGGATGGAACGAGATATTTTTATGTGAACCCATTAGAAGTTTTACCAGAAGCTGTAGAAAAGAGATTTGACTTAGACCATGTAAAAGCTGAGAGGGTACAGTGGTTTGGGTGTGCTTGTTGTCCGCCTAATATAGCAAGATTAGTCACTTCAATTGGTCAGTATATCTATACTGTAAGTGATCATACGATTTATACACATTTATACATTGGAGGAGAAGCTCATATCAATTTGAAAGACGGAGAGGTAAATATCACTCAAACCACTCACTACCCATGGGAAGGCAGCGTTAAGATACAAGTTAATACAAAGATAAAAGAAATCTTTACACTTGCACTGAGAATACCTGATTGGTGCAATCATTATCATATTTCTATTAATGGAGAGGATGTCAGTTCATTATACAAAGAAAATGGCTATCTACTTATTAGAAAAGAGTGGGAAGAGCAAGAAGTTGTAGAGATTGAATTTGATATGCCAGTACAATTAATTCAAGCACATCCTAAAGTCAGAGAAAATGCCGGTAAAATAGCCATTACTAGGGGGCCGCTGGTATACTGCGTTGAAGAGGTGGATAATGGAAGCAACCTATCTGCTCTTTCAATAGCACTGGGGAGTGAGTTTGAAAAAGAGTATCGGCAGGATTTATTGGGAGGAGTAGTTATTCTCAAAGCAGAGGGGTATCGTGAAGATGAGGCAGCTACAGGAGGAGAACTCTATAGAATGGCTACTAATAGTGATAGGCCTATAAAAATTGTGGCAGTTCCTTATAGTATGTGGGGAAATAGGGGAAACGGGGAAATGTCTGTTTGGATTAGAAAAAAATAATCAGCTATATAATCAAATAAAAACTCATCTCATAAATCATCATGGGATGAGTTTTTTTATTTTAAAACCTATATAACAAATGTTTTAGGGTTCTCATAGTGTGGAGACTGGGTCATGGCATAAGGGTTCAGGATATGCTCAAGCTGAGTCTTGTTTAAAAGATTTTCGGAAAGGATGAGTTCCTTTATAGAAACACCTGTTTTTAAGGATGTTTTTGCAACATCAGCTGCTTTTTGGTAACCGATATAAGGGCATAAAGCGGTTGTAATACCCACACTCCTATGCACCAGTTCTTCGCAGTACTCTTTATTTGCGGTAATATCTAGAATGCAGTTATCAACTAAAGTAGCGACTGTGCTTTTTAAGGTGTCGATAGACTCAAACAAATTATAGAACAGCACCGGTTCAAATGCATTTAGTTCCAACTGTCCAGCTTCAGCTGCCATGGTAATGGTCATATCATTGCCGATAATCTGAAAAGCTACTTGGGAAACGACTTCAGGAATAATTGGATTAACTTTGCCGGGCATGATGGAGGAACCGTTTTGTTTGGCTGGAAGGTTAATTTCTCCAAAACCTGTTTTAGGTCCACTGGATAGGAGTCTTAGATCATTACAAATTTTTGATAAATTAACCGCACAGGTCTTTAGGGCACCGGAGACTTCTACAAACCCATCTAAATTTTGAGTGGCATCAAATAAATCTTCTGCTTGAAGAAATGGCGTACCGCAAACTTCACTGATGACTTCTGTAATATGATTAAAGTAAATAGCGTTTACGTTGATAGCACTGCCAATAGCCGTTCCCCCCATATTTAAGGTGAGCATACTTTGTTCTACGGCAGTTAATCTTTTAATATCCCTATAAATAGCTGATGCATAAGCATGAAAGGACTGGCCTAAACGCATAGGCACAGCATCTTGCAGCTGGGTGCGGCCCATCTTGAGAATGGCATCAAAAGCTATAGATTTTTCGAGTAGTGCGTGATAGAGCCTTTTGAGTTCATGTCTTGCTAGAGGTAATAGCATAAGAATAGTTATTTTACCAGCTGAAGGAATCACGTCGTTAGTGGACTGGGCCATATTGACATGGTCATTAGGATGGACAAGGGTATAATCTCCTTTAGTGCCCCCTAATAATTCAATAGTGCGGTTGGCAATGACTTCATTGGCATTCATATTGGCGGAGGTACCTGCACCACCTTGGATAGCATCTACGATAAATTGGTCATGAAATTTTCCAAGGATTATCTCATCACAGGCAGTGACGATGGCATCTTTTAGAATGGGATCTAGGAGCTGGGCGCTGCAATTGGTAATAGCGGCAGCCTTCTTTATCTTTGCTATACTTTGGATAAAAACAGGATGAAGCATTTTACCTGTGATGTTGAAATTACACTTTGCGCGTAAAGATTGTATACCATAATAGGCTTCGGATGGAACAGCCATACTTCCTATAGAGTCAAATTCGATTCTGACAGACATGAGTGAAGACCTTCTTTCATTTTGTGATGTTCGTTGCATTGGGTAAAGATATCATGTTTTTATTGGAGAGTAAATACATTTAAGTGAGTTACGAAGAATCTATCTAAATTGGCAGCAATGACTTTACTAAATATCTTAGATTTCAAAATAGGTTTATTTAATTAAGTACGTCAGACTCAACAATATATCTTGTTTAAACTACTTTACATGACTAACGGGTTAACTATATAATGTGAAGAATATATAATAATTTGGATGAAAATGGATGAATCATAGGGAGAAAGAGGCGTATTATGGATCATGTTGATAAACAAATAGTAGGTATTTTACAGCAAAATGCCAGAACACCTTTGAAGGTACTGGCGGAAAAAGTGTTTTTATCCTCACCAGCAGTTTCGGCGCGTATAGAACGTCTGGAGAGAGAAGGGATACTGACTGGATATCAGGCACAAGTATGCCGTTTAAAGTTAGGCTTTCATATTATGGCTTTTATTAATTTGGAGATGGAACCGGTGCAAAAAGGGGAGTTTTATCCTTTTGTGAGAGCGTGTCCGTATGTCCTTGAATGTAATTGTGTGACAGGGGTGTATTCTATGCTGATGAAAGTGGTTTTTCCAAGTACGATGGAGCTGGATACATTTATTGGACAGCTGCAAAAGTTTGGCAGAACCAGTACGCAAATTGTATTTTCTACGCCTGTCGAGCATCGCGGAATTGATGTGGAGAGCTTCGAAGGGCTATAAAGAATTAAAAATTTTAAGGATTGCTATTGACTTTATATCAAGTATAAAGTTTATAATCACGCTATTAGTATAGATTTCACACTTTAAAATTTAATTTATTCTCAGGACGCTATGGTGTGAAATCATTGAGAGAAACAACTTTGGGTTGACGAATAACGTAGGCTTATATATTGTTTCTCTATATATTTTTTTATTGAAAAGTTGTAGTCAAGGGCGGGGGCTCAATGGCGAACCTACTAACCTATCTGAGTTGTAAAGTGTAAATGATTTGTCAGTATGATTTAAAACAGTATAAGAAGGGGAGAAGCAGATGAATTTTAATTATTATCTACCCGTAAATTTGATTTTTGGAAATGGCAAGATTGAATTATTAGGTGAAGAAACGGCTAAATATGGCAAAAAAGCTTTGGTCGTGACAGGAATGAACAGTACAAAGAAGACGGGATTACTTGATAAATCCCTAAAACTTTTAGAAAAAGCCCAAGTGGAATATGTTGTTTTTGACAAAGTAGCTCAAAACCCTTTGACGACCACCGCAGAAGAAGGTGCAAAACTTGCCATTGAAAGTGGCTGTGATGTAGTGGTTGGTCTTGGCGGCGGCAGTATTATGGATGCAGCTAAAGGGATTGCATTTATTGTAAAAAATGAAGGAGATAT
>JARBTY010000133.1 GCA_029239935.1 Clostridia bacterium | reverse complement strand
TGGTCCTCTGTTACCATCAACGATATCGAAGTTAACTTCTTGACCTTCTTCTAAAGTTTTGAAACCTTCGCCTTGGATAGCTGTGAAATGTACGAATACATCATCTCCGCCTTCTCTTTCAATAAATCCAAAACCTTTTTCTGCGTTAAACCATTTAACTTTACCTGTCATATTAACTAGGCCTCCTTAAAAAAATCTTTATTGCTAAAACACTGTTACGCAAAACGTTTTTCGGTCTTGCCATGTTTTTGTTACAAGAGGCCTACCTATCGTTTTTGTTTCAATATTTTAACTTACTCTCTTAGAGTATCATAAGTATGTGAAAAAAGCAAGGCAATTTGTATATGTTTTTATAGTTTAAAGTGATCAATTGATTGCCAAATGGCTTGTACATTTTAGGTGATTTAGGCTATACTAAAGTGACTATACAGTCTACAAAAGGAGCGGTTTATATGGCTTTTATACAATGCAGTTATTATTCCGAGGTACTTGGCTTTACGACAAGTATCACTGTCTGTCTGCCTCAAGATATCCCTAACAAAAAAGGCGGCTACTCTATTCCAAAAGACGGCTTTCCCGTTTTATATTTATTGCATGGTTTAGGTGATGACCATACCATTTGGTCCAGAAAATGTGCTATCGACCGCTATGCTTCTACAGAAGGCATTGCTGTTGTTATGCCCTTTGCCGGCAGGAGTTTTTATACCGATATGGTTCATGGATCACCTTATTATACGTATATCAGCAAAGAGCTCATAGCTATCGCTGAGAAGTTTTTCCCCTTATCTCAAGATCCTCAAAAACGCTTTATAGGTGGTCTTTCTATGGGAGGATACGGGGCATTTAAGATTGCTTTAAATAATCCCGATAAATTCAAAGGCGCTTTTAGCCTTTCCGGCGCCTTAGATGTCACAAGTCTTGCTAAGCATTCACCTGTCATGGATTTGTCTTATGATGCCCACCTTGTGTTTGGCAATACCCATGCGCTTTTAGAAAGTCCTCATAACCTATTCTCTCTGGCATCCGAAACAAATATGTCTCCTGTCAAACCTGAGCTCTACATGTGCTGTGGCACGGAAGACTTCTTATACGAAGATAACAAAGCTTTTAAGAAACATTTGGATACCCTTGATTATAATGTCGTTTATCACGAGGGGCCTGGCTATCATGATTTTAACTATTGGGACCCGGAGGTACAGCTTGCAATGAAATGGATTACTCAAAAACTAGGAGGTCACACCCGTGAATCAAACAGATAAAGAATATTTAAAGATGTGTCATTATATACTAGAAAACGGTGTTTTTAAAGAAGATAGAACAGGAACAGGTACCCTTAGTATTTTTGGTTATCAGTTGCGTTTTGATTTATCCAAGGGTTTTCCACTTCTCACTACTAAGCGTGTCCCCTTTCGTCTGATTGTCAGTGAACTTTTATGGTTCTTAAAAGGAGATACTAATTTGCGTTATCTTCTCCAAAATAACAACCACATCTGGGATGAATGGGGTTTTGAAAAATGGATTAAATCAGAGGATTATACAGGCCCAGATATGACAGACTTTGGTCTGCGCTGTACACAGGATGAAGCTTTTAATGCTCTGTATCAAGAACAGATGGGGATTTATCAGGAAAAAGTACTTTCTGATAATGAGTTTGCAAAAAAGTATGGAGATCTTGGCAACGTTTATGGCAAACAATGGCGCAGCTGGGAAGGTGCTAATGGCAAGACTTATGATCAAATCGCCTGGGTTATTAATGAAATCAAACAGAATCCCTCTTCTAGAAGGCTCCTTGTCAATGCCTGGGCTGTAGACTCTGTATACGAAGGTCTTATGCAGCTTCCACCTTGCCATTTTTGTTTTCAATTTTATGTATTAGAGGGCAAACTCAGCTGTATGTTTAACATGCGCTCAAATGATGTTTTCTTAGGCCTTCCCTTTAATATTGCTTCTTATGCACTGCTTACCCATCTTATTGCCCATGAATGCGGCCTGGAAGTAGGAGATCTAATCTATACCGGTGCAGATGTACACATCTATTCCAATCATATAGATCAAATCAACCTGCAGATGACAAGGGAACCAAGACCCCTGCCTACTCTGAAGTTAAACACTTCTGTCAAAAGTGTGTTTGATTTTGACGTTACAGATATTGAACTTATGGGCTATGACCCACATCCTCCTATTAAGGCTCCTGTAGCTGTATAGGTACTCTAGTTTATAAAGAAAGAGGTATACACCATGATTCATCTCATCGTAGCTACAAGCAAAAATAACCAGATTGGTATAGATAATAAACTCCCTTGGCATATCCCTGAGGATTTAAAATACTTTAAAGAAAAAACCAAACATCATACCATTCTGATGGGAAGAAAAACCTATGAAAGTATCGGAAGACCTCTTCCAGACAGAACCAATGTGGTATTAACAAGAGACTTAACTTTTAAAGCTGATGACGTTGTTATCTGTCATACTTTTGAAGAAGCCCTTAATCTATGTCACACCCAAGATGAAACCTACATTATAGGCGGCGGAGAAATCTACACCCTCTTCCTTCCCTTTGCAGACCGCCTCTATATCACAGAGGTAGACAAGGTGATCCAAGGTGACACTTCCTTTCCTGAATATAAAAATGATTTTGCGCTCACTTCCCGTTCAAAAGGCAATACATTAACTACTGATGGCTGCTCTTTTGAATTCACCATTTGGGACAGAGTAGCAGCTAAGCGCTCACAGCTGCCTAAATAAGCGCATTCTCCTATATTTTTAGACAAAATAAAAGACATAGATGCTTATAAGTCTATGTCTTCTTTCGTCTGGAGTTTACTAGCCAATCTTTTTTCTAAGATTAGTTTCTGCTGCTAGTACGTCTTTTAGTATCTTGATAGCCTGATTGACTACTTTTTCCGCCTTGTTTTCTGTTAGCTACTTCGATATTAACTTTTCTGCCTTTTAAAACTTTATCAATAAGATTTGCCATAGCATCTGCTAAATAAGCTTTTGGTATTTCAAAGAAAGAAAATTTATCTAACATATCTACTTTACCTATTGATTTACCTTGTATCGCTGTGTTTGTTGCAACAAATTTAACAAGATCATTGATCTGTAAGTTATCTTTTTTACCTACGTTGATAAATAGTCTTACTACATCTCCTTCGTAAGCATCTGCTCCGCTGCTTAATTCCTCAGTTCTTACTTCAGTTGAAGCACCCATTACTGTCTTTTTCATGGTCATCTTAAGGAAAGCCGCTGCCAGTTCTAATGAAGTTGCATAAGTATCTTGATTAACATCTCCGAGTTCATCTAACATCTGCTCAATATATTTAACATATTTAGCTAAATTCCCTTGATTAAGCACTTGTTTAACGTCATCTAATATGCCTGATAACTTGTTTTCTTTGATATCTTCTATCGTTGGTGGTTTGATAAGTTTGATTTTTGATTTAGTATATTTTTGAATATCTCTTAGCTTGCTAAGCTCTCTGCCTGCAGCAAAAGTATAAGATACCCCTTCTCTTTTTGCTCTGCCTGTTCTTCCTATTCTATGCACATAGTATTCTTCATCACTAGGCACATCGTAGTTAAATACTGCATCAATGTCATCTACGTCAATTCCTCTTGCCGCTACGTCTGTGGCAATAAGAATATCAATGAGTCCACTTCTGAAACGTCCCATAACACTATCTCTTTGAAGCTGTTTCATATCGCCATGGAGGGCCTCTGCGCTATACCCTCTGGCTTGAAGATCTTTACACAGATCATCTACTCTTTTTTTGGTATTACAAAATACTACAGAAAGTTTAAAATTGTTAGCATCTATCAGTCTTGATAAAATTTCAACTTTACCGCTTTCTCTTGTTTCAAGATAAAACTGCTCTACTGTTGGAACTGTCAATACCTTGTGTACAACATTAATCTTTACAGAATCAGTTTGGTACTTGTTTGCAATATCCATAATGGCTTTAGGTAAAGTAGCAGAAAAAAGTACGAATTGTCTGTCTCCTGGAACACTTTCTAAGATAATATCTATATCTTCACGGAAGCCCATATTAAGCATTTCATCAGCTTCATCCAGTACAACCATGTTAAGGTTTTCAAACTTAAGGGTTTTACGTCTTAGGTGGTCCATAACCCTGCCTGGTGTTCCAATAATAATTTGTGGCCTTTTTTTAAGCGCTAAAATCTGTCTGTCTATTTGTTGTCCGCCATATATCGGAAGCGTACGCACGTTGTCTTTGTATTTACACAAAGCTTTTAATTCTTCTGAAGTTTGGATAACAAGCTCACGAGTCGGACAAAGGATAAGTACTTGTACTTTATCACTTGTTGTATTGATAGACTCTATTGCAGGTATACCAAACGCACACGTTTTACCCGTTCCTGTAGGCGCTTGTGCTATAACATCTTTTCCTTCCAGAATAGCTGGTATAGCTTTTGTTTGAATAGGTGTTGTTTCTTCAAAACCCATATCAATAACTGCTTTTTTAATTTCCTCTGTGATTTCTAATTGATTAAATAATATGCTTTCTATAATCGTTACCTCTACAATCTATTTATAATTTATAAGTGAAAATATTACTATCCGCTTACATTACCACATTAAATCATACTACACATTTCAAAAAATCACAAGGTGTAATATGTTCCTTTTTAATGTCGTTTTTAGAGCTTTTACTATGCAAAATGAATTATATTTTTAAATAAGCACAAAGCACATTGATGTTCTTGGCTTATTTATGTTACTATACTATTAAAAGCTACAAAATATTTTTTATATGGAGATTATACTATGCGACGCTTAAATTTAAAAGTACTTTTTTTATGCCTTATCCTCTTTTCTCTGATTACCGTGCCTGTTTATGCCGAGCCCTCCTCAGATTATGACGTCATTGTTATCGGCAGTGACCCTGAAGGCATCAGTGCAGCTGTAAGCAGTGCCCGAAACAACTCTCGTGTCCTGCTTATCGATACCAGAAATGATGTAGGCGGCCTTTATACTTCTGGTATGCTGAGCATGCTGGATATGAACTATATTGCTTCCGGTGGTTTTCAGACAGTTAATGAAGGATTTTTCAAAGAATTTTATAACAACACTGCTGTCAGTGCCAATATCGATATTCCTAAAGCAAAAAATTATTTTACTCAGTTACTTCAAAATGAGAACGTCACTACGATACTTGGTGCCTCTAACATTACACCTCTCAAACAGGATAATCAGGTAGTAGGCCTGTCCTATCAAAAAAACGGTGTTCCTTTCACAGTTCAGGGCAATGTATTGATCGATGCAAGTATTGATGCCAAGTTTGCAAGGCAAGCTGGCGCCTCCTATAAAGTCGGCCGTGAAGAGCTAGGCATGCAGGATGAATATGCTGCTGCAACCCTCGTCTTTTCTGTACAGGGTGTGGATTGGCAAAAAGTAAAGTCTTATCTTAATTCTGATAATTCTATATACACCGGAGCCAATGATAAGGTGGCATGGGGATATGCTAATATGCTGGATTATGTCCCTACATCCAATCAATTTCAGTTAAGAAGACTCAATATGTCTTTACAAGATGATGGCTCTGTGGTTATCAATGCTTTCCAAATATTTAATACAAACTCTCTGGATGAAGTAAATATCAGAGAAAATTATTTTAAAGCTATCGAAGAACTTCCCTATATCGTTAATTTTTTAAATACCCATGCCGTAGGATTTGAAAAGGCCTTTTTATATAAATGTGCAGATGAACTTTACATCCGTGAAGGTGTACGCATTGTTGGGGAATATACCTTGACCGGTGAAGATGTCTTTACCAATGTAGATTTTAAAAACAAAATAGCTTATGGCAGTTACCCTATGGATTTACAGGCAACTAGACGCGATGAGCTGGGCGGAACTATTTTATCTTCAAGAAATATCTATAGTATTCCTATTACTATTATGGTACCCCAAGTGATAGATAACCTGCTTGTAGTAGGTCGCTCTGCCAGTTATGATCCACTCTCTCACAGCAGCGCCCGTACTGTCCCTGTAGGTATGGCTCTCGGACAAGCCGCTGGCGTACTTGCAAGCTACAGCATTGATAATGGCCTCTCTGTAAGACAAGCTAGCTTAGATGACCTCCATGTGCTGAATATCCAGACAAATCTTATGAGGGCCGGTGTTGTGCTGACTACTCCCCTTAATACCTATCACCCTGAAGAGTCCAGCTGGTCTTATCCATACATTGTCTCCCTTAGAAAAAAAGCGATGCTGTCGATGGAATTCAATGGCAAAAATGACTATAGATGCAAAGAATCTGCAACATTCCAGACGCTCCACAACATCTTGTCCTTAGTACATGCCAACTCTACACTTAAATTACCAGCTATTGATAATCTTGAAAATGATATGAACCTTGTTACCCAAAGTCAAATGCTGGTTATCCTTAACAAGTTGATGAATACCGGTTATATCAGTGTTGATGAGCTTTATGAAAACAAGATTGTAGACTACTCTACTTTTGTACGTACAAAAGATAAATTCGTTTTGTTAAATGAAGATATCTATGCATTGATGTCCTGTGTAATCGACTATATCACTGCATCTCAGTCTATCAGCTAAAAATAATATCCGCAAATAAAGTCCCTAGTAAGATGTCAACTGGTAAGGTTGACATCTTGTAGGGACTCTATTTGTTATGCACCACTATCGATACCTCTTAGGCTTGCTTTGAGATCTGTCAGCTCAGTTTGTAAAAGTTTTAACGTATTTTTCTGGTTTTCCCTCATATTTTCAGGGACTGTACCCATATTCTGCTCAATTGAAGCTATCATATGCTCATGGTGTGCAACATTTTTTTGAATCTTATCTTTTACATCTTCTAAATCCATTTGTATTCCCCCTTTATACTTTTTATTTCGCTTAATACACTTATTATCTTTTGCATTTTTTAACTTCGTTTTCTAAAAAATTATTATTTGTCCCATTGTTAACAATATTGGCCGGCGTATTGCAAACGAACTCATTTTCAAATATAAAGCTTGTTGAGGAGGTCACTTGCAAAGTAAGTCCATTGTTTTTATTAAAGGCAATAATATTGTTTTGAACAATATTATTGTTACCAGATACATTTATACCTATTCGTCCATTAGATTTAACTTGGTTATTTGCAATAAAACAGTTATTATCGCTGACTAAGATGCCATCACTACTGTTACTCTCTATTTCATTATTTATCGCAATGATATTTGTACCTGCAACTATATATAAACCCGCGTTAATATTACGTTTTGAAACATTACACTGTACCAAGTTGTTTTCTCCAAATATTTCTAGCCCATTCCCTCCATTATCCTTCGAAACGTTGCCAGTAAAGGTATTATTACGATCACTTGGCAGGAAGGATTCGAATCCATCATCCCTGCAGTTAGCTGCATAGTTTTCAATTACCCTGTTACCTATACTGCCACTTATAAGTTCAACCCCATCAAATGCCTCTTTAATCTCGTTTTTCCATATCAGATTGGCCTGAGAATTACTTACTCTGATGCCATCTCCTACTACCCGTTTAATACTATTGTCCAAAATACGATTCGCTGCTCCACCGCTTACAAATATACCATGAGATACATAATCTAAAATTTTAAAGCCTTTGATTTCTACTCCCGCTACACCATCTAGAACAAACGCACTGGCAAGTATATTGCCGCCATTAAAGATAGCCTGACATCCTTTAGTCACAATACGCAAATTACTTTTGTTAATAACGACCACCTGATTGTAGACCCCATCCTCTAATACCAATACATCCCCTGGTGTTACTGCCGCAGAAGCAATAAAATCTGTTATATTTGTAGCCGATGATACATAGATAACAGCCATATGATCACACCTTCTCTTATTATATTTTATTCTATAAGTTGTACTATACTATATGCAGACTTGGCCAATGTGCTACTTTTCGTCGAAATTTATTATTTTAAAAATTGATATAGAGTGACTTTTCATTTAGTAAAGGGGTAAGTCTGCTCGGCGAATTCGGCTCTCTATGCCATATCTACCAGACTGTCCAATACCCCTATCCATAGCTTTCTATAAATCCGCAGGGGGAGTTTAGGGTTCTCCAGTTACGCACTTGCGTATTTCTAAAAATCTAAGCACTTTCTTCAAATGAACGCCGCAAACTCGCGAATTATAAAAGTTGTACACAAATTTTATAATTGCTGCTCAAACCTGCTAAGAAAAATCAAGTGGTTTTCAAAATATTTTTTTAAAAATTACTTTTAAAAAAGGGTAACTTAAATAAACCTTAAAAATAAAAA
>JARBTY010000132.1 GCA_029239935.1 Clostridia bacterium | reverse complement strand
CACTGATACATGGGATTGCACATCTTGATAACGGGGGAGTTGTTCAGGTTCTGGGTTATGAAAAAAACGGGGACATTATTTTAGAGGTTATAGATAATGGCATAGGCATGACAAGAGAAAAGATTGATGCCATATTTAATGGAGAGAAAGATTCAGATATGGGATATGGGATTAAAAATGTGCATGAAAGGATTCAGCTTTATTTTGGAGACACATATGGGTTAGAGATAATAAGTGAGGTTAATTTTGGAACAAAGATCAAGATAAAAATCCCAAAAAACTACTTGAAAGGGGAGATTTAAGTGATTAAGTTAGTTATTGTGGATGATGAAAAGATGATAAGGGACGGCCTGGCTTTAACGATCAATTGGGCGGAATATCACATTGAAGTTGTTGGCGTTGCCAAAGATGGCTTGCAGGCTCTTGAAATATGCAGGCAGGTAAAACCGCATATTGTACTGACTGATATCAGAATGCCAAAGATGAACGGTATCGAGTTGATTCAGGCATTAAAAGAGGAAATGTCCCAGATAAAAGTCATTATATTAAGTGGGTATGATGAATTCTCTTATGCTCAGAGGGCTCTTCAATATGGGGCCGTGGATTATCTAATTAAACCTATTGATATCAAGGAACTAGAACAAGTTATTATGCGGGTGAGGCAAAATTTTGAGCAAGAATTATTTGGAGAATTGTTACATATTAAACGCTATCAGGAAATTGAGCCTATGATTGCGCCTTATTTCAATGCAGTACGTATAGGACGAGCTCAAGAAGCGGTCTTCAATTTAAAAACTGTTATGAAGCAACTAGAGACAAAGCCTATCACACTAAAAAATTATAAAAAAGTGATGATACATATGATTGCAAATATTGAAAAAGCCTTATATGAAGATGGCTATCACTTAAAAGATGCAGGACTTGAGATTTATAATCATAGAGAATCTGCCCTGATTCATTTTAATTTGAAAGAGGAGTTAAAAGAGTGGCTGTATGACTTTACGGAGGCGCTGTGTGAATGGGTTGAAGGGCAAAAAGAAGAAGGCGGCAGTCATAGGGCACTTATTAAGAAAGCCATGACCTATATGGAATTCCACTATGATGAAGATCTAACGGTAGAGAGTATAGCAGAGGTTGTTGCACTTAGTTCTAACTATTTCAGTCATATTTTCAAAAAAACAAGGGGAGAGAGTTTCACAGATTATCTTAATAAAGTAAGGATAGAAGCAGCTAAAAATTATTTGATTAAGGAACACTATAAGATTTATGAAGTGGCCTATAAGGTAGGTTATAAAGACTATAAATATTTCAGCAGCGTTTTTAAAAAACATGTGGGTATATCGCCTACTAAATATTGTGAATTGGCCAAGTAATTCATCAAGGAGAGTTTTGTGTAAATGCCTATAGATAAATTCGAAAAACACAAAAAAATATATTAATTACATAGTATGGAGAAATGAAACGGAGAAGCGATAGTCATTATGACCTATAAAAGAGATATACTCTAGAACATTCTAAGAATATTAGACAATTTCTAAGAATTAAGGATTTCTATTAAGAGAGGGCATTGATATAATTAATTCTAGAAGAGCGCTCTTAGAAAACAGATTTTGAGGAGGATATTGATGTTTAAAAAGATAGCAAATTTATTGATTATATTAGGTTTAATGGGGACTTTAGTTGGTTGCGGTCAACAGAGTGTTTCAAGTCAAGAAGCAAGCAAAGAGGCTAGCCAAGAATCCGCTTCACCAGCAGTTCAGACAGTTGAATTCACCTTATGGCATTCTTTCGTAGGTGAAGACCAAAGAGCAGATTTTATGGAAAAACGTATGGAAGAATTTAGAAAGCTTCATCCAGAGTATATCATTGACGAGCAAAAGATACCAAGAGATCAATATCAGACAAAGCTAAAGACGGAAGCGGCAGCCGGACAATTGCCAGATGCCTTTTTAGTATGGCCCAATGCCATGACAAAAGAATTTGCATCATCATCTTTAATCAAAGACATCAATTCTTACTTAGATGAAAATCCAGAATGGAAAGATTCCTTTACAAGCAGAGCCCTTGATGAATTCACAGTTGATGGCAAAACCTATTCAGCAGGGTTAGGTATTTCCATTACATCTATCTTATTCTACAATAAAGCACTATTTGATCAATATGGGCTCAAAGTACCTGAAACCTATAGCCAGTTAAAAGAAGTTATTGCTGCTTTTAATGAAAAAGGGATTATCCCTATTGCGTTAGGTAACAAAGCAACATGGCCGGTACAGTCAACTATTTTTAGTAACTTAGCTAACAGACAGACTGGCAGCGAATGGCTAGACAGCGTACTTGGTGGTTCAGGTGCCAAATTCACTGATCCAGAATTCATAGAAGCCTTAAATAAAATGAAAGAACTTGCAGATATAGGGGCTTTTAATAAAGACTATAACAGTATTGATGAAGTTCAGATGCGCAGTTATTTTTATAAAGGTGAAGCTGCGATGATGATTGGAGGTTCTTGGATTTTACCTGAAATGATTAAAAATGCTCCAGATAATATTAAAGAAAATGTAGAGCTTACAATACTGCCAAAACTAGAAGATGGCAAAGGTGATCCCAATACCATGTCTGGTGTCAGCAGTACAGGAATCGTAATGAGTGCTAAAGTGACGCCGGAGCAAGAAGCTGCTATTCAAGAATTAATTAAGTTTTTAACAGAAGATGATGCTCAAAAAATGTATGCTGCATCTAATATACCTGTATCCTCTCTAACAGTGGATATCAATGCACTGGAATTAGATCCTATTTATAAAAAAATGGTGACGCTTATTCAGAAATATCCTATGGTCACTGTCTATGATTCAGCCCTAAACTCAGAGCTTACAGATATTGTTAATAATGGTCTGCAAGGAGTCATGCTGGGAGCCACACAACCGGAGCAATTAGCCAGTGATTTACAAAAAGCATTAGAATAGCACTTTTAAAAGAGGATAACAGATGATGATTTATCCTCTTTTAATTTTAAGGAGTGAAATAAAATGGATATATTATTTAGAAATAAAAAGACGATTATCATAGGTTTACTGCCGGCGCTCCTTATTTTTATTGTTTTTGTGATTATGCCTATTGTAAGATCTTTTTTTTATGGATTTTATAGCTGGAACGGACTTAGCGCTCCAGAATATATAGGTCTTGAAAACTTTAAAGAAATACTAACGGACAGGATCTTTTGGCATTCTTTTAAAAACAATATCATTGTTGTGATAGCGTCAGTTTTTGGACAGATTCCCATAGGTTTAATTATTGCAATTATTTTAAATAAGAAATTGAAAAGTTCCAGTTTTTTTAGAACGGTATTTTTTATGCCTATGATTTTATCTACTGTGGTGGTGGGATTATTATGGTCTACTATTTTAAATTCGCAAGTAGGGATCTTTAATGCAATACTTAATCAAATTGGTTTAGGACAACTGGCGATGGATTGGCTGGGAAATCCGAGGATTGCTATTTATACCATATGCTTTGTCATAGTCTGGCAGTTTTTTGGGCTGTACATGATTATCTTTTTAGCAGCGCTGCAAAATATTCCAAGTGAAATTTTTGAAGCCGCCAATGTGGATGGAGCGAGTGAGTGGTGTAAACTTGTCAATATTACGATACCCATGATATGGGATTCTATTATGGCAGCAGTGGTACTCTGTATCGCTGGCGGTATGCGTACTTTTGATCTTGTTTTTGTCATGACGCAGGGGGGGCCAGCTCAGGCTACGGAGCTTATGGCAACTTATATGTATAATAAGACTTTTGCAGTTTATAAGTATGGATATGGTAGTGCCGTTTCTCTGGTTATTTTTGTTATTAGTTTTAGTTTTATCATCATAAGCCGTAGGCTGATGAGTCAAAAAGAAACAGTATAGGAGGAGAAAATGATAAGAAAATCAAATCACATCCAAAAAATAAATAAAGCTTTACTAACTGTTGTTTTATCTTTAGCCTCCCTTACGACTTTATATCCCCTCGCTTGGATGGCTTACACTTCTTTAAAAACCAATGCAGAAATCACCCTAAGTACCTTTAGCCTTCCCAAGGCATTGCATTTTGAAAACTATGTGAATGCATGGCGTACCGCTAAGATAGGCATCTATTTTTTCAATAGTGTTTTTATAGCCATTGTATCGATTATACTGACTATTGTCGTTGGTGCACTGGCGGCATTTATCCTTGCAAAATTTGAATTTAAGCTACGCAAAGCTATTTATTCGCTGTTTATTGTAGGGATGTTGATTCCTATGCAGTCGGTACTTGTCCCTTTGTTTATTCAGATGAGAACGCTGCGCTTATTAGACAGCCCATTTTCCTTGATATTAGCTTATACCGCTTTTGGATTGCCCCTTACCATATTTATTCTTGAAAGCTTTATCAGGGCCTTTCCAGACTCAATTATTGAAGCGGCTATCATGGATCACTGTGGCATGGGAAAGCTCTTTACACAAATCATATTGCCTATGTCTCGCCCTGCACTGGCTACGGTAACTATTTTAAATTTCTTAAATAATTGGAAAGAGTTTTCTTTTGCACTTGTTTTTATTTCTTCGGATGATAAAAAAACACTGCCGCTTGGTCTCTATAATTTTATAGGAGCTTACTCAAACAATTATGCAGAGCTCATGGCAGCCATGATGATTACATCTATACCTGTTATCATCATCTATCTCATTTTACAAGAACAAATTATTAATGGTATGACAGCGGGAGCTGTTAAAGGCTAAAATTAAAGGAGGGATATGTTATGTTTTTAAAATTTCCAAACCAGTTTGTATGGGGAAGCGCCACAGCAGCTTATCAAATCGAAGGTGCCGCTTTTGAAGATGGAAAAGGGGCATCTATATGGGACACATTTAGCCATATGCCAGGTAAAATCGACAGTGGGGATCATGGGGATATAGGTTGTGATCACTATCATAGGCTTCAAGAAGATATAAGGATTATGAAGAAGATGGGGCTTAAGAGTTACCGCTTTTCTATTGCGTGGTCAAGAGTATTACCAAAAGGAAAAGGCGAAATCAATCAAAAGGGAATAGATTTTTACGACGAGCTGATTGATGCGTTGATAGAAAATCATATTGAGCCTATCATCACATTGTACCATTGGGACTTGCCCCAGGCCCTACAGGATGCCTACGGGGGCTGGGCCAATCGTCAGGTTGTCGATGATTTTGTAGACTATGCTTGTTTGATGTTTGAGCGGTTTGGAGACAGGGTGAAAAAGTGGATTACTCACAATGAGCCTTGGGTAGTTGCCTATGCGGGGCACTCTGTTGGAAGGCACGCTCCTGGGATAAAAGATATAAAAACGGCAGTACAAGTTACCCATCATTTAATACTCTCTCACGCTAAAGCAGTAGAAGCCTATAGACGCATGGACCAAGGTGGGGAAATTGGTATTACCTTAAATCTCTATCCTATTAGAGCTGCTTCTCAGTCAGAAGAAGATCAAAAAGCAGCACTTTTTGTAGATGGATACCATAATCGATGGTTTTTAGATCCTGTACTAAAAGGCGAATACCCTAAAGATATTTGGGAGTATTTTAAAGCTCATTTGGATGCTCCAGTAATAGCTGATGAAGATTTGGAGATCTTATCTCAAAACAAATGTGACTTTTTAGGGGTGAACTATTACTTTAGAAAAATTATAAAACAGGGCGAAGGAAATGATCCTCTAAACTTTGTAGAAGTGAAACCACCGAGCTCAGAATATACAGCTATGAACTGGGAAATACATGCTGAAGGGTTGTATGATTTGTTAATGGATTTAGCTAAAAATTATGAAAACCCTCGCATTTTTATCACTGAAAATGGCGCAGCATTTCAAGATATACCTTCAGATGATCTGAGAATTCATGATGAGAACCGCATCAAGTTTTTAAAAGAGCATTTTAAAGCGGCCCATCAAGCTATACAGCAAGGCGTGAGGTTAGATGCGTATTATGTATGGTCGTTAATGGATAATTTTGAATGGGCTTTTGGATACGGTAAGCGCTTTGGACTCATTTATATTGATTATGAATCTAAAGATAGATTATGGAAAGATAGTGCTTTTTGGTATCAAAAAGTTATAGAATCCAATGGGGTAGAGCTGGAAGCAGAGTAGGCTTAGGAGGTAAGTATGGAAAAAGTGACATTAGCAGAGAACTGGCAGCTAAAGGCCTATGATGAAGAGTATATCCCTGAACTTAAACTCAAAGATTTCGATCTGGCAGAAGCAGGCTGGATACCTGTTCAAGTGCCAGGAGATGTACATTCAGCGTTAATGAAGGCTGGTATCATTGAAGACCCTTTTTACTCTACCAATGCTGAAAAGTGCAGATGGGTTGAAGATAAGATTTGGGTGTATAGAAATCAGTTTGTTTGGAGTAAGGAACTGCCTGAAGATGAGACCATGGAGCTTGTCTTAAATGGTTTGGATACTTTTGCCTGGGTTTACTTAAACGGGCAGCTAATAGCCAGACACGATAATATGTTTATTCCCCTAAAGGTGGATATTACAGCTTTAATTAACCTGGGTATTAATGAACTTGTTATTCGGTTTGACTCAACAATAGCTGTTACTCAGCGGAAAGATTACAGCAAAATGTGGTTTTCTTATAGCAGAAACCGGGTTTGGGTAAGAAAAGCACAGATGAATTTTAGATGGGACTGGGGGCCTAGACTCATTACGGCAGGTATTTGGAAAGACGTCCATATTTTTTGTCATAAAACCCCTAGTATAGCTGATATTTATTTTAAAACAACAAACCTAACGACTGACCAAGCAGCCCTCAGTTTGGATATTCATTTAAAAGAGGTACTCAATAGAGAGCTAAAAGTCAAAGTTTCTATGTGGGATAAAGAAAACACCGTTTATAGCACGGAAGTTGATGTTGATACAAATGATGATCTACGTATATCCTGGCAAATAAATAATCCTAAACTCTGGTGGACCCATGATTTAGGCGACCCATTTTTGTATGAGCTAAAGATAGACTTGCTTGATAAAGGTGAACGCATAGATACTAAGGTTCAAAAGGTGGGTATACGTCAGCTGGAAGTTCAGCAAAAAGAGGACAATGGCAATGGTTGTTTTAGATTTATATTAAATGGCATCGGGGTCTTTGCTAAGGGAGCCAACTGGGTACCAGCTCACAGTCTCATTGGAACGATAAAAGATGATACTTATACAGAATGGATTGAATTGGCCAAAGAAGGCAATATCAATATGCTGAGAGTCTGGGGCGGTGGAATTTATGAAAAAGATATTTTTTACCAGACCTGTGATAAACTCGGGATATTGGTTTGGCAGGATTTTATGTTTACGTGTTCTTCTTATCCTGATTTCGATAGAGAGTTTATGGAAAATGTAGAAAAAGAAGTGACATACATTGTAAAAGCACTGAGAAATCATCCGTCTTTGGCGATATGGTGCGGCAACAATGAGATTCAGTGGCTTCATGGTCAAAAGCTATCTCAGCTAACAGATTTAAGATTATACGGTGAAAAAATTTATCATGATTTGATGCCAGAGATCTTACAAGAACTAGACTCAAGTAGACTTTACTGGCCCAGTTCGCCGTTTGGAGGCAATGACCCTAACAGTGATGAAGAGGGGGATAAGCACAACTGGCAGGTTTGGGCAGGACAGGTTTATCCAAGGAAATACGGAGAGCCTGTAGTAGTAGATAACTCTGCATATGGTATTTCCTTTAAAAGATTTGCAGAAGATCAGTGTAAGTTTTCCTCAGAATTTGGTATGCATGCTTTGCCTGTCAAACAAACCTTAAAAGCCTGTATACCCAAAGAGGATTTGTATTTTGGAAGTTTTGAAATGAAGTACCGCAACAAAGATAAAAGGCCGGACCGGGGAGAATTGTTAATGCAAGGCTATACAGGACTGCCCCATGATTTAGACGAGTATATAGATTTTTCGATGATGGCACAAGCAGAAGGGCTTAAATACGGTATAGAGCATTATAGAAGAAGGTGGCCAGAATGTGCAGGAGCTATTATATGGCAGCTCAATGACTGCTGGCCGACGATGAGCTGGAGCATTGTTGATTTCTTTAAAAGGCCTAAAGCGGGATATTACTACATAAAGCATGCCTATAAGCCGCGCCTTCTTTCTTTTAAAGAAGCAGGTTCAGATCAAGTTGAGCTATGGGTCTCTAATGACACCTGTGAAGCCTACCAAGATACTTTAAGCATTGGTCTTCAAGACTTTTTTGGCAATGAAGAATATCATGAAGAATTTTTTATAAAGGTTGAGC
>JARBTY010000131.1 GCA_029239935.1 Clostridia bacterium | reverse complement strand
ATTTAGGAGATGCATCCGGGATGATTGGTGCTGCATCTTATGAAAAGACTCAATTAGCTCTGTCAAATAAAGCCACTGTATATTTTAGTGGCCTATAGTCTATGCAAACAAAAACGAGAGACGTTTTGAATAAAAACGTCTCTCATTTTTGTTTACCGAGCGACAAACTATACTTATCTGATATCTGGCTGTGAAATATTTGTCAGAGCTTCTTCAGCACTGTATTGAAGTGTTGGTTCTTGAGAAATATCTCCTAGTGCCACCATCCCTATGAGCCTATTGTTTTCAACAATAGGCAGTCTGCGTATTTGGTTTTCGCTCATTATCTTTGCTGCGTCCTCAACGCTCATTTCCGGATTTCCTAAAACAGGATTGGGCGTCATAATATTACCTACTGTCTCATCCTTTGAATTCTGACCAGTTGCTACAGATCTTAAGGTAATATCTCTGTCAGTGACAATACCGATGACCTGCAGTCCACTGCATACAGGTATTGAACCTACATTGTAGGCTTTCATTAACTGAGCGGCTTTTTCGATGGAATCTTCTGATTTTAAACTTGCAATATCTTGTGACATAATCTCTTTTACTTGCATCATATTCACCTCCCTCTCTATATTGCCCTGTAAAAGTATTTTTTATAAAGTTTTTTAGTTTACAAAAATATTCCTATTTGTTATACTGTTTACAAACATATGTTCGGTAACAATTTATATTACGAGGTGAGTTGATGAACCCTACGGTTATTTTCCATATAGATGTTAATTCTGCTTTTTTAAGCTGGGAAGCTGCTTATCGCATTAAATCTTTGAAAGAAACCGTTGACTTAAGAGATATCCCGTCTGCTGTTGGAGGAGATATAGAAAAACGCAAAGGCATTATATTAGCCAAATCTATCCCTGCCAAAAAATATAATATTCAAACAGGTGAACCGGTTGTATCTGCTTTATCCAAATGTCCTAGCCTTACCTTGGTAAAACCTAACCATTCTCTCTATGTACAGTACTCTAAAGCACTTATAACGTTGTTACAGGCGTATAGCCCTTTAGTTGAACAATCTTCAATAGATGAAGCCTATATGGATATGACAGGGACAGAAGGGTTATACGGTTCGCCGCTTACTGCTGCCCATATGATTAAAGAGCGTATTTATAAAGAATTGGGTTTTACAGTGAATATAGGCATTTCTTCTAATAAGCTCTTAGCTAAAATGGCCAGTGATTTCAAAAAGCCTTATCTCGTTCATACACTTTTTCCTGGAGAGATAGAAAGAAAAATGTGGCCGCTTAATGTAGGAGAACTGTTTTTTGTTGGAAAAGCTGCTGAACAAAAACTTAAAATGTTAGGCATTAATACTATTGGCCAATTGGCAAAAGCTGATATCACTCTGTTAAAGTCCCATCTCAAAAAACAGGGAGAAACCATTCACCGCTATGCCAATGGCATAGATACTATGAAGGTACTTCATGAAACAGCTCCCAATAAAGGCTATGGCAATTCAACCACCATTCCCTTTGATGTCAGTTCTTTGGAAAATGCGCAATTAATTTTGCTGTCTTTGTGTGAAACCGTATGTACCCGTCTGAGAGCTGACCACGTTAAATCTGGATGTGTCACTGTATCATTAGTAGATACCTATTTTGAATACACCTCTCATCAAAAGACTCTTGTCTCTGCAACCCATGTAACTGATGAGATTTATCACTATGCCTGTCAAATACTCGATGAGTTATGGGATCATAAAACCCCGATAAGGCAACTCGGTGTGCATACCAACAAACTTACTCATGGGGATACCTATCAATACAATCTCTTTGATACCCTTAAGTATGATAAATATGATAAACTAGATAAAGCCATTGATCAAATACGAAATAAGCATGGGGATAATGCTGTTTTAAGGGCTCCTTTTTTAGCTTCAAAACTTGACCACATGGCCGGTGGTCTCTCAAAAGAAAAACATACTCACGGATAATATCACCCTCAGCATAACATACTAACAGTATGAAATACTTGCACTTATGTACTAGACGATAAAAAGGGGTGTTTTTATGCAAAACATAAATGAAATTTCAATAACTGGTCTGCAGACCATGTTCAGAGATAAACAACTGTCTATAAAAGAGTTGGTACAGGAATATTTGCGCCGGATTGCTCTAATTGATGAAGGGCCTAATAAACTAAATAGCATTTTAGAAATTAATCCTGATGTCCTCTCCATTGCCGAAGAACTAGACAACCATCGCTTTGAATATACTAGCATTTTATATGGTGTACCTATCCTTTTAAAAGATAATATCGATACAGCTGACCGTATGCATACCTCCGCCGGCTCCTTGGCATTGGCAAATTCTTTTGCCCCTTCTGATGCAGATATTGTAAAGGTCTTACGTCAAAAAGGCGCCGTCATATTAGGTAAAACCAACATGACAGAGTTCGCCAATCATATGACAAAAGGTATGAAGGCTGGCTATAGTTCAAGAGGTAAACAGGTTCAGTCTCCTTATGATAAAGATCAAGATCCATCTGGGTCCAGTACTGGATCAGCAGTTGCAGTATCAGCTAACCTTTGTACTGCATCAATTGGAACTGATACATCCGGTTCAATTGTTTCCCCCGCAATAGCTAATAGCATAGTAGGTTTTCGCCCCTCTATTGGCTCACTAAGTCAAAAAGGTATCATCCCTATTAGTTTCACTATGGATACTGCCGGGCCTATGACGCGTACTGTAAGGGATGCCGCATTAATATTCTCTGAGCTTATTCATAGGCCTATTGAACTGGAGTGCTTATCTATAAAAGGCGTCTTAATAGGTATCAATCAATCTACTTTGGAAAATCTAACATCAGAAGAGGAAAAAAAGACAGGAACGATACTCAAAGAGCTTGAACGAGCTGGAGCGCTATTAAAAAGAATAAAAATACCGCAAATACCCACAGACCATTTAAAGCAACTGCAGCTTTATGAATTTAAGTATTCTTTAAATAAGTATTTAGCTAGCCTACCGAGTCATTTTCCCATACGTTCTCTAAAAGACATCATCGCTTTTAATCGTTCAAATCCTTCTGAAACCCTAAAATACGGCCAAACGCTTCTTATTGATGCAGAGGAAAATACCCGCGGCGATTTAAGTGAAAGCCTTTATAGGCAATTACTACAAGAAAAAGAGGCCATTTGTAAACAAATCCGCCAACAGTTAAGTGGGTTTGATATTTGCATACTCTTTCAAAACAATCTTATCTTAAACTACGCTGGATTACCTGTTATTACAATTCCTCACGGTTTGTACAACGATGGCACACCAAATGGCTTGTATGTAACAGCGCTTGATGATATCACGCTCCTAAAATATGCGTATCAATTAGAACAACTTATCGGCCATAGAACAATACCTCAAGGGACTTTGTTGTCATAATACATGACCTTATGCCCCAAAATATGATAAAATATAGTTTGAAAGTATGATAAGAGCTTTTAAAAACTCTAGCAGGATTAGTTGAAAGCTCTTATCCCATGAAATATTTACATAAAAGGAGCTCAAATAAATGCAGGAAAAAATGAAACAACTTATGGATGCGTATAATATTAGCTTTGGAGAACTGGCCATAAAAATAAATATAAGCAAGCAGACGCTTACCCGTAAAATAAATGGCAGTACAGATTGGACTTATAACGAAATCATTTTGCTTACACAACTATTTGATATAGAATCTCCTCAAGATTTCTTTTTTGATATAAAATGATTAATTCTTAACAAAAGATGGTGAACTATGAAAATTGAACTAGAAGGTAAAGTGCTGGATTGTAATGTGCAGTATGGCAAGAGAAAAAAATTATCTATTTATATAGATGCTATTGGACTTATAACGGTTAAAGTTCCTAGAAATACCAGTGAAGAGCTTATAAAATCAGCTATCACACAAAAATCTGAGTGGTTGCTTAGTAAATTAGATGCTATTTCTAAAACAAAAGAACGTCCTAAAAAAAGGGTATATCATCAACAAGCAAAATTTATGTATCTTGGCAAAGAGTGGGATTTACATGAATTAATAAGAACTGAGGATTTGGATGAAGAGGCTCTTAGAAAAAGTCTCAGGAAATTTTATGTTTCTAGCTGCAAAAAAATTATTGAAGAAAGAATAAAAAAATTCGAAAAACAACTAGGCGTCAAACCTAAAACCATTGAAATAGTGGCTTCCAACACAAAGTGGGGCAGTTGTAGCTCTGACAAGAAAATAACGTTTAATTACCGGTTAGTTATGGCTCCAACTGATGTGATAGATTATGTTATTATCCACGAACTCTGTCATCTTATCCATATGAATCATGACAGATCGTTTTGGAGACGTGTTGGAAGTGTTGCCCCTGATTACAAAGAGAAACAAACTTACTTAGCACAGTATGGGCAATATATGACATTATAAACATCTCACTTATTTAAGAGCATACCCCATGAGATGTTTATAGATAATAAGTACCTAGCCAATAATGTTATGTTTTCTTAAATAGGCACCTAATTTATCTTTTCTGACCTCTTCAAAAACTTCTCCATAATATTTAGTACTATAAGCAATCAATTGGCACTCACGGGCATTTTTTAAGATTTGGGTTGCTTCTATTTTAGTGACCTTTGCCCTGCTAGTGAGTTCTGTCATGTTTTTGCATCCATAATAAAATATTTTTAATACATCTAATGCTTTTTTATCGTTCATGTTTTCACCTCATTTAACTTCTGCATTTTTTGTTCTATCCTATCCTACCTTTATAACGCCTATTTGTAAAGAGTTGTTTATTGGTCTTATAAATAAAATGCAGGTAACTTCCCGTACGTTTACAATAGCGTAAGTGTACGCTATAATAAAGAACAACTATCATAAATGCGTTATATATAAGGAGAAAGTATGAAATTTGAAGATTTAAATGTTACACCGGCAATACTCAAAGCATTAGCCGGTGAAAACTATACAACCCCAACCCCTATACAAGCACAGGCCATTCCATCTATATTAGCTGGCCGGGACTTGCTAGGGTGTGCACAGACTGGTACAGGAAAAACAGCAGCCTTTGCTGTTCCTATTTTACAACGTCTGTCTACTGAAGATAAAGAAGAAAGATCCAGACACACCATCCGTGCTTTGGTTCTAACGCCTACACGAGAGCTTGCCCTTCAGATTTATGAAAGCTTTAGGTCCTATGGCCATTTAACCGGTCTGCGCAGCTGTGTCATATTTGGAGGTGTTTCACAGCACCCTCAGGTGGAAAAGCTAACCAAAGGCACGGATATTCTCGTGGCAACTCCTGGTAGACTTAATGATCTTATCAATCAGAAGCTTGTTAATCTACAACATGTTAAAATATTTGTATTAGATGAGGCTGATCGTATGCTGGATATGGGTTTTAGCCATGATGTGAAAAAAATTATTGCAAAGATTCCTGTTAAAAAACAAACGCTTTTATTCTCAGCGACTATGCCTCTGCAGATTCAAACCATGGCAGATACCCTTTTAGTCAACCCTATCAAAATAGAAGTGAGCCCAGTTTCTTCTACGGTAGAGAGCATCAAGCAGTCAGTTTGTTTTGTAGATAAATCTAATAAAAGCAGTCTTTTAGCTCATTTTTTACAAAACAAAGAACTTACCTCGGTACTGGTATTTACAAGGACAAAACATGGCGCTGACCGTGTTGCCAAAAGGCTGACCAAGGCAAAAATTAAAGCATTGGCTATCCATGGCAACAAATCACAAGGGGCTCGGCAGATTGCACTTAATGGCTTTAAATCCGGTGAAATTCGAGTACTTGTAGCGACGGATATTGCTGCAAGAGGTATAGATATCGATCAGCTTCCTTATGTTATCAATTACGATATACCTAACAACCCTGAAACCTATGTTCACCGTATTGGTCGTACCGGCAGGGCTGGTATGAACGGAACAGCTATTTCTTTTTGTGACAGTGAGGAAAAGTCTTTACTAGAAGCTATCCAAAGACTCATTAAAAAGACTATCCCAGAGGTAATCACCCACCCTTATCCTATAAGTGAGCTAACAGTACCCACCGCTGAACCGAAATACACTTTCAAAAAGCCTTCAAAAAAGTAGAGTAGAGGTCAACTCATTGCTTAAACTCTGATATGTAGTGAAGTGATAGGCAGTGGCAGACAAGGAATCTTGCCGCTATCTATCACTTCACTATTTTTTTATAGTATTTTTATTATAGGTATTGACAACCTAAAGATAGTGCGCTATAATAACTGAGTATGCAGTAGGTGTTTATAGATTTCACATGTTATTAGAGATTATATACATTGTGCAATGTGATCTGTAATAATGTGTGAATTTTTATTTCCGTACAGTTACAAATATTAAAATTAGGAGGTACCTCACATGACAGGTACAGTAAAATGGTTTAACGCAGAAAAAGGTTTTGGATTTATCGAAAGAGCAGACGGAGATGACGTATTCGTACATTTCTCAGCTATCCAAGGAGATGGATTCAAATCTCTTGAAGAAGGACAAAAAGTAAACTTCGAAATCACAAAAGGTGCTCGTGGCGCACAAGCTGAAAACGTTACAAGAGCATAATAACTATAACTTTTAAAAGACAGAATTTAATTCTGTCTTTTTTTATGCTTAAATATAGTTCATAATTTAACAGGCACTTTTTCTACAATTTTGACCTCTGTCGAGGTGACCTCACAGCTATAAGCAAGAATTTCTACTCCCGCAGCAAAAGCTTGTCTCACTTTTTGTGCAAACTCAAAATCCATTTCTGTATTTGGGCTAAATCCTTTAATCCCGCCAATTTGAATGACAAAGAGTAATACGCCTCGATAGCCATTTTTTACGGCCTCAATCAGTTCTTCAATATGTTTACGTCCACGTTCTGTAGGGGCATCTGGAAAATAACTCCATCCATCCTTTTCTAAAGTCACACCCTTCACTTCAACAAAACACGTATCTTCTCCAAGCAGCTGAATATCGAAACGGCTGTTACCATAAAAAACTTCTCTTTTGAGAGTAGGATATCCTTTAAGCTCCTCTATAATTCCCTTTGAAATAGCTTCTGCTGCAATTGCATTCGGCAGCTGAGAATCTATAGAAATCCAATGTCCTCCTTTTCTTACCATCCTGAGCTCATATTGCGTTTTTCTATGCCCTTGGGGATGATAGGAAAGTATCACCTCGGCTCCTGGATGCAGCAGTTCTCTTAGTCGCCCCGTATTAGGCACGTGGGCTATAACTATTTCGCCATCTTTTTCAATATGTGCAATAAAACGATTAGGCCTCGCCACAAAGTTTCCATAAAAAATATCATAATTTAATTTCATAAGTTATCCTTTCTTTAACAACTCCCCTTACTTTATTATACGTTAATCTGCAAAAAATTTACAAATAGAATATAACATCGTCTGATGAGCTATAAATATTTGTAATTATAGGAAAAGAACCTAAAAGAGATTGAAATTTAGGGCATATAAGTATAGAATTTACTATATGGAGCCAAATAAAGCGCAGAGGTATTCAAATGATTTGTGTATTTAGGGGTTTATTGATTTTTAGTATTTTAAATTTAATCATTCTATTTATCTTTGATGGCGGAGCAGGAATGGAACCGGTATGGGTTTTTCTGATACTCGGCAGCCTATTGCTATCTTTTACAAATTTTTATCAGCTTTTTTTTTCAATAAGTTGGATTAAAATTCTCTTTATTTTAGCAGGAACTCTATTTGTTATTGTTGAAACTTTGATTATTCAGAACGGATTCAAAACGTCTATGGTTGTCCAGAGCCAATATATCATCATTCTTGGCGCAAGGGTAAAAGACGAAACCCCCTCTCTAACTTTAAAGTATCGACTCGATAAAGCCTATACTTATCTTAACAAGAATCCTCAGACAATAGCTATACTATCTGGCGGTCAAGGCCCGGGCGAATCCATTACTGAAGCAGAAGCTATGAGGCGGTATTTATCTCAAAAAGGCATTGCAAAAGAAAGGTTGATACTTGAGGCGCACTCGACTAATACCTATGAAAATCTCCGCAATTCCTTTGATATCATTGATGCACTTCAGCAAGATGCCAAAACCATTGTGGTTACCAGTAGATTCCATGTCCTAAGAAGTAAAATGATTGCTAACAGTCTTGGAAAAAAGGTAGAGGGTATCGGTTCAGATACACTGCCTTATCTTGTCCCTAATTATTACCTAAGAGAATTTTTTGCTGTAGTAAAAGAATTTATACTATAAAGAATAAAATGAATGATGAGACAGCTCATCATTCATTTACTAAAATGTTACAAAAATT
>JARBTY010000130.1 GCA_029239935.1 Clostridia bacterium | reverse complement strand
GAATCTTTATTACTATTCTGAATGTCCAAATAGACTTCTTCTCTATAAATACTCACATCTTTTGGGGCCTCTATACCGAGTTTAACTTTCCCATCAGCAATATCTAAGACTTTAATTTTAATATTCCCATTAACTATAATCGTTTCTTCTATTTTTCTGGTCAGTGCTAACATTTCATTGGCCCCTTTCCTTGATAAGATCTGCTATTTTATGTCTTGAATGGTAGCTCTTATCTTCTAAAATAGCTTGCACACCTATACGATTTTCTATGTGAATCAATAACGGTGCCTGCAAATTCACCGTAGACTCCTCCATATTTTCTCTAATAGTTGCAATGACAAATGCTGTGACCGCCTCACCTTCTTTTGCTCCTAACTTTTCAAAGTAGCTTTTAGGAATAACAGGCGCATAATCTGATTTTAATAAAGAAGGATCAATGATCACAAAAGAAATAATGGGTTCATTTACAGCCTGCAGATAATAAAACTCTTTCCCTTCATCTTCTAGTATGATAAATTCTTTTAACTCTTCGAAACCCGGTATTCCCTCTTTAAA
Source organism: Clostridia bacterium (assembly GCA_029239935.1). Next base: position 7,941 of record JARBTY010000130.1, on the reverse strand, counting down.
TAATATTTTTTTTGTATCCGCATCCATCTTCGTTCCTCCTTTTTTCTATCAAAAGAGGCAGATTATTTTGTCAATAAATCTACCCCTTTTTAATCTGCTTATCTTAAAAAATCTGCTAAAGTATTCATAATAACCTTCGACGTTGCCTGCAGTGCTGATTGATAAACAGCATATTGAGAGTTGAACTCTACATAAACTTCTTCCAAATCCACATCCTCTGTTTTTGACAGGAGTTCTGTAAAGTTTGTTTTATCATCTACAAGTCTGGTTGCTGTGTATTCCAGTCTGTTCACTCTGCTTCCTAAATCTGCTGTCATTGTTGATACGTCTAATAATCTGTCAGCAAAATCGCCTATTTTGCCTTCAAATAGGTCATGTAAATTCACATCATTACTTGTATCACTATCTGAATGTGACTCTAATCCATCTTTTATTTCCTTTATATCTGCAAACAACTTGCTCATCAACCTATCCATCCCTAGAGTATTGACAGAAATAGTACTACCTACACCTACTTCGTACTGAATATTTTGTTCATCAATTTTTCCTAAAACATTAGGATTAATCGTACCCTTTGGTAAAACTGTATTTGTCGGTAAAGTAGCACCTGCTGGTATGGTTATATCTTCTGTAAGCGTTGTCCCCGCTGCTATTAATACAGTTCCACCACCATCAAGTACATCTGCCGATACTTTAGTTCCTTTTAATAATATTAAGTCACTCTCCAATTCAGTTGGTTGTGTAAGTGTGGTTTCCTTTGTAAGTACAGGCGGCTCATCTGTCTTATATCCCGAAAAAACACATCTGCCTGCATAGGTCACATTGGCCTCCTGCTGCAGTTGTTCCCACAATTGGTTAATCTCCGCCTCAATCTTTTCTCGGTCTTCAGTTGCAAGTGTATCTGTTGAGGCTTGTACACATCGCGTATTAATTTGTTTTAAAATTTCTGTAACATTACCAAGCGCCTTTTCTGTAATCTCCATCCAGGAGGTTGCCTCATCTGTATTACTTTTATATTGCTCTGCTTCTAATACATTGATTCTAAGCTTAAGTGATCTACCTGCTATAATGGGATCATCTGAAGGCCTTTGTATCTTTTTAAGCGAATTCATCTGATTATAGAGGGTATCAAGTCTTGACATGTTTGTATATAATGAATTTACCATGTTATTTCTTATCATTCCATTGGTTACTCTCACGCTTTACACCTCCTTTAGAAATTACCTAGCCGAAATATCGTTGTTTGATAAATATCATCAATTGTATTAATAAGCTTTGCTGCTGCCTGATAAGCCTGCTGATATTTAATGAGGTTTGAAAACTCTTCATTAGTATCTACCTGCGATACCGCCAGTCTTTGATTCTCAATATTATTTGTGATAGAAGTCTGAGTCTTTAGGTACATATTCGCTTCCTGAGTATTGATACCCAATTCACTAAATATAGAAGTCATGTAATCCTTAGGATCACCTTCTTTATACATCTTTTTATTATCTTTTTGTGCGGACAAGGCTAATAATAAGTCATTATTATTTTTGTTAGGGTTGGTATTTGATTCTGGATAATGTTCGTAATTGGTTCTGATATTAGCCGCATCATCAAAGATATCCCACGATATTGAAAAATTACCCGCTGTCATTAATGCATACTCATCTCTAAGATTTGGAATCTTCTCAGGTATTCCTGCACTGCTGCCATTGGTGTATGTAAAGAGCTGATACTTTGGTTGATAGGTTGTTAGGGCCTCTTCTTCAGAAGGTTGGCTAGGTAAAGCAACTTTGTTACCACCTGCATCTTCACTATAATAAATCATCTTGCCACTGGTATCCGCCTTTCTGAAAAACAAATCACCAGCCGCATTCTCCAGTGCTACATAGCCATCCGAGTCCTTGCTGTACTCTTCATTCATTGCTGTTGCGAACTTTCTAACATAATCATCCATACGTTTAATGTAATAGGGTATGCCATTATATTTTACTTCTGCTTCTGTGCCGCAGCCATCTCGCATATCTATAACACCTTTAATTTCCCCTGACATATTGCTGTCTGACATATCAAAAGGCAGTCCATCCTTCCATACCACATCATAAAGGCCATCTACATCTTGTGGATTTAATTTATCCGCGTCTTTTCTGACCTCTATACCCATCTCTCTGACTTGCAGATGGTCAACTAAATTTTGTCCTGCTATCTTAACTGTGAACTGCTTAAATTTTTTGCCGTCTATTTCTACTTCTTCTTCCTTTGTCTGAACATTAATAAGCTGCGATAACCGATCTACGCAAAGTTCTCTTTGATCTCTAAAGCTATTAGCATCATCTCCATAAATTTCTGCTTGATAGATTTGACTGTTCAGATTTTGAATACGGCTGCCTAACAGGTTGATTTCATCAACTTTGGACTTAAGCTCAAAGTTGAGATCTCTTTGAAAACCAGAAAGAGAGGCTGATATATTATTAAAATATTTAGTGTAGTTAATCATCTGTTGCCTAAGAGCTACTTGTCTCTCTTTTTCGTCTGGCAGCTTACTTAGATTATCAATACCATTAAACAAATCATTGAATACTTTTGTAAATCCTGTATCGCTAGGTTCTCCATAAACTGTCTCTATTATAGAGTTCTGCTCAACTTTAATACGGTATTCTCCAAGCTTATCATTTTGAGACCAAAGTTTTGTGTCTAGATAAGAATCTCTCATTCTTATGACACCAGTGGTAGAAACACCTGTTCCCATCATGCCTACTCCTATTCCGCTGAGGGGCTGATCTGCTTTTTGATTAAGCACTTGTCTGGAATATCCCTGAGTCGTTGCATTAGTTATATTGTTAGAAGTTACCGAAAGCCCTCTTTGAGATGCAAAAAGTCCGCTTACTGCTATATTAAATTCAAAAAATGCCACTTATGCCACCTCCTTGGTCTATAATTTATTAATAATGGTATCCATCATACTGTCAAGCATGGTAATCATGCGAGCTGAAGCATTATAGGCATACTGATACTTAAGCATAGTGGTAAACTCTTCATCCTGTGATACCCCACCCATAGCTTGTCTTTCATTGTCTATATTAAGGATAGTTGTCGTCTTCTCTTGTATCTTACTTTTGTAACCTGAACCCTCAATCCCTATGTCTGTTACAAACTCAGAATAATAACCCATCATATCTACTTTTTTATAATAAGGTGCCGACGAATCTGTCACACTATCATCTGGCCAACTACGGTTAGTATTCCACTTCTCTAGAAATTCAGTAACCTTTGTATTATCCCCTATGTTTTCACTGTTTGGTTCTACCGTCCCTAACTTATTGTAGCCACCGTTTTCCAGAAGTTCGGGATTGATTTTAATATTGCCTGGAATCAGATAAGACTTAATCGAATCTAAATAGTCTTTATAATTTGTTCTATATGTATTATAGGCTGTAATATAATCAGCTTCATTAGCAAAGTCACTTAAAACAGGTTCTGTCGGAACTGTGATACCCGTGGGTACTTTTATGGGTACATACAACGGCACACCCAATTTGCCCTCGTGAATACCTATTCCTTCTCCATCGAATGAACTATTACACATCTCGATCAATTCGTTAATAAAGTCATTAAATTTTTTAGAAACTTTAGGTACAAGAAAACTATTGCCTGCTACATCTACACTAAAATTATCATTTAACGCAACATCAGACCACGTGGTTCCTGCATTGACATAGTCATTACCCCTCGTGAGCAGTAAGGATTTGAGCTTGCCTGTATCATTTTCCTTTGCTGATGTAATGGTTTTATCTAACTTAAAAACATCCTCTTTGGTATTAGCCCAAATTGGCTTGAAAAATGGACTTTTTGCAACTGTTTGATTAAGCTCTAGATGTGTCACAAACTGCTTTTCTACTACCGTTTTTCCCTCTGCCTTTAGTACCACTCTGCTATCTGCTTCCTCATAATAATCTATTTCCATATAACCTGAAAGTTCATCAATCAACAGATTACGTTGGTCTCTATAATCATTGGCATTGTCACCACTAATTTCGGACATAGCGATTTTCTCATTATACTCATAAATACCATCAATAATCTCATTGATACGGTCGACAGACTTAATGACTTCATTATTAAGATTGTCTTGGTAGGTGGTTAAAGAATTGCCTATGTGATTGGCTTTTTGAATCAGTACACTGGCCGACTGGATAAAAGATAGTCTCTCCTCAACCCCAGAAGGATTGGTATTGAGCTTTTGAGCCTGAGACCAAAAGTTATTAAGCATGCTGCTAATGCTCTCCCCATGGGGCTCATCTAGTATAGCCTCTATCTCCTGTATCCCTGCGTTTTGCATTTGATAAAAACCCAAAACGGTGCTTTCCGTTCTATAGCGCCTATCGGCCAACTGGTCCCTTATTTGACGTATCTCTGTGTCGGTAACGCCAAGTCCTACCTGCATCAGTCTGCCGTTTGATCCTATATTAAGATAGCTGCTCTCATGCTGAAGCAGCTGTTGTCTGATATAACCTGTAGTATTGACATTGGTCAGATTGTGTCCTGTAACTTGAAGACCCTTTTGGGCGGTATTGAGTCCAGACAACATTCTTCCTATACTTGCAATAGATGACATACCTCTGCTCCTTTACTGTTTTTTGTCAAAATAACTTCGCTGATTGTGCCCTATGTTGTCTTCTCCAGGTTTGTTGTAGCCGCTGGGCTGAATATAGCTTTGGGTGCTCTCTATGGCATTGATTGTAAAATCCACAAATTCTAAGGATTGATTGATAAGTATTGCATTTAATTCATTTTGCTTTTTAAGCTCCTCTATCAGCTGATGAAGCTCTCCTCTTATCTTTACGAGTTTTTTGCTTGCTTCATTGTTTTGTCCTAATTTCTCGGCGATACCCGTTACATTAAGTTCTTTATAGTTCATACCCGTTACAATAGAAACATCTTTAAGCAGCTGTTCCCGCTTTTTATCTAAAATGGTTAACCGACCTGCAAACTGTTCCTCTGTCGTGACCACTTCCTGCAGCAGTTCAAGATTTTTGGCAACCACTGCCTCCTGTTTGTAACGTGCTAAGGTACAGAGTCCTTCATAGCATTCCCTCTGTTCTTCTAACACCTCTATAAGTTCATAGATTATACCAGCCATCTCCATCTATCCTTTGATATCTAAATGAGACAATATTTTATCTGCCACTTCTTCTGCGCTGACATTATAATTGCCTGACTTTATTTTTTCTTTGATTTCATTTACTTTATCTTCTCTTATATCCGGTGTCGTACTTAATAATTTATAGACAGCTTGGAAATCTTTAGCTGTTTTTGAAAGAGCAACTTCATCTTTTTTTTGCACCTTAGACACTTGTTTTGTTTTTGATATAGCTTGCTCTTTGTAAGTCTCATATATTTTATTGATGTGATCTATTCTCATATACTCACCCCTTTAACTCATAGTTATCCTATATACTATATCGACTAATCCTTCTGCTACTTTATATTAATTTAGATAAATATTCATATCTATCCTCATGTACATATTATACTCACAAAAAAATTAGGCGACTGCATCTCAGCTTATCTCCTAATTCTTTGTCATACTCATTTATTTAATACGGTCTGATTTTAAAAACCTCATTTTCTCCGCGCTCTTGTTAGCTGTGTCTTTTGATTTGGTAATGTCTTTAGCTGCATCTGCTAAGTCATCTACTAAGCTGGCATGGCACTTGGAGCAAAATCTGCCTGTAAGAATTCTCGTACCGCAGCCTTCACAACCCAAAGCAATAGGTGAGTTGGGCGCTACCTCAAGCCTTCCTTGTTTTAGGAAACTTTCTATCAGCGAAATAGACACTTCTGTCTCTTGACTCACTTCGCTCATGGTAGCTCCTGGATTTTTCCTGAGATAAGCTTTCACTATTTGAAAAAGTTCCTCTTCGTTTTGCTTGCACTTTGGGCAGATGTCTGGCCCGCTTATATGCTGAAACATCTTTTTGCACCTTTTACATACTCTTACTTCCATAAACATTCCCCCTTTTGGTGTTAAGTTTTTCTCTATTATATCCCGACACATACTATTAGTACATATATTTTAGCATTTTTTAATACTTCTTGTCTTTTGATAGCCTTTATACATTCTTTGATAGTAGCTCCTGTAGTATATATATCGTCAATGATGGCTATGTTGTTTAGTGTGATGCTATCAGAATCTTTTTTGATACCAATACTGTCTTTCAGATTGCTTAACCTCTCTTTTTTGGTACACTTTGACTGTGGTTTGGTTTCCTTGGTACGTCTTAAAATATCATATACCTTGACTCCCGTAAGCTTAGAAATCTCCTCCGCAAGATCTAGGGCCTGATTAAATCCTCTTTTTCTCTTTCTCGAAACGGAAATCGGCACAGGTACAAGCCCTTCTATCTGCAGCTTGTCTACCGCACATAAATCACTAACAAAGATATCAGCGTAGCCCTTGGCATATTTACGCAGTCCATTGTATTTCCACCGTAGCATTGACTTTCGGAAATGGTCTTTATAGGGAAAAAGGGCAATAATTTGTGTGATGTCATTCACATCTTCTGTCTTGCAATAAGGACAGTCTTTATCCCCTATATTGTAGGGCCTGCCGCATTTGGGACACAGATGATTTCTGAGCACAAAACTATAGCATTTATCGCACAGATAGCCTTCACTCTCTGTCTCTAGTAAAGTTCTGCAGACGATGCATTTATTAGGATAAATAAGCTTTTTAAGATACTGCCTAATCATACTTCACATCCTCACCTGTTAATATAACTGTGTCAGATGCACCGCTAAACTCGAATACCTTTCGATTTCTTTGTTGTTATCCACCATTCTTTCTATCGTTTCTTTAAGTCCTACTGCTACGACTAATTTCTTAGCCCGAGTAATGGCCGTATAAAGCAAATTTCTGTTGAGCAGCATTGGCGGGCCGCTGTGAATAGGGATGATGACAGCTGGATATTCACTTCCCTGAGACTTGTGAATAGTCACCGCATAAGCCAGCTCCAGTTCATCCAGCTGATTAAATTCATATTCTACCACCTTCTGGTCATCAAAGGTGACTGTAATCAGCTCTGTCTCTTCATTAATCCGAGTAATAAGGCCGCAGTCTCCATTAAAAATCCCAACCCCTTCATCTATGGGCATCCCGAGGCCTGAATACACCTTCCACGGGGTATTGTAATTATTCTTAATCTGCATCACCTTATCCCCTTGTCTAAAGATGCTGCCTCTATATTCTTTTTCTGGTTTTAGATGATGATGGGGATTGAGTGCCGCTTGTACAACCCTATTAAGTTCTCCTACTCCTATAAGGCCTTTTCGCATGGGCGCTAGTATCTGTATATCCTTCAAACTGTCAAACCCTTGATATTTAGGGAGCCTTGTAGTAATCAGTTCAATAATAGTATCTTTGACCTCTTCTTGTACACTTCTTTTCATAAAAAAGAAGTCTGTTCCTTCTTCATTGGCTATCGGGTATTCTCCTTTGTTAATGCGATGGGCATTCATGATGATTGCACTTTGGGTGGCTTGCCTAAAGATCTGCATCAGCCTCACAACGGGTACCCTTTGACTTTTGATAATGTCTTTGAGCACATTGCCGGCTCCTACAGAGGGCAGCTGATCTGCATCTCCAATCAATACGAGTCTCTGGCCTTCTACCACTGCCTTTAGAAGGGCATGCATAAGTGTTACATCTACCATGGACATCTCGTCCACTATAATCACATCTGCCTCCAGAGGGTTTTCCTCATTTTTGCTGAACATTTGTTTATTGCTGTCTTCCCGCATATAGTTGATCTCAAGGAGTCTGTGAAGGGTCTGCGCTTCTATCCCTGTGGCTTCACTCATTCTTTTGGCTGCTCTTCCGGTGGGCGCTGCAAGAAGCACTTCTTCTCCAGCCTTGCCTAACATGTGTAAGATGGCATTGATTGTTGTAGTTTTACC
>JARBTY010000129.1 GCA_029239935.1 Clostridia bacterium | reverse complement strand
AATTAACAGGGATAGAAATAACCCATGTCAATAACCGGGCAGAAAGAGATATCGATGTGCAAGGACTTTTTGTGGCAGTGGGAAGCATACCATCCACCCAATTGGTGAGAGGCATAGTAGATCTTAATGAGCAAGGGTATATTGAAGCGAATGAGAAATGTGAGACCAATAAACAAGGGGTTTTTGCAGCCGGCGATATTCGTGATAAGGAATTAAGACAGATTATTACAGCAGCAGCAGATGGAGCCATCTGTGTTTATCAAGCTGAAAAATATATTTTGACCATCTAATTAATTAAGTAGAGCACAAGGGCTGTCTTTTGTATCCTAACAAAGGCAGCCTTTTTGCTGTGTAAACAATAAAGTACATTGTAAACAATAAAGTACATTGCAAACAATAGAGCGAATTGTAACGATACAATAATAGATTTAGAATCTTAGGCTCGTCTGCATATTGACTAAAACCTTGTGATATGTAAAAATACAACTAATCAATTAATCATACGGAAGAATTGTTTCGATACAATCTAATCTTAAACAGTATATTAAAAGGAGAAGATATGAAAAAGGTAGCAGTTATTCATGATCTATCAGGTATAGGAAGATGCTCTTTAAATGCAGCTATTTCCATTTTATCTGTGTTAAAAATGCAGCCTTGTCCGCTGCCTACAGCTATTTTGTCTAATCAGACAGGGTTTAATAGCTTTTCATTTTTAGACTTTACATCTTATATGAAAGCCTACTATTCCCACTGGAAAGAGATTGGGTACACCTTTGATGCGATATATTCTGGCTTTTTAGGTTCAGACCAGCAGATAGAAATCCTTGTTGATTTTATACAGCAGTTCAAAACGGAGAAGACCTTAGTGATGATAGATCCTGTCATGGGGGATGGCGGCAAACTTTATCCTATTTACCCACAGACTTATCCACAACAAATGAAAAAACTGATTCAATATGCAGATGTTATTACCCCCAATTTTACCGAGTTTTCACTTTTGACGGGGTATGATGTTGAGAAAGAGGGCATTAATAAGGAAAGGCTTCTAGAATGTGCGGGCAAACTTGCGGCTATAGGTCCGAAAAAAATCATTATTACAGGGGCGACAGACAGCAGGTTTCCTAAATATTTATTTAACATAGGAATGGATTTTGAAAAAAATCACTATATGGAAGTGAGTACAGTCTACAATCAAATTTCGTACAGCGGTACAGGAGATATTTTTGCATCTATAGTATGCGGGTATCTGGTGGAAGGCTATGCACTAGAAGAAAGCATCCGTATAGCGACTGAATTTATCGCTAAGGCCATTGAGTATACAGCTCAATATGGCTTAGACACTAACGAAGGCATTATGTATGAAATATTTTTAAAGGAGATGGAAATATAATGAAACAATCAGAAAAAACCAGACTTATGATTATGACAGCATTATTTGCCGCCCTTATATTTATAGCAACCCGTATGAATATTCCGCTAGGTATTAACAATCGTATCATTCATGTGGGGGATGCAGCCCTTTATCTGGCAGCGTGTATTTTACCTATGCCGTATGCCATGATCAGCGGAGCAATAGGAGCAGGGCTTGCGGACTTTATGACCCCAGGAGGTGCTGTATGGATCATTCCAACTATGATTATCAAACCATTACTCGCGGCATTTTTCACATCACAAGCAGGAAAGTTTATTTGTAAACGTAATATTGCAGCCCTTATTTTGGCAGGCATAACAGGTCTTGCTGGGTATGCTATAGCGGAGGGTATTATATTTGGGAATTTTATAGTAGCTATTATAGGGATACCGGCAGCAGCGCTCCAGCCTATTGGAAGTGCAGTAATCTTTGTACTTATAGCCTATGCCTTTGATGCCATGAAGCTTAAGGTATATCTTATAAGACAGCTGAAAGGAAATGGATAATGACTATTCTTTATACAATCAATAACAATTTGTATGTTAATTTGACCAATAAATGTCCATGCGCCTGTACTTTTTGTTTAAGACAAGAAGGCGACGGGGTTCATGGATCAGAAAGCCTATGGCTAGAGCGGGAGCCTACTTTAGAAGAGATTAAAGCAGAGTTTGATCAGCATGATTTAGACAGCTATGACCAGATTATCTTCTGCGGATACGGAGAACCCCTTGAAAGACTTGATGAAGTGATAGAAGTTTGTAAATACATTCGCACAAAAACGGATACGCACATAAGGATCAATACCAATGGACTGGCAGACCTTATTCATAAGAAGCAGACAGCGCCTCTCTTAGCTGGACTTGTAGATGCCGTGTCCATTAGTCTAAATGCACCAAGTGCAGAGGAGTATATAGCAATAGCCAGACCAAGTTTTGGAAAAGCATCTTTTGCCAGCCTCCTTGGTTTTGCAGCAGACTGTAGAAAGTATATAGGAGATGTGACATTTACTGTCGTAGATATGCTCAGTAAAGAGCAGCTTAAAGCCTGCAAACAGTTGGCTGAAGACATGGATATTAAATTTAGGGTAAGAGTGGTTATATAAATGGTAAAAGCCCATTCGGCAGCTTATTATGTTTTGACATAGCTAAGCCATCGGATGGGCTCTTTCTTTTGATCAGTTGTTAGTGATTTTATTGAGGTCATAGATCACTTTATCCAAATGTTCTTTCATGCAGCTTTCACCAGCTTCAACGTCTCTTTTTTCTATAGCATCCATAATCTTACGGTGAGGTTCTATAGCATTTTTAGCATTTTGAGGCACATAAAAAGTTCGATTTCTAAACTCCTTAAAACAATCACTTATTTTATGATTAATGCTGATAAGCAGTTTGTTTTTGCTGGTTTCTACAATAGTATTATGGAATTCTTCATCTAAAAGAATAATTTTTGCAACATCATTTTCCATAATAGCCTTTATAAATTGATTGTTAATGCGCTGTAAAAGCTCAAGATCTCCAGCAGTCAACCTTTTGATGGCCAGTTTGATAGCCAGCGGCTCAATAGCCTGTCGTACTTCAATAAAGTCAATAAGTTCCACTTCGTGCTGTATAAACCAATCGATGATACCTTCCAGTTCTACTTCTTTTGTTCGGGCAACAAAAGCACCTTTGCCAGGTTTGAGTTCAATAAATCCATTTGCTTGTAAAATGCGTATAGCTTCTCTTATCGTAGAGCGGCCTACGGACAGACGTTCACAAAGATCTTTTTCAGTGGGTAATTTATCCCCTTCATTGATTTCACCGGATAAAATGTATTCTTTGATATTTTCAACAACTAGTTCTACTACAGGAGTCCTTTGAATGGCTTTCACTGTAAATCATCTCCTCATACTTAATCTCAAATCGTATTATTGTCTGATGTCACTCAATAGTACCTTATTTCATTCATTTAGTCAAGAATTACTGAGATAAAGGATGAAAAAAGGGATGAAATATTAATTTTTGGGGAACATATTGACATTAAGTAGCAGAGTCTATATTATAATAAGTGTATGATTGTATGATGTCGTACTTTCAGATGAAACTATAAAAGGAGGATATAATATGGATATTCGTTATGGTGCTAACCCACAAGATGCAATGCATTATACTACTCAGGAATTACGTTCAGAGTTTTTAATTGAGGATTTATTTATACAGGGTGAGAAAAAGTTTGTTTATAGTCACATTGATAGGATTATTGTTGCTGGTATCGTACCAACTACTGAGGCAATTGATTTAAATGAAGGAATTGACACACAAAAAACACTTGGAACAGATTCTTTCCTTGAAAGACGTGAAATGGGATTATTTAACATAGGCGCAGCAGGGAAAGTCGTTGTTGACGGCGTAGAATATGCTATGGGCCACAAAGATGGACTTTATGTAGGTATGGGAGCAAAAAGTATTGTGTTTTCCAGTGAAGACAGCAGTAAACCAGCTAAATTTTACATTAATTTTGCACCTGCTCACAAAACTTATCCAACCGTTAAAATTGATATTACAAAAGCTAACAGCGTTGAAATGGGTGACCAAAAGACATGTAACAAACGTGTTATTTATCAATTCATCCATCCAGCAGTATTAGAAACTTGTCAGCTGCTTATGGGTATGACTGTTCTTGCAGAAGGCAATATCTGGAATACTATGCCAGCCCACACTCACGAAAGACGTATGGAAGTGTATATGTACTTTGACTTAGATGATCAAAATGCTGTATTCCACTATATGGGTGAGCCAGATGAAACAAGGCACATTGTTATGAAAAATGAACAAGCTGTTATTTCACCAAGCTGGTCTATCCACTCAGGCTGCGGCAGCAAAAACTATACCTTTATATGGGGAATGGTTGGAGAAAATCAAACCTTTACCGATATGGATGGTATTGCTATAACAGATCTTAAATAATAAATATACTGAACTTAATGGAGGTCAAATATGATTTTAGATAATTTCAAACTTCAGGACAAAGTTGCAATCGTAACAGGCGCATCTACAGGACTTGGTCAAGGTATGTGTATTGCGCTTGCAGAAGCTGGTGCAAAAATCGTCGGTGTTGATTATGTAGAAATGCCAGAAACAAAAGAAACTATTGAGAAAAACGGTGGTCAATTTGTTGGCGTAGTAGCTAACCTGATGGAGATTGCTCCTATTGACGGCATTATTGAAAAAGCTATTGAAGCTTATGGAAAAGTAGATATCCTTGTTAACAATGCAGGGATTATCAGAAGAGAAGATGCTATCAACTTCAGCGAAAAAGATTGGGATGATGTTATGAACATCAACATCAAAACAGTATTCTTCTTTAGCCAAGCAGTAGCAAAACAATACATTAAACAAGGTACAGGCGGTAAGATTGTAAATATCGCGTCTATGTTATCTTACCAAGGTGGCATCAGAGTACCTTCCTATACAGCCAGCAAAAGCGGCGTAATGGGGATCACAAGAGCTATGGCCAATGAATGGGCAAAACATAATGTAAACGTTAATGCGATTGCTCCAGGGTATATGGCAACTAACAATACAGCAGCCCTAAGAGCTGACCAAGACAGAAGTGAAGGTATTTTAGAAAGAATTCCTGCAGGCAGATGGGGACTTCCAGCTGACCTAATGGGTCCAATCATTTTCTTAGCTTCTTCTGCATCTGACTATGTAAATGGCTATACTTTAGCTGTTGACGGCGGATGGCTTGCAAGATAGATAAAATTGTAACGAAGATCGTCCGTGACATAATTGACATAATATAGAAATAAAATAGTCTGCTTCTTAATGTTTTGTTAAGAGGCAGATTATTTTATTTCTATCTGATAGAATATTTTAGAGTCATCTCCCATAGTCCAAAGCTGCTCTGCTTCATTGTTTGGGTCTGTGGCGGAGTGCCGTAAAGAGGGAGGGAATCTAATCCCTTTAGTCCTCGTCTTTTTGAAAACTCTAAGCTCAGAGCTTCATCTAACGCTCCAAACTCTTACAGACAAGCGGAGCTAAGGACAGATGAGACTCTTTCGCTAAGACTTTTCTAAAAATCCTGCGGAAGCAGTTCTCAGATGCCCACCCTCTTTACTCTACTTCTTCTGCATTAAAGTCACTACTGCTTGTATATTTTATCATTAGTATTTAGCTTATAGATAAAATTTCCATTAGCATATGTTGTTGTTAGCATTTATGCCCATTTTTCATCCGCTTGCCAGTTATAACCTTCTCAAATAAGCAGACTCTTAGTAGGATATTTAAATGCCTTAATCCGTCATGCTCACACACATGAAAGTAAATCATACTTGCTAGATGGTGATGGGTATAAAATGACCGTATTCTGAAGTCTGTATTAAGCTTAATGGCAGATGCCTGAAGTAATTTCCAAGCAATACCGCCTATAAATTTTTTGAATAAATAATATAATTATTCATGGTCAGTGTACTTCTTTCGGGTGATGTGATTTCGCAATTATATTAAACCCTAAGGCACTGGCTATTTTCATGTGTAAAATTATGGAAATTTATTTTGGCAGATGTCAATGGAAATAAAAGTTAGTAACTAAACGCTAATGAAAAGAAATAAAAATATAGGTTATAGAATTCTATTTCCGTTAAGGAGTAGAAAAATTAAAAAATGTATCATTCTTAGAGCGAAATCAACAATCGCAAGGGCTCTAGAGTGGTACATTTTATTTTAAGAAATGCATTTATAAGGGGAGGGGGGGTATCAAATTGTTTTTGCCCGTTTATCCTTGACCGTATGTGCCATCAAGAACAAGTGGTATAGGTTTTAAAAGTAAAAAGTTGAACATAGAAAGAGCAAAGTAATGATAAGAAATATTACGCTAGTAACTATGCCTGATTGTTAGTTAGGATAGTCAAGCTGTTTTTACATAGGATAAAAAGTCTAAATTAGTTAGATGCAGCCTTTAGCTGGAGAAAAAGGTGTAATAACTTATAAACAGCATGAATAGTAAAAATATTAAAATAATAGATAAAATAATGAATATATTTACAATTATGTTCGCACAACGTATAATTATATTTGGATATATATAGTAAATAGTCGAATTGTAGGTCGGGGATCATTACAATTCGACTATTTAATTCAAGCAGAAATCAATTGGGGGGATAAGATTGACGAGAAAAACATTTAACAAGCGTGCCATTGCCACTCTACTGTCTGTAACACTGACATTATCAACAACAATGCCATTTTTTGCAGCAGAAAAACAAGTAGACCTGGTAAATGAAAGTAGTAAAGTTAAGGAAATAAAGAACAATAGCGAGAAGAAAGAGATGAGTACAGTAACTGTTTCATCTAGCGATTCAAATACTGGAAGAGGTAAAAGCAGTATAGATAGTGTGCAGCAGACAACTGATGGGGCCTACTCCATAGGAAGTGAAGAGCAGACTACTGAAAGTATGTATTCTTTAGAAGGATTTATAAACTCACGTTATGATGATTATGAGACTGATAGGTTTATAGTTAAGTATAGGGATGAAAGTGGCAGAAAAAAGGTTACAAGTTCTCTGGGTGGAGAACTGAAAAAAACAAAGAAATTAAAGAGCAACAAGCATAAGAACTTTGATGTTATAACTACTAAAACAAAAATGAAAAAAAGTGACTTATTGACTAAGATAAAAAACAAAAAATCCGATAGTGAAATAGATTATATACAGCCTGATTATGTAATGTCTGCATCAGCAGTTGAGCCAAGTGATGCGAGACAGCAGGCAACATCTGATATAACTGATAGCTTTAATATTTCTAATGATAATAACATAGAGTCAGATGGTACAGACTTATCAGAGTACCTAAAGGATCTTCCACCAGATGACCCCATTGTACAGGAATGGCTAAAGCAAAAGCAGGTGGAGAAAGTTCAGAAGGAAGTTGAGAAGTTAAATAAAGAAATGTATATGGATGAGGGATCTGAGATAGCTGATATTGATGTGACGACAGACAAAAATAAGGGGATATTTCCAAGAGAAGCAGATATCAATATCCAAGCTACATGGGAAAAGTCAAGAGGAGAGGGCGCCATAGTAGCAGTACTCGATACAGGAGTGGATATAACTCATAAGAGCCTTGCTTCTCATATGTGGATAAATAGCTTAGAAATCCAAGACAATGGGAATGATGAAGAGGGAAATGGATATATTGATGATGCAATTGGCTGGAACTTCTGTGATGATAACAATGAAATCCATAACAAAAATGAATTAAATGATGAATGGCATGGCACGCATATTGCAGGGATAATCGCACAATTGGCACCAGAGGCCAAAATAATGCCGTTGAAGGTATTTAAAAACGGAGTGGCTTACACAAGTGATATTATAGAAGCAATAGAGTATGCCGAAAGCATGGGAGCTGATATAGCCAACTGTAGCTTTGGAACAAATGCGTATAACCCGGCTTTAAAAGAGACTATTGAAAAGTCCAATATGCTTTTTATTTGCTCAGTTGGCAATAGCCATTTAGATATTGATAAAAAGCCCATCTATCCGGCGTCCTATAGCATCAGCAACAATAATGTAATTTCAGTAACATCTATAGGCGGAGAAAATAAGCTATCGAGTTATTCAAACTATGGACAGGCCTCTGTTAATATTTCAGCGCCGGGTGAGAATATTATAAGTAGCATACCGGGAGACAAATATGCCCAAAGCAGTGGAACATCAATTTCAGCAGCCTTTATATCAGGAGAGGCAGCTATTTTAATTGGTGAAAACAAACATACAAATGCTAGGATAGTAAAGCAAGCAATCATTAATTCTTCTGATAAACTTTCTGCATTGGAAGGTCAGGTACATGAAGGGAACAAATCGAATTTTGAAAATGGAGTATCTGTATTTAATTTAATAAATATAGAAGTTATTAATGCAGATATAAATAAAAGCTTTACAGCTACGGACTCCGTATATAGAATTGATCAAAATTGTATAGTAACAGACTCGATATACCAGATTAATTCGTTAACTGGTATTCTATGCAGGCAAGCAGTTGTTACAGACTCTATCTATAATATAGATGAAACATATAGTTTGCTTTCTTCAGAAAATGAATATATATGGTCTGCTGGAACCAGTATGATTACTCCAATGGCTTC
>JARBTY010000128.1 GCA_029239935.1 Clostridia bacterium | reverse complement strand
CGGTACTTTATCAAGTCTTATTTATTTCCTGCTTATCGTCATCAATATTTCCCCTTGGTATGATCCGAGGTATTGTATCCCCATTGCCGGTATGCTTATAGGAAATTCTATGACAGGCATTTCTCTTGGTGTCACGCGGCTTACAGATGGGATGTCTACTCAAAAGCATCTTGTTGAATCCGCCCTAATGCTTGGGGCAACACCCAAAATGGCTTCAAAACAAATTGTAGACAATGCATTTGATTCTGCAATTCTTCCAACAATCAACTCTATGGTTGGCATGGGTATTGTTTTTTTACCTGGCATGATGACAGGACAGATTCTTTCCGGCATCTCCCCTATAACAGCTATTGCATATCAAATAGCCATCATGCTTGGTATTCTCGGCAGCGTGGCCTTAACTGTCATATTATTTGTTCAATGGGGTTATAAAACTTTTTTTAACGCTCAAAGTCAATTAATAATAGGTGATGAGTAAGGTTCTACCTGTCAAAACATCTATGCTTTCTATAAAATTGGTTTTTTGTATCATTCCGCCAACTTAACCAATATTTGACTGTGTTTTTCTATTTTATGTCCTGCTTGGGGAACTTGAGTGATTATTTTCCCCTTTCCCTCTCCTCTTACATTAAAGGTTATACCTGTTAACAGCATAGCCTCTTCAAGCGTTAATCCCTGTAAGTCTGGGATTTCCATAAGGTCACCTGGTTTTTCTGTATGCACATAAAGTTTTACCTTAGACCCTTTTAATATCTGAGCCCCCTCATTTGGATATTGCTTAATAACCTCTTGTCCTACACCCACTATTTCATACTTTAAGTTTTGAGCATCCAGTTTTTCACTGGCTTTATAAATATCCATAGTTGTGACATCCGGCACACTATATGTCTGCTCGCTTTGTGCTGCTTTATCAAGATTTAATGCAATGTTCATATAAGGCAAAATATTAAGCATTACCTCTTTAAATACATGGGCTGGTACACCGGAATGCTCAGGAATTTCATCAAAAACAATAAGACCTATAACCTGTGGGTTAGTTGTTGGGGCATATCCTACAAAAGACAAAATATATTTTTCATTTCCGCGAGGTAGTTTTTCTGCTGTTCCAGTTTTCCCTCCAATATTATAGCCCGTTATACTTGCATTGACACCTGTCCCCCCATCAACAACCTTCCGTAAATAATCGGTTACAATATGCGAGGTTTCTTGTGAAATAACTTGTCTTTTTACGACAGGTTTACTCTGATAAATCATTTCATTGTTTTCACTAATAATTTCTGATACAACATACGGCTGCAACAACTGCCCGCCATTAATAACTGCTGAAAAGGCGGTGATAAGCTGTATGGGGGTGCATGTGAAACCTTGCCCTATGGAATAGGTAGCCCTCTCAACTACCCCCAGTTTTTGATGCAGAAGCCCCTTTTCTTCTCCGGGAAGGCCAATATTTGAGATTTTTCCAAAGCCATATCGATTTATGTATTTTAAAAAGATATCTGAACTCATTTTACTGCCAATTTCAATCATCCCCTCATTACATGAATTGGCTAATACTTCTTCTAGTGTTTGCTTGCCATGACCTTCTCTCTTCCAGCACCTGATAGGTGCAGTTTCTTTTGCAACCATAACAGAGCCATCACACACATACATTTCTTTTCTATTTATGACCTCTTCATCTAAGGAGGCGGCTACTAAAAGAGGCTTGAAAGTTGACCCCGGCTCATAACTCGCCTGTATATTGTAATTGCGCCACGCATGATTTAATTGTCTTGCTTTCTCATCTTCTTTCAAAACATCCCACACATCTTTTCCTAGCTCATTTCTTAAGTCATTATAATGATTTGGATCAAAATACGGATAGGAAAACATACTATAAATCTCCCCCGTATTAGGATTCATAATGATGGCAGAAGCATTAATGGGTTTATATACTTTAATATACTTTTTCATGATACCTGTAACGTATTGCTGTATGACCTCATCAATAGTAAGAACAATGGTTGCTCCATTTTCTGCTGATTTAATTTCAGACGTTATAATGGCTTCATCCTGAATCTGTGAAAATATTCTTCCTTGCTTTCCTAACATTACATCATTATATTGCTGCTCGATGCCATATTGCCCTTGACCGTTTTTGTTGTAAAACCCAATGAGCTGTGCCGCTAGAGCCTCTTTGGGATATTTCCTGCTGAAGCTTTCTTCAAGCCATACGCCTCTTAAGCCTTCCTCCTTTAATTGCTTAGCTTTCTTACTCTCTAAATCCCATGGCATTACGCTGTACTGAGAACTAGGACTTGCTTCTACGGTCTGTTTAATACTGCCTTGTGATTGACCTAGATATCTTGAAAGCGTCTGATAGACCTTATCTCTATCAACTATTTTAAGTCCTAAAATATCTTTGGGTGATAAAATGACATGGTAAGATAAGGTGCTTACAGCTATCACTTTATTATTGCGCTCCACAATCGTTCCTCTTTTGGGATAGATTTGCCTTTCCTGACTTAGCAGCCTGCTTAAAACTTGTTTTTGATACTCCTGACCATTTTCAATTTTAATCATTGTAATACGAAATGCCATACAAATCATAGCACTCATAAAAAGGCATCCTATAAAAGCTATTTTTGTCTTATATGTTTTTTTCATTTTTGTACTCCATTTTATTCATGAGATAAGGCGGTGTTATCATCTGTTTCAACTTTGAAAATTCCTTTTATTAAAGCAAGCCGAATGAATGTTTTTTCCCCTTCCATGTCATGGCTAATAAATGTAATTATCTTTTGCTCCTCATCTACTTCACATGTTATCTTGATCAAGCTGATGCGGTTATCCCCGTCCATTTTACCCTTCTCTGCAAATAAATAGGAACCATTTGTATGAACCATCCATTTTGTATCATATAAGGAATGGCCGAATATGGCGTGACTATATACGCTATACGTTTTGCTTTCGTGAGGGTGCCTGTCAAATATTTCACTTGGATAAAACCCTTTTTCTTCCAAACTAAATGCCCATACAAAAGCGGGATATGGATAATACAAAGATGCCTCTCCAGTAATTAAAATATGCAGCTTATGATTGATTTCTAATGGCATAAAATCCATGAAATAGTGTATATCCCCATCAGATAATGTTGAGAAATAAAACGCCTCCTCATCCCAGCACTGTATAAAAATCCATTTATTTTTTATCCCTGGGACATCTGTCATCACTTGTTCATAAAAATTCAAATTATAGCCTATCACCCTCATGTGCAAAGTTTTGTCTCCTAATGTCATCATTTTATCAACTGAATAATAATCTGCCTGATCTAAAAGCACCCCTAGCTGCCTTGCTGATAAAGCTAAACTTTCTCTTTTGCTTAAAAAGGTTTTCAATTCCAAAAGATATTGAGAGTTCTTAAAATCATTGGTTGGGTCTCTATCCCCTCGTCTAGCCTGATCAAAAACTTTCCACAAGGCACGTAGATGAAGTACTTCCTTTTTCAAACTATCCTCTAAATACTCTATCTCATCTCCTTGCTCAATGAGCTGATAAACCGTTTGCTCCTTCCCATTATCCGGCAATCGCTCTTCATCTAAATGACTGCATCCTGCCAAACTAATAACACATACTATTAAAAATAATAATTTTTTCATCTCTTCCTCTTTTCTCAGTTTACAAAATCATTCGTATTAATCAGTTTGCCACCAGATTGTTTGTATAGCCCAAAATACTCCTCCATGATTTCTTTGGCCATTACAGTAGCTGGACCCGATGTACTCTCCCCAAAAGGAATCATGATGACAACCGCTATTTGCGGCTGTTCATACGGTGCAAATCCTGCAAACCATGTATGAGAAGGTCTGCTATTTGCTTCTTCTGCTGTTCCTGTTTTTGCAGCTACCTGTATGGGAAAATCTTTGAAAAATTGTCTGAGTGTCCCTCGGCTCCCCATCGTAACACTCAGCATCCCCTCACGCACAGACTGTAATGTTTCGGGGGCAATACGAAGTTCCTCTTCTACTACTGGCTGCGTTGGTGTCATAACCGTATCCCCATCACCCCGGATGCCTTTAATTAAATTAGTTCGATACCTTGTCTCACCATTTGCCAATGTAGCGATATATTTGGCAATGTGCATGACTGAAAAACTATTATAAGACTGTCCAATCGCACTCCTTATAGAATCGCCATCCATCCATTTTTTCTGACTAAGGGTTGCATTTTTATTAAGGGCTTCTACTAAGTCTTTTTTGGCTTCCGGCGAAGCTATTTTAGGCCTTAATTCTTCAATTTGTATACCTGAATACGTGCCTAAACCAAACTTCTTCATATACTCATTAAAAGTTGTAACCCCTTTTAAAGTCGTTCCTTCTGCTTCATTTCCCATTCTATAGAGTGTTTCATAGAAAAAATAGTTACAGGATACTTCCAGTGCCTCAGCGACATTTATGCTCCCATGGGTTCCTCCATACCTTGAATAGATCAGACATTTTGCAAATGGCATGCCTGCTTTTTGATAAATCCCCACATCCTGAATTTTTGTATCTCTATGAATTGCCCCAGATTCCAAACCTGCAACTGCTGTGATCATCTTCAGTACTGATCCTGGTGCTTTTCTTTCCATCAATGGGCGATTGATAAGGGGGGTAGTCGGATCATCTAGTAATCTTTGATAATAAGTATTGTCAAATGTATTAACAAGCCTATTATTGTCATAGGAAGGATAACTTACAAGTGCTAATACATCCCCAGAATGAATATCCACTACTGCCGCTGACCCTGTGGAAGGATCAAGATTTGTATCACTTGGACTTATTTCACCTGATACTATTTTTTCTCTTATCAATTGATAGGGCGAGATATTGCCCTTTCGAAGTGCTGCTCGTTGTTCCTCATTACAGCTTATAACCTTTTGTTCTATCAGGCAAAATACAATTTCCCTTGGTTGGATTGCCTGTGTAGCAATCCCTTCTATAATCACTTTTTTAGCTTGTTCAATAGAACCTGCACCCTCTTCATCTCCAGCAGGCAGTTTGCTTAGGACAAAATATTTTAAGTCACTTTGAACCGTCCCCTCTTCTGCTGCCATTATATTTTTCACTGAAAGCTTATTACTTGCTGTTAAAGACTGAAGAACCTGATGAAATGTTACTTCTCCTGAATCCAATTTTTGAATCAAAAGTTCTTTTAAATTTTCTCTCAAAACTTCAAATGTCTTTTTTTGGAGTTCGCTATCCAGTGTAAGATATACATTGCCACCTTTTGTGGGTGCGTCAACTTGTACACTTTTGACTCTCTTTCCTCTGGCATCCACTTCAATACGCTCCTCGCCTTTTTTTCCGTTTAAAATAAGTTCGTAAGCTTTTTCAATACCTAGCTTGCCAACTAAGTCTGTGTTTGTATAACCGTAAGGTGAAAACTCACTTAATTCCTTTTCATTAATTGAACCGATATACCCTAAAATATGAGAAAAAGTTTCTCCTTCTGGGTAGTATCTCTTTGCATAGGCCTCTATGTAGATCCCTGGAAACCTTTCATGCTGTTCTTCTATCACCGCCGTTGTCTGAGCCGCGATATCTTCTGCTAAGGTAATGGATTGATATTGCCTATATCTTTGGAGAAAAATCTCTGCTCGCATCGCTATGAGATTTCTTGCTTCTGTAGCCGAAAGTTCTGTAGGAATTGCAAAATATCTTCTAAAATATGCAATCAGCTCTGATGCATTATTTTCTCTCTGTGCCTCTTTTAATCCCATATCCTCCTCCCATCTTTTTTTAGCTGCTGGCGAACTAAAATCAAATTCAAAGGGCTCACTTTTTGAAATTGGAAATGTATCTGAATAGACTTCACCATTTTCTTCAAACACTTCAATAATATCTTGTATGACTTCATTTAAGTTTCTTACAGGAACACTCAGATCCATTTTCACACGGAAAGCCGTCCGATTAACCGCTAAAGGTCGTCCAAGCCTATCATAGATTTCTCCCCTTAGTGCTGAGATAGGAAGCGTCCTTATTGTTGTCATGCTTATAGCCGACTGGTGCTGTTCTTGTTCTATAATCTGCAGTCTATAGAGCCTTACTAAAAGGATACTGAAAAGCCCTAAAATAATAATAAATAATATAACCATTCTATTTTGAACAAGTTTTTTAAACCTGTCGTGTATTTTTTCAAACATATCCTGCCACCTTATCTGTCTTTTTTATTAAATCTTACAAGTGTAATATATTTTTTATATTACACTTGTAAGATTTAATAGTCAAGTTTTTTATACAACAAAAAACCAAAAGACATTGAATCTTCTGGTTTTTTGATTATCGGATTTTATTTAGTTAGAAATTGTTATATCTCATGGATTAAACGTAAGATAAGGGCTGATTTCCCCTATACAACCAAGTGACAGTCTGTGGAGTGCCCTTGTACAAGCAATATAAAGCAGTTGTTTATCTTCTGTCTCATGATATTTTTTTGCACTTACATCGTAAACGATAACCGTGTCATATTCTAATCCTTTTGCCATATAAACAGGCATAATATTGACTCCTTTTTGGAGCAGGGCATCTTGCTGGTCCACAGCGTGAAGTGCTATCTTTTGACTTAGGGCATGGTATACCTCTTTTACTTCCTTTTGAGATTTGCAGATAACGGCCGTAGTACTAAAGCCTTGCTGCTCATACTGTTTTACCTGACTAACCACCCACTGGTTAAGAGCCTCTGCGGAGTCCTTCTGCACCAGCTGTGGCAGTTCGTCATGTCTTTCAAAAGCAATCTGAGCTCCTGTTCCCTCCCTCAGTTTTTGACTAAACACGCTGATTTCATAAGACGAGCGATAGCTTTTGGTAAGCTTTAGTTTAAGTGCTTTCTTGGGGGCTATGATACGGACTATTTCATCATAAAGTGTCTCTGTCGCCTCTTTTTCTATGCTTTGGCCAATATCACCCAATACGGTGTATTGAGCTTCTTTAAAAATTTCCTTAAACACCTTATAATGCATAGGGTAATAGTCCTGCGCCTCATCAATGAGTACCTGTTTGATTTGAGGATACAAACACTCTCCCTGTATCTTTAGTTTGAGATAAAGAAGCGCTACCCCATCTTCATACGGCAAGATTTCACCTTTTAAAGCTTTTTGGGTATGAAACAGAATCGAGTCTATTTCTTTTGGCATTTCTAAATCTTGAGTGAGCTGCTTAAAAAGTCCTTTATCAGAAAAAAGTCTCTTGTAGAGTCTTATAACATCTACTTTAACAAATCCGCTAATACCCTCTAATGCCTTTTGTCTATAAATTCCTGCCCGATTCCTTGCCTCCTGTTCTTCTTGGTACTCATATCCCCCTTGTTTCTCTAGTTCTTTTTGGATTTCTTTTTGTTTTTCTCTTTCTAGCGGTTTTAATTTTTCCAGTATAATACGTTCCATCCGATCTAAACGTTTTCCAATAGACATTTTAATACTGTTATCTAAAAATTCTTGTTTGAGTTTTTCTTTGGTTTCGACCACCTTGCCATCATACATTACATCTTGAAAGGGGATAAGATGTTTTTCAAAATGATCTACCAGGTAATCCAGCAGCTTAATAAAAGTTTCGGAGCCTTTAAAAGCAATGGTCCTTCTAATAGCCTGCCTGCGTCTGCTTGTCATCATATATTCCAGCTGACTGCTGCGATGCCGCATCCCTACGCTCTGCCCAAAGTACTTTTCAAAAATACTTTCTATAGTGATATGTAACACATTTTGTTCACCAAGCTCTGGGAGCACATTTGAAATGTATTCTCCAAACAAATTATTAGGTGAGATAATCATAATATTGTTGTGACTAAGGCCTTCACTCATCCGGTCATAAAGCAAAAAAGCGACCCTGTGCATTGCTATAGAAGTTTTGCCGCTCCCGGCCACCCCTTGGACTATGAGAAGATCATTGTCTTTATCCCTAATAATTTGATCCTGTTCTTTCTGGATAGTCTCTACAATATTTTTCATATGGCTGGAGGCATTTTGACCCAAGGCCTGCTGCAACAGTTCATCTGTAATGGTGACACTTGCATCAAAGAAATATTTTAATTGACGTTTAACAATTTCATATTGTCTTTTAAGAAGCACCTCCCCTTTCATCTCTCCCCCAGGCGCCGTATAACTTGTTTGGCCTATCTCACTTCTATAAAACATTCCTGCAATGGAGGCACGCCAGTCATACACCATGACCTCATAAGTATCATCCCTCATGACATTATGGTAACCTATATAAATAGCCTCTTCTTCTTCTCCCTGTTCTTTAAAATCAAAACGCCCAAAATACGGTTTCTCAATTATTTTTTTATATTTTTGGAGGTTTGCCTGCTTATACGTATATTTAGAAGCTTCAATGTGTTCCATAGACTGATACTGTGCCAGTTCTATATGCCTTTCGTAATCATCTGCAGCCGGAATACCTTCTGCAAACATTTCTTTTCTGAGCGCGACTAAGTCCTTTTTTTGTGTGCTGACTTGTGCTTCACCTTTTTGTATTTCCTGTTCCAAAAAATCTATTACTGATTTAAGGTAATCTTCCTCTTTTTTGAGCTCTTGATTATATAC
>JARBTY010000127.1 GCA_029239935.1 Clostridia bacterium | reverse complement strand
TGTGATGAAATACAGTCCTATTTCATTGAAAAAGGTATAGAGACTTCCACTTTATAGAAGTTCTTTTTGATTTAGAATAATGTACTTTAATATATTCAGGTAAAGATTTTCTGACTTTATAGGCTTTGTGAGATATTCATCCATACCAGCTTCGATAGATTTTCTTTGATCTTCTTCTGTAGAATTTGCTGTAAGTGCTATAATCGGAATATGTTTTTGTGTGATTTTTTCTTTTTCTCTTATGATCTTTGAAGCTTCATATCCATCCATAACTGGCATTTGTATATCCATTAGTATTAAATCGTAATCTTCTTTCTCAAGTTTTTCCAGAGCCTCTTTTCCATTATTAGCTGTTTCTACGACCCAATTTTTTTGGACTAATATTTTTTTTATAAGCAATTGATTAACTTTTGAATCCTCCACCACCAGAATATGTAGTTTCATATCCTTTTCGGAATATATTTTTATACTTAGTTCTTCGTTTATACTGCTCTTGTTTACTTTTTCAAAAGTCATCTCAAAAGAAAATTTACTACCTAATCCTTCTTCGCTCTCAACCCCTATTTTCCCCCCCATTAGTTCCACTAATTTTTTTACTATAGAGAGCCCAAGTCCCGTTCCCCCATATTTCCTTTTACTCGTGCTATCCACCTGATAAAAAGTTTGAAATAAAGTTTTCAACTTATCTTTTGCTATCCCAATGCCTGTATCCGTCACAGAAAATAACAGCATCACTTCATGATCTTGTTCCCGTATGCTCTCTATATGGATATCTATTTTCCCTTTTTCAGTAAACTTAAATGCATTAGAAAGTAAGTTAACTAAGATTTGCTTTAGCCTAGCTGAATCTGTATAAATGATATTTGGCACCTGTTCATCAATATAACAATTAAGTGCTACCTGTTGTCTTTTTTCAGTATAGCTAAAGCTCTTAACTATATCCGCAATCAACTCTCTTATATCCATACTACTCTTCTGAAGCTCCATCCTACCTGCTTCAATCTTAGAAAAATCTAAAATGTCATTTATGATATTTAACAGGGCCTCTGCTAAGTGTTCCAATACCTTTAGGTTTTCTTTTTCCTCCTCGGACAACATTGCACTTTTAAGCAATTCTGCCATACCAACAATTCCGTTAATAGGTGTCCTTATTTCATGGCTTATTGTCGCTAAAAATTCACTTTTTGCTTTGTTTGCCTGTTCTGCTTCATATTTTGCTTTTTCAAGTTCCCTTACCGTTTTCTCAAGGTTCGTTATATCACGCAATACCACAAACCCCCCTATAATATGATTTCTTTTATCATATAATGGAGATCTTTTTATATCATAGTATTTCTTTTCATCTTTCAGATTGACTGAGATTTTACTGCTCTTACCCACTATTTCCCACTCTTCATCAAATCCTATATGCTCTACTGCTGACTTTATGTCTTGTCCAATAACCTGCTCATATCTTTTTGATAACCTATTAAGCGCTGAAACGTTAATATCAATGACTCTCTTTTGATTATCAAGCACTATCACTAAGTCTTCCATTGCTTCGATCACTGCTGCACCAGTAATCGGAATAAAATCTAACATCCTATATCTAAACATGCCAATAAAAAACAATATGCCTGTGAATGTAAAAGAAAACGTAGTTGTATCCAGATTTTTTACAGGACCTAAATGAAACAAAAATAAACCTTGACCAATTAATGGTATGAGTATTGCCAAAAGTATGATGATAACTTGTTTAGTATAAATTTTAGAAAATCGTCCCAAAGTATTAATAAATATCATCATACCACTCATTATCAGACTTACTGAATACGCTGCATGGATCCAAAAGTATCCGGTAAATTCATATACAAGTAATTGGATAGTGCTTCCTTCCAGTACTTCACTCCTTAAATCACTAGCAAAAAACTGATGGTATGGATTAGTAAAAACCATTACAAGCGTTATAAACGGAATGACCAGCAACAAATAAATGTACTTCCTTTTTAGCCATCTTTCCTCCTGTGTATATTGCAATGAAAAGATCAGCCACATAACGGGTATAAAGGCTATACCAATAAAACTTAAATTACCCCAAAATATTTTTATATTCAAATCACTCCACATTGATGAGAGAAATATACATACTGACCATTCAGCCGCCAATATCATTATTAAAGTCATCACACCGGCTCCTACCACTAAACGGCGTTTCCAAAATTGAACAGCCATAATTAGTAACACGCTAATCGAAATGCTTGAATAAATCAAATAGAGTATTGTTCCCGTAAGCATAATTTTCTCCTTTGTAATGGTCTTTATCTCATTAAATCCTGTAGCTTGAAATAATAATCATTCTCTTTCTCATTATAATGTGTCTTTGAACTTTATGCACCTACTTTAGAAAGGATTAATGCTTTATTGGTAAAACTTTGTCACAAAATAACTATTTTTTGTTGAAATATGTTATATTAAGTATATACTTACAATATGTTTTAGATTTCCGCTGAATCTTGGTACTGTTATTATAAGGAAGGTTACTGATATCATGCCCAAAACTATTATTGCCTCAAAAAAACTTGATTATAAGCTATTGATTGTTGATGATAATACTTCTAATAATTTATTACTTGAAAAAATACTAAAATTAAACGGATTTATTCATATAAAAACTTGTGTTGATTCTAGAAATGTTGTCGAATTATGTCAAACCTATTGGCCCGATTTACTGATTCTTGATTTTAGGATGCCTTATTTAGATGGTTTTGATGTGATTAACCAACTTCATGCCAAAAATATACATACCATACCTATTATTATGCTTTCTGCAGAGGATGACAAATTCTATTATGAAAAAGCTTTACAAAGTGGTGCTCAAGATTTCATCACTAAACCCTTTAACTTTTCAGAAATTATTTTCAAAGTGAAAAGTTGTTTATTTATTTAAAGGGTATAAAATGTTATAATTTACCTATATCTTATATGATTTATCTAAATTTGTTTTAATAAAGCGAGGTTATTTTAATGATACGTATTATGATTGTAGACGATCAAAAGCTTCTGCGAGAAAGCTTTAAAAATATCATTGAAAACAATAGTGATATAAGTGTTGCTGCTACTGCTGTTAATGGCCTTGAAGCCTATGAACTTTGTAATAAAATCAATCCTGACATTATTCTGATGGATCTTTTTATGCCTGTTTGCACTGGTATAGAAGCTACAAAACTTATAAAAGAGAAATATCCTTCGATCAAAATATTAATTCTTACTGCCTCAAATGATCAAGAAGATGCTTCTGAAGCTATCAAATGCGGCGCTGATGGTTATATTTTGAAAAATATAGGATCTGAGGAACTAATCCTTTCCATAAAAAGTACTTTTTTGGGACTCAGTATTATACATAAAGATTTTTTCAATACCCACTCCCTCAATATGGATAAGCTACAAGGCAAAGTTCTAAATATTGAAGGTATAGAGGTATCTCTCTCCGAAAGAGATCTTAAAATTATTAGTCTTCTCGTTGAAGGCAAAGACAATAAAGAGATAGGTGCAGCTCTTTTTATAGCAGAAGGAACAGTAAAAAATACAATCACAGAAATTATTTCAAAACTTCAGCTCAAACATCGTACTCAGCTGGCGGTCTATGCCATTAAAAATCACCTTGTATAAAACTTTGTAATTGAAGGTCCTTCAATTACAAAGTTTTTTTATAGCGTATTGATTTTATCTAACTTGAATCTCTTCACTTGCACTATCATTTCTTCTGTTCTGCTGCTAAGCTGTGCCGCCGAAGAGGCGACTTCTTCAGATGCACTGGATAATTCCTCCGAAGAGGCGTTAATCTCCTCCGAAGAGGCTGCTGTTTGTTCTGATATGGCCGCTATATTCTCTACTTGCGTAACGATATTATTCTTTTGAGTATTAATATTTTCTGCTGCTGTATTAATATTACCTATCTGAGGAATGGTCTGTTTAATTGCCGAAGTAATTTCGTTAAAAGATAATAATGTCATATCAATAACAGTTGTTTGATTCGCAAATTCTCTGCTCACCTCTTGGGCCTTTTCAATCATTAGTTCATTTTCAGAAGAAATCGCTGTAATTAAAACTGCTATATTTTCAGAAGAATTTTTTGACTGCTCCGCTAGCTTCCGTATTTCATCTGCGACAACTGAAAAACCTCTCCCCGCCTCTCCAGCCCTGGCTGCTTCAATAGCTGCATTAAGTGCCAATAAATTGGTCTGATTAGATAGGGCATTGATAAGATTTGTTATCTCATTGATTTTACTTATATTTTTATCTAGTTCTATGATATTTGCCTCAAAATTTTTGAATAATTGATTTGTATCTGTTACCGACTCAGCTAGATGCTGGACTTTTTCAGTACTCTCTCCTGAAAGCTTCATAATATGATTGGAGCTTTCATCAACTACCTGAATATCTTTAATAATATGTTCAAGATTATCTGAAAAATCATTTAATCCCTCTGTGATAGCTGTAAGGGCTTCTGCCTGTGTTGTTGCTCCCTTAGTAACTTCTTGTATTGAGGTTGTCACTGCATTCGAAGAACTATTCATCTCTTCGGATACCGCAGAAAGACTTTGTGCATCTAAGTCAATTTTATTAGAATTCTCTATGACGGCTGAAAACATTTGTCCTATAGACTGTTGCATCGTATTAACTGCTTGGATCATTTGTCCTATTTCGTCTTTCATGTTGAGATGTTTAGGAGCTATAGCCTGTGAAAAATCTCCTTCTCCCATAGGTACAATATAATGCGTTGCTGTTTTTATCCGTTTAGCCAAAGTATTTGAAATGAAGTATACAACGGCCGCCGATACCAACATAAAGAGCAGTGCTATAATACTAATAGCTTTCTTAAGAAAAATAAGTTCTGAAAACACTTCAGCTTCCTCTACAACAACAGCTAAGGACCAAGTCGTTCCTGGCACAGGAGCAAACGCCAGAAATTTGTCCGCTCCTTTATAACGATAAAATCCAGAGCCAATCTCACCTTTAACCATTTTCTCTTCTAAAGCAACCAGATCTTTTAGATTGCTGTCTTGTTTAATATTTTCAAAATCATTATCCATATTCATAACTAACTCATTATTATAATGTGCTATTTTCACGCCTGTATTAGCCAGCATAAAAGCTTTGCCAGTATTTCCAAAGGTTATGTCATCTACTATAGAACTGATTTCACTTCCTTCTTTTGTGGCAGTTAATACGCCTATGACCTTATTATCTTGTTTTATAGGTACTGCGTAAACAACAACTATTTTATTTTCTGCTTTGCTCATTAAAGGGTCAGAAATAACACTCTCACCCGCAAGAGCTCTTTTGAAGTACTCTCTATCAGAAACATTAGCCGAAGTTGCATTGCTAAACTTGATATCCCCATTTAAATCAGCTATTCCTACTTTTATATATTTCTGACGGGATACATCTCCTTGAAGAGATGCGAGTTTGTAGTCAATAGAAACATCACTGTTTGATATATTAGCCTTTTCTGCTATCATTTTTACAATTTTAAGCTGTTCATGAGCGCGGCTTTCCACAACTTTTGTAGCTTGCTGCACTATGGCTGCCATAGTGGTATTCGCTGTACTAGTCAAAGCCTTGGATGATATATTTAAAGCTAGACTGCTTAATCCAATAATAATAGTTAAAATAACTAGTTCTGTCGCAATCAAAAGCTGCCCCTTAATACTTTTCATTCACGTATATCTCCTTTAAGTTTCATAGTCAACACCTTCCTAAAAATATCTTATGCTTGAATTATAAGTTAGATATTGTCCTCCTAGTAGTCTCATAAGTCATTATGTTGCATGCCAAAAGCACAACTATTATCTATTGGCACTATAAAATAAAAAAAGTGGTGTAATAAAGATTAACTTACATCTTTATTACACCACTTTTTTTGACTGAGCTGGAAGGATTCGAACCTTCGAAGTGCTGGAGTCAGAGTCCAGTGCCTTACCGCTTGGCGACAACTCATCAGTTTGTTTCCATAACATATTATATAATCATTCGGCACTTTTTTCAAACTTTTTTTTTATTTTTTTTAATATTACCCTTTTTCCAGCTTAAACTACTCTTTTTCTAGTATTTCTTTTTGTATCTTTTTGGGTAAACCATTTAAAATAAGCTGGTGGGACTTGTCTATCATATCCTTTAGAATTTCATCCGGTACTTCCCCATCTAGATACAAAGAATTCCAGTGCTCCTTATTCATATAGTATCCTGGAATAATATCTTTGTAATTTTGTCTCAAAAGTTGACCATAAAGAGGATCTAATTTAAGCGTAATAATTGCTTTTCCTTCTTTATCCCCCCCTTGCATCGCAAACATCTTTCCCCTCAGCATGTATCTGGTTGCCTGCCACTCCTCCTTGAAATCCTTGTCAGTTCCTATCTTCGAAAGACAATACTCATCAAGCCACATATATTTCATGCTTTATTCCCCCATTCTTTACATTATTCAATCCGTCCTCCATCGTCCCCCTGATTTTTATCATATGCAACTTTCATATACTACTCCTAAACTATTGTATTAATGCTGGCTTTGTTACTATGCCCTCACTTCCCCTTTGGAGCCACTTGCAGATCTCCTGGCTTAAAAGATGCAGCCATTCCGCTAATTCTCCTTTTGAAGTGAGCAGAATCAGCCCCGTCTGCCTATTATTATATTTTTCTATCTGCGCATCTTTTAGAAGGTATCCATCCATCTCCATCATTTTTTCTAGCCTCGCCAGAATATATCCCATAACTTTTTTATAATTTTTTAACAGCATATTTGTTTCATCTAGATGACTGATAACAGCCTGTAAATGCTGTTCTGCATCCTTTTCAATCCCCATTCTTACCGCATTAAAATAAGGCTCCATAAGGTCCTCTAATTCCTGATAATGTTTGATGTACAGCAGTTCACCAAATAGTTCCTGTTCAAGAATATGTTTGACTCTTATGATGACTCTTTCTAGTTCTAATGTAATAATAGGTTTAATAAGGTAATCTAAAGCTCCATATTTAATCGCTTGCTGCCCATAAGAAAATTCATCATAACCACTCATTATAATGATTTTTGTCTGTGGCATCTCTTGCTTTAAGCTGTGCAAAAGCTGAGTGCCATTCATCTTTGGCATACTTATATCAGTAAGTACAAGATGAGGTTTTACCTGTCTGCACACCTCCAAGGCCTGCTCTCCATCCTTTGCAAACCCTACCACTTCGATTCGATGCTCCCCCCAATTAATCATTGATGACAGACTATCTCTTATCACCTTTTCATCGTCTACAATAACCAATCTAATCACTTCTAAATCCCCCTTTTAAATAAACCTTCTCATCCATTGCTCTAAAATTTTTCATATTAAAGTCATTTTATATTTAATTTTATATTATAATTATTATCATTAAATTCAAATTTTGTCAATATGTATAATTTTCCGACCTCTTCAAACATGTTATTAATGATAATATACAAAATAATATCCTATATAAATTAACTATAGGCTATTCTTTTGCATTTGTCATTATAAAGTATCATTTACTCCTGCAATTTGATTTAATCCTGTTATTTTGATATAATTAAACGGATAAACTTATGTAAACTTTTAGGCTTCTTTATAGACTCACAGAGAAAGAAGGGTTCCTATGAATACTCAGCTTGAACTATTGCAAAAACAAGACTTTTTAACGGTCTATCAAATAATGAATGAAGCTTTTCCTGCCTGCGAAAGAAGATCCTACGATAAGGCGCTTCAGCTTTTAGATAACCCCCTTTATAGCATTTTTACTTTTAAAAACCCTGAAAACCGTATAGAATCTTTTATAGCTTCTTGGGAATTTGAGCATTTTAAGTTTATTGAACATTTTGCTGTTGCCAGTCACTCCAGAGGTACAGGTATAGGTTCTCAGATGCTTCCGGCCTATTTACAGCTAGATCAAAAACCTGTTATTTTAGAGGTGGAAGATCTTAATACAGTCCCTGCCAAACGAAGGATTACCTTTTATCAGCGACTAGGCTTTAAACTCACTGACTTTGGCTACATGCAGCCTGCACTGCAGGATACCTCTACTCACCTTCCGTTAAAAATTATGAGCTTCCCTACCAAGATTAAAACAAAAGACTTCTTAAATATCAAAAAAGAGCTTTATTCAAATGTTTATGGTATGACTATATAATCTGCCTCAAACATCTAAATACTGCTCTTTATAAAGTTAGGCTTGTATAAGCTTTTCTAAGCCCTACCAGGACCAGTCACTCATCCACCGCCCCATCTTTTTCACAAGATTGCTGTCCTTGCCCTTAAAGCGCTCATTAGCTGCTGCAGTACCAATCAGTATGATACCTGCCACCAGCAGATAAATCCACCAAGCCAATGAAAGCCAAAAACTCTTAGACATATATAGAACCAAAAATACCAATGTAACTGTAGAAAGTACAAACCAGCTTTTTCTCTTATAATAAAAGGAAATCAATAAGATGGCTAATGCACTTATGCCTATTACAAGGGTATCTATGGCATTTTCATAGCTCACTGCATCAACTCCTAATCTTAACAGGCATACTAGAGCTGTAAGCAG
>JARBTY010000126.1 GCA_029239935.1 Clostridia bacterium | reverse complement strand
CCCCTCTTCTGATTGTACCTCTGTCTCCTTTAGAGGGCTTGGTTTTTTCTTAGAAGCTTTTGACTGATTTTCAGTATATTTTTGTA
The DNA here is from genome assembly GCA_029239935.1 of Clostridia bacterium. The sequence continues at coordinate 8,526 of JARBTY010000126.1, read as the reverse complement.
TCAAACCGCTATCATTTTCTAGCATTTCAGTAAATGAACTCACACCCTTAATGAGAATAATACAGACCGTGAGCATTGTTAAAATAAGGATTGTCTCCTTTTTACCTCTTAAACGTTTATTACTTTTCATGCCTTATCCTCCGTTTCTGTTAGGTACTATGCTACAATAAAAGCACCTTATGCTATCTATAAGATGGCCTAAGGTGCTTTTTAAAAAGAAAAGGGGAAACATTTTTATATCTATCAATCCCTGCTCTTATATTACCAAATAATTGCTACAATCCGGTTTCAATTAGATTAACGTATGATTGCAGTCTTCTTACAAATTAAATAGTCTGCTCTTTATAAAGATGGCAGGCTGCATAATGCCCTGCGCCCGTTACATCTACAAGCTTCGGACATTCTGTCATACATACATCCAATTTGTCCTTATAACATCTTGTATTAAACCTGCAGCCTTCTGGCGGATTGATAGGGCTTGGAACGTCCCCTTTTAAGATAATTCTTTCTTTCCTATCTTTTAGCTTTGGATTGGTAATAGGTGTTGATGAAAGCAGTGCCCTTGTATAAGGATGAACCGCATTGCTATAAATTTCTTTTTTATCTGCAAACTCTTGGATTTTCCCCAGATACATAACCCCTACACGGTCACTAATATGTTTTACAACATTTAAGCCATGGGCGATAAATAAATAGGTTAAACCAAATTCTTCTTTTAAGTCACTAAGCAGATTTAAAACTTGTGCCTGAATGGATACGTCTAGTGCCGAAACAGGCTCATCACATACAATCAGCTTAGGCTGTACTGCCAATGCTCTGGCTATACCGACTCTTTGCCTTTGTCCACCCGAAAACTCATGGGGATAACGATTTCTATGATGATTTGCAAGTCCTACACAATTTAACAAATAGGTTACTCTTTTTTCTATTTCATGATTTGGGAGTAGTTTGTTGATCTTAATAGGCTCTGCAATAATGTCTCCGACACTCATCCTTGGGTTGAGCGACTCATAAGGGTCTTGAAATACCAGTTGGATATCCTTGCAGTATGCTCTTCTTTGTCGGTTATTTAGCTTGGTTAAGTCTACGCCATTATACAGGATTTGTCCTTCAGTTGCCGAATAGACATTGGCCAGCATTTTACCAATGGTGGTTTTACCACAGCCGCTTTCTCCAACAAGTCCCAGGGCCTCTTGCTTGTAGATTTTAAAAGAAATGTCATCTACTGCCTTTAATACTTTGATGGGTTTGCCAAAAAAATTCTTTTCCACTACAAAATGTTTAGAGAGATTTTTGACTTCAAGTAGTACTTCTTTCTCCATTATTTAGCCACCTCTATCTCTTTGCTGTATAAATGACATCTTACTTTATGTCCTTCATGCTCAATTGATTCCGGCATAACTTCTCGGCAGACAGGCATACACTTGTCACATCTGTCTGAAAAGGCACATCCTTCTGGCATATGAAGCGGATTTGGAACCATTCCCTTGATCATATACAGTCTTTCTTTTTCTTCGTCGATATGAGGAATAGACGCTAAAAGTCCTGTCGTATACGGATGCAGTGGCTTCTCAAATAATTTGTCCACTGGCGCCTCCTCCACAATTTTACCACAATACATAACAACTACTCGGTCTGCCGCCTCTGCTACTACACCTAAATCATGGGTAATCAAAAGCACTGCCATCCCTAGTTTTTCTCTTAATCTATAAATAATATCTAAAATCTGTGCTTGAATGGTCACATCTAGTGCCGTAGTGGGTTCGTCTGCAATCAGCAGTTCCGGACTGCAAGAGAGCGCCATAGCTATCATAACCCTCTGTCTCATCCCTCCAGACATTTGATGAGGGTAGTCTTTGATTCTCTGACTTGGAGAAGGAATCCCCACGATCTCAAGCATCTCTATCGCCCTCTTGAGTGCATCCTTTTTAGATAGTTTCATATGCAGCATAATACTTTCCATCAGCTGCTCACCTATCCGCATGACTGGATTTAGAGAAGTCATAGGTTCCTGAAAAATCATGGATATCTGATTGCCCCTAAGTTCTCTTATTTCTTCGATAGATTTTTTTAATAAATCTTCACCTTTATATAAAATTTCTCCATCGGAAATTTTTGCATTCTCTGATAAAAGCTGCATAATAGATAAAGAAGTGACACTTTTACCTGATCCACTTTCTCCTACTATCGCTAAAATTTCACCTTTTTCACAATCAAAGCTTATATCATTAACGGCATTAACAACACCTTTTTTCATTTTAAACTGTGTTCTAAGATTTTTTACTTCAAGTAACATTTTCTCACCCCTTTTATCGGATTACTTTCTTGACTTAGGATCAAATGCATCTCTTAGCCCATCTCCTAAAAGATTAAATGCAAGCACTGTGATGGTTATTGCAATACCTGGGAAAATAAGCATATATGGTGCTTCAAAAATAAATACGCGGGCACGACCTAACATATCGCCCCATTCTGCTGCTGGCGGCTGAACCCCGAGTCCTAGGAATCCAAGGGCTGCAGTATTTAAAACAGCTGTGGAAATTCCCAGTGTAGCCCTTACAATAATAGGCGAAAGTACATTAGGGAGTATATGTTTAAAAACAATTCGAACATCATTATTGCCAATGACCTTGGCAGCTTGAACATATTCACTTTCTTTAATGGACAAAATACTTCCTCTGACAATCCTTGCGTATTCCGGCACGGTAACAAGACCAATGGCAATAACTGCTTTGTCAATACCTCGTCCTAATGCCGCCATAAAGGTAATCGCAAGTAATATATCTGGAATAGACATCATGATATCCATGAAGCGCATGATAATCATATCTGTTTTGCCGCCCTTATAACCTGCCACTGCACCAAGCACTGTTCCTATTGTCAGCGCAAAGATAACGGCCACAACACCTACTGAAAGTGAAACCTTTGTACCGTCAATAACACGGGAAAGAATATCCCTGCCTTGCTCGTCCGTTCCAAACCAATGGGCCATAGAAGGGGGCTGTTTATTAATAGATAGATCTGCATAATTAGGATCATAGGGCGCGATGAATTTAGCAAACACGGCTAAAAATATTAAGAATAAAATAATAATCATACCGGCCACTGCTGCTTTATTTTCAATGAGTGCATACCACATTTGCTTTAATTGTGATTCTGGCTTTTCAACTGCATGGGTGCCACTTTCTGTTTGAGCTACCTTTTTAGTGTTCATCTCTAATCCCTCCTTTACGAATATTTAATACGTGGATCCAAAAATGCATAAATAATATCCACAATAAGGTTCATCATTACAAAAATAAAGGCTATAAGAAGTACAACTCCCTGAACAATCGGAAAATCTGATTTCATAATAGCTTCAACTGTAAACTTACCGATACCGGGCCATGCAAAAACGCTTTCCGTAAGTACAGCCCCGCCCATCAGATAACCTAACTGTATCCCTATTACTGTAACAATGGGAATAAGTGCATTAGAAAGCGCATGTTTTCTGATGACCTTACCTTCTGCAATGCCTTTAGCTCTTGCTGTCCTAATATAATCTTTAGATAATGTTTCGAGCATCGTACTTCTTGTCATTCTTGCAATGATGGCCATAGAGTACATTGCCAGTGTCGCTGAAGGCAACACAAGGTGTTTGAGTGCTGACATAAAAGACTTCATATCCCCTTCTATCAAGCTGTCTATCAAATAAAATCCCGTAACATTTTCAGGCCTTAGAAGCGTTTGAATCCTTCCTTGAGCAGGAAACCATCCCAAATTGCCTGCAAATAAAATAATTAATAAAATCCCTAGCCAAAAAATCGGCATAGACACCCCTACAAGTGCTGTTACCATGCTGAGGTTATCAATGATTGAGTTCTTTTTAACCGCAGATATGACACCTAATAGTATCCCTATGACTGAGGCCAAAATAATAGCACAAAACGCCAATTCAATCGTTGCTGGAAAACGCGAAAAAATTTCTTTTGCTACAGGTGTTTTAGTATAATAGGATGTCCCAAAATCTCCTTTAAAAATGCCGCCCATATACTCAAAATATTGTGTTACAATAGGTTCGTTGAGTCTATTGGCTTCCCGCCATTCCAGCATTTTTTCTGGTGTTGCATGCTGCCCGAGCACGATAGACGCTGGATCTGGTGAAAAGACGCGCATGAGACAAAAAATGATAATTGAAACCCCTAGTAATACAGGAATAAGTAATAGCAATCTTTTTATGATATATTTTATCATCTTATTTTTCTTCCTCCCATGTTATTTATTGTGTCATTTAGCTTATTAAACAACGTAATAAATACCATTCACTTTCTATCATGAATGGTATTTATTACTATATAATGATAAGCTTTTTATTATTCAGCTGCTTTGTACATATCTTTAAAGAATATGTTACCTGTTGCATGATAGTAATAGTTTTCAACACCTGGCGCATAAGCTGAAAGGTTAGATGCATGAGAAATTGGAACCCATACAGCTAGATCTGCAATGTATTGTTCTGCTTTTTGATAAACTGCATCTCTTTCTGGTCCTTTTTCTGTTGATGTACCTTCTGCAATCATGGCATTGTATGTTGGGTCATTTAAACGTGCAACGTTCATCGCTGGGTTTTGGTCAGCTAAAAGATTTAAGAAGTTATCAGGGTCACCATTATCCCCAATCCATCCATAGAAGCATACATCATAATCTCCAGCTACAACTTTATCTTTGTATGTTGTCCAGTCATAATCTTCAATTGTAACTTCTACGCCAACTTTACTCCAATAAGATTGAATAGCTTCAGCTAACGCTTTGTTTCTTGCATTGTAAGGTCTTGGGTTGTTATAAACAATCATTTTGATTGGTTGGCTAAAGCCTGCAGCTGCCAATTCTGTTTTTGCAGTCTCTGCATCGTAAGCTACTTGTTTGATATCTGCACTGTAACCTGGAATAAATGAAGGAAGTATTGTATTTGCCACTTCTGCATAATCTCCATAAAGTGCTGTTACAAGCTCTGGTACATTGATTGCTTTTGAAAGCGCTGTTCTTACTGCAGGATTATCAAATGGTTTTCTTGTTGTATTATAAGCCATGTAGTTGATGTTCATACCTGGTACGTTATATACTTTATTGCCGTCTGTTTCTATTTGAGCAACACCTGTTGAGTCGATACCATCTAACATATCTACTTCACCATTTTTAAGTGCTACGATTCTTGCTGAGTTATCTGGGATAAATTTGAAAACAATGTTTTGAGTTTTTGCTTTGTCTCCCCAATACTCATCGTTTCTTACTAATACGATATCTTCTGCTGCATTCCAGCTTACAAATTTGTAAGGGCCTGTTCCAACAGGTGCTTTATTTACATTACCGCTGTTTGCTTCAAGTGCTGCTGGGCTTACGATTGGTGCTGCAAGACTCATCGCAAGGTTTGCAAGAAAAGCTGAATTTGGTTTTGTAAGGTTAATTTTAACATTGTATGTATCAATAACTTCTACGTCTTTTACATCTGCATAAACAAAACTTGCATAAGGCATATCTTCTTGACGTAGTGGTGGAATCTGTCTGTCGATATTAAATTTTACAGCTTCTGCATTAAAATCTGTGCCATCGTGGAATTTAACACCTTCACGTAATTTGAAAGTATAAGAAAGGCCGTCTGCACCTTTTTCCCAGCTTTCAGCTAACGCTGCTTTTACATCTGTTGAATCATTTTCATAAGCTAAAAGTCCTTCGTAAATATTTACGATGACTTTTGATGATTCACCGTCATCCACAAATGCTGGGTCTAATCCTCTTGGTTCTGCCCCTTGTGCAAATACAAGCGTTTCAGCAACTTGTGGTTCTGTAGTTGTTGTTTCTGCTGGACTCTCAGTAGTGCTTTCTGGTGCTGGAGCAGCATTCTCTTTACCGCTTCCACAACCTGTAAGCATTGTAAAAGCCAATGTTGAAGCTAATAACAAAGTTAATGTCTTTTTCATTCCTTCATCTCCTTATAGTTTACATAATTATAACCTCATCTGCCGCTTTTGTAATATTATTTACTATCTTGCATATTAATACTTTTATGTATTGTATGTCTTAATTTGAAATAATATTAAAATTGATATTTACTTTCTTAAAAGCGTCTTAATTGGTAATAATATGTAGTTTTAAATAAACCATTTGTTAGTTATTATATAATTATAAAGCCTTTGTGTCAATGGAAAATTGACAAACTTATCAAAGCATCTACAAATTAGACTCCAAATCAAAATATGATTTTTTATTTACATAAAGTTTCATATTTTATTGATCAACTCATTTTTTATTTTATCCTCATTATTTATGTATTGACATATTTAAAAGGAAAGTATTCATTATTATTTTCACCAAATATTAAAAGCAGTGTCATCTTCGCCTTAAGCGTTTTGATAACACTGCTTTTCTATTTCCTATTTTAATGCTGTTAAATCAATAGTCCTTGCATCGGCAAAAAGTTGATTCTCCCCTGACATTGCCCATATAAAAGAATAATTTTGGGTACCTACTCCGCTATGAATAGACCAATAAGGCGAAATAATGGCCTCCTCATTTCTTACCACAACATGCCTTGTCTGATCTTCTTGTCCCATGAAATGAAACACAACATCTTTTTCAGGAATATTAAAATACAGGTATACTTCCGTTCTCCGCTCATGTATATGGGGTGGTATACTATTCCATACACTGCCTTTCAAAAGTTCTGTAAATCCCATCACCAGTCTTGAGCTTTTTACTCCATCTGGATGTATGTATTTGTACAGGACTCTCTCATTAGCTGCTTCCTTAGAACCTAAATCCATTCTCTGTACATCTTTATGATCAATAAATGTAGTTGGGAAACTCTCATCCGCTAATGTACTACTAAAATAAAACTTTGCCAAAGTATTGGGATCCAAACTGCAAAACTCAACTTGATGGTCTCCCTTGCCAATATACAGCGCATCCATCGTCTCTAACTGATAGCCTATGCCATCAACAACGATACTGCCCCTGCCTCCAATATTAATAATTCCTATTTCTCTTCTCTCTAAAAAAGAAGAAACTTGAGATGGTTCTGCTTTAAGCTCCAAAGACTGTTCTGGATAAACACCACCGATGATCATGCGGTCAGCATAGGAATACACGGTTTTTATAGTATTAAGTACAAACAACTCCTCTACAAGATAAGATGCTCTTAATTGATCTGTATCAAACTTCCTGGCTTCATTATAATGACACATATGTTTTTCTTCCATAACTCACTCTCCCTCCCACTACTTAACGAGTGTCTATCTAAAATCTTGTCCGCCATTTATTTGAATCACTTCTCCAACCAAATAGCTGGATTCTTCTGAAGTAAGGAAATACATAGCATTCGCCACATCTTCTGGCGTTCCAAAACGCTTTGCAGGTATCCCTTGTTTCCAACTTTCCATTAAGTCTTTATTGGTTGCACTATGGAATTCAGTATCAACCACTCCCGGCGAAACGGCATTAACCCTGATGTTATACCCGATAAATTCTTTTGCTGTAGCTCTTGTAAAAGCCAAAATTGCGGCCTTTGCAGCAGCATATGCCGCAATCCCTGGACCTCCGCCATTATAAGCTGCTATAGAGGTAATATTAATAATGCTTCCCCCATCTGCTTTCATGTAAGGAATAACTGCTCTTGTGCAATAAAAAGGATTGTTTAGGTTAAGATCTAGAACTTTATTCCAAAAGCCTGTACTCATCTCTTCCACTGGGCAACGTCCACCCAAACCTCCTGCATTGTTGATGAGTACATCGATTTTGCCATACTCATCCGCTACTGCTTTCATCATACTGTTGACTTCTTCTTCTTTCGTAACATCTGCATAGAAAAAGGCTGCTTCATACCCTTGGTTTTTCATTTCTTCAACAGCTTCTTTACCTGCTGCTTCTTCTATACCATTGATTGCAATAGCATAACCTTCCTTTGCAAATCTTTTTGCTGTTGTTAAACCAATCCCTCTTGTTCCTCCTGTAATCAACATCACTTTTTTCGCCATTTGATTGCCTCCTTTAGATTATTTTCTTTTTTGATTCCCTTAGATGTTCCACTATTGATATAGCTCCTGCTGCTGCTGCCTGGTCCGTAATATCATCTGCCAGCACTGTAATATCAATATTTTTTATACCTTTATTATCTAAAACTATTTTAAATATATCTTTTAAAGGGGATGATCCGCCAATATAGATACGATGATATTTATTTTCAATATCCCCTATGATTTTTGGACTGATATCATTGGCCACCAAAGCGCCAGCTAAAAAATTGGCCCGCTCATTAGGGGTTGTATCTAAAGATATGTCCATCAGCCTCACAGCAAAGGCAGATTTAGTCACTCCATTTTTCTTTTCAAACCCCATGCCTCGTTTGATATACGCTTCATCTACTTTTGTAATAAGCTCTTGATTGATGGAATTAGAAAGAATTGTAGCATTTGCTAGGGCATGTAAAAACTCACCTAACATTGTTGTCGAACATTTTTCTATTTCATTACGCTCATTAATCCATACAAACTT
>JARBTY010000125.1 GCA_029239935.1 Clostridia bacterium | reverse complement strand
CCATGCCAGGTTACTTTATACTTGTCAGGTTTTGCTGTATGAAAATATTTGATAGCTTTTCTGATACCAATGGTTTCTTTTACAAAACTAAAAATATCCTGAAACATATCTTTTCTGCTCCAGTCCACCCATACTTTTTCGTGGTCTTGACAATACGCATTATTATTGCCTGCTTGCGTTCTGCATATTTCATCACCCATAAGCAGCATCGGTATTCCTCTTGAAAAAAGCAACAAACACATATAGTTTTTAAGTCTGCGTTTTCGCATATTCAAGATGCCTACATCCTCTGTTTCTCCCTCTATCCCACAGTTATTGCTATAATTGGCATTATGTCCATCCCGATTGTTCTCACCATTCTCAATATTGTTTTTTTCATTATATGACACCAAATCCCAAAGGGTAAAGCCATCATGAGCGGTAATAAAATGAATAGCATGTGAACTGTTTTTCTTCGAATTCGAAAAACAAATTTCTTTTCCTAATAAACACGTTGCAATAGATGCTGTAAGGCCCATATCCCCTCTTACGAACCGCCTGGCTGTGTCTCTGAATGAATCACTCCATTCTCTAAAGCAATAAGGCATCTTTCCGACATCGTAACTACCGCCAGCATCCCAGCTCTCTGATATAAGCTTGACATGAGAAAGAATGGGATCCTCACAAATATCATCCAAAAGAGAATGAGCCATCCATCTGCCTGTCTTATCCTGTCCAAGTATAGACGCCAAATCAAATCTAAAACCATCTACTCCCATATGAACTACCCAATACCTTAGACTTTCTAATATAAGGGTTTTAACGACGTTATGATTGGTATTTAGTGTATTACCTGTTCCTGAATGATTCATATAACATCCATGTTCATCAAATCTATAATAAGTATTATTTGAAAGATACTTGAAGTGAAAGGCTTCCCCCTCTATGCCGCTTTCTCCTGTGTGATTATATACAACATCCAAAATAATCTCCAATCCATGGTCGTGCATGGTTTTAACGAAATTTTTGAATTCTTCTATGGCTTTAAAACTATTTTTTTGTACACTGTACTTCTCGTCTAGAGCGAAAAAAGATATGGGATTATAGCCCCACACATCTTTTAATAAGTCGCCAGTTAGAGGATTTTTGTTTTTAGTCACTTGCTCATGCCATTTAAAAACTGGGAGGAGTTCTATCGTCGTAACGCCTAGTTCCTTTAAATACGGGATCTTATTAATCACACCTTGATAAGTCCCTCTTTCGCAAATAGCCATATCTGAAGAAGTATGTTTTGTAAACCCGCCTAAATGCATTTCATATAAAATTGTTTCTTCCCAAGGAATGCAGGGCTTTTTATGCCAAATTGCATTCTTGTTAATAACTATATTTTTATAAGTCAAAGGTTTGCTCATTTTCTTCTCAATACAGCAAGCATATGGGTCTATGATTGCTTTAGATAGATTGCCGCTGCTGCCCATTGTCTTCCATATATAACTCATGCCTTCTTGTATATCTTTTATATAAATATGGAAGATATCTCCTGTTGCATGATGTACCCGGTCCAATATCATTTTAAATACTGGAAGCTCTTCTTTACTGGAGTGATAGATTTCTAATAACATACTGCTGGCTTTATCAGAAAATATGCCGAAATTCGCTCCCTGTAAATCCAGTGAACATCCCAACTGAGGTACGCCTTGTTCTATCTCATACATGTTATAGTCCCCCTGAAAATTTATACTGTCTACACGAATGTTTCACAGTTCTATCTTATAGCATATTTAATCTTATTTCTACATAAACTATTGTTATACGATTAAGCTTTACTTATTCACTTGAAAAAAATTAATGAGTATGCTATCATAACTATTAATATCATATTTTAAAGACTTTGATAAAGACCTAGTAATATAATATGTATTGTTGCAGAGAATGTGTGGCTGGTGAGAACACATACAAACTATTATATGAATTACTCCTTTTGAGTTGAATCATTCCGGCTATCATCCGTTATCATGATTGAAAGGCAGACTTATGTTCTGTAAATTAAGGTGGTACCACGGGTTATCTCGTCCTTAGGACGAGGTGCCCTTTTTTTGTTTCATAAAATAGCTTTTAAAAAAGTTAAAGACATGATATATCAAAAATAGTAGGAGGCACTAAAAATGAATGCTTATGATGTTTTATTAGAACGCGGTTTTACCCAGCAAATGACCCATGCAGAGGAAATCAAAGCACTTTTGACCAAGGAGAAAGTAACTTTTTATATAGGCTTTGACCCTACTGCTGACAGCCTTCATGTCGGACATTTTGTAACCGTTATGGCTATGTCACATATGCAGAAAGCAGGTCATAGACCCATCGTCCTTATTGGGGGCGGAACAGCCATGGTAGGAGACCCTACTGGCAAAACAGATATGCGTAAGATGATGACTCCCGAGATTATTGAACACAACGTAAGTTGTTTTAAAAAACAGCTTTCCAAATTTATTTCTTTCGAAAACGATGCGGCAATTATGGTTAATAATGCGGATTGGCTGCTTAACCTTAATTACGTGGATTTTTTAAGAGAAATAGGCGTTCATTTTTCTGTCAATCGTATGCTAACTTTTGAGTGCTTTAAACAAAGGCTTGAAAAGGGGTTATCTTTTTTAGAATTTAATTATATGTTGATGCAATCTTATGATTTTCTGGAACTTTACCGTAAATATAACTGCAAGCTGCAATTAGGCGGCAATGATCAGTGGTCCAATATTTTAGGTGGCGTAGAACTTGTAAGAAGGTTACATGGTGATACTTCCTTTGGTATGACTTTTTCTCTTTTGACAACCAGCGAAGGTAAAAAAATGGGGAAAACTGAAAAGGGTGCTCTATGGCTTGACCCTGAAAAAACATCTCCTTATGAGTTTTACCAATATTGGCGCAATACAGCTGATGCCGATGTTAAAAAATGCTTAGCGCTGCTTACCTTTTTACCGATGGAGGAGGTTGAGGCTTTGGGAGCTCTGCAAGGTGCTGATATCAATAAAGCAAAAGAAAAACTTGCTTTTGAAATTACAAAGATTGTACATGGCGAAGAAGAGGCTGTAAAAGCTGATACTGCTGCCAAAGCATTATTTATGGGTGGTGCATCTGGTGGCTCTATTCCAACAACTCAGCTTAGCGCTGATGAACTAACTGCCAATTTAGATATTATTACACTTTTAGAAAAAGCTAAATTGGTTCCTTCACGTTCAGAAGCCAGACGTCTTATTACTCAAAATGGTATCAAAATAGATGGCATTCCTGTAACAGATCCAGCCCTTATCTTAACGATTGATCACTTCAAGGATAATTCCCTGATGATTCAAAAGGGTAAAAAAGTTTTTCACCGTATTTCTCTAAACTAAAACGTATTTCTGCAAATTAAAACAAGAGAGGCAATCCTGCCTCTCTTGTTTTAATGCTCTTCTACATCTACGGTATCTTTCATATATCTCAAAATCACCAATCTTATAAACGCTGCAACCGGTACCCCCAGCAGCATTCCTGCAAGTCCAAATAAGCTGCCCCCAATTAATATGGAGAGCAGTACCACAACGGGGTGCAGTTTCACACTCCCCCCCACTACTTTTGGAACGATAATCCAACCATCAATTTGCTGAATAATCATTAAAGCTGCAACACCATATATCGCTTTCATTGGATTACCATCTACAAGTCCAATCAGCCCGGCTAATACAAATCCCACCACTGGGCCAAAGTAAGGTATAAGATTAAAAAGACCTGCTACAATACCAATAATAATCGCAAAATCCATCTTAATAAGCGTCAGCGCAAGGCTAGTAAGTATCGCAATGATGACCGCATCAATCATTTGTCCTCTGATATAGTTAGAAAATACATAATCAATATCACTTCCTAATACTTTGACAACCCTGTATACCTTTTCAGGCAAAATAGATTTATAAATCTTATTGATTAATAAAAGTGTTCTCTTTTTATCTTGAAGTAAATAAAATGCAATGACAAATGCCAATAAAATATTCATCGCATTGGCCCCAAGCACGGCAAAGAAATGAACCACTTTATTGGATAAGACCGCAATAAACCCATTAATATAGTTGTAAACATCTTGAACAACATCATTTGTGTCGGATAAAAAAGGCATACGGTCTGCAAAACTTGTGACTTGTCCTAACATATTTTCAAAATAAGCAATATACTTATCGATACCAGAAGAAATATTGCGAATAGAGGTCGTCCCAAGTACATTTTTAACATTCATAGCAACTATAAGGATAAACAATCCTATGAGAGCGATTAGTGTAAAGGTCGTTAACAAAGTCGGCATTGTTCTTAGATGCTTTTTTGCCTCTCCTTGCTTCATAGGCAAACGCTTTTTCCCAAGATGAAACCAGTTAGTTTTAAAATGAAATATTTTTTTGTTTTGACAGCGCTTTTCATAAAATTCTACAATCGGATCCAACAGATAAGCTATAATGCCACCAATAATAAGTGGTTTTAATAGTCTATAAATGGTTCCTAATATTTTTATAAAAAATGCCAATACTTCCTTGAAATGAAAAATTCCCAAAGCAGCAATTAAAAGAGTTATACCTGCTAAAACAGTATAAACAGCTATTGTAAAATATTTATTATTTTTTTCTAGTTTCATCTTGACGCACCTCCACGTATTACTAAATAACTATATTCTCCAAAAGCTTAATAAGATATTCATAAACTCTTATCATCGAAGAAATACTTACCCGTTCTTGTGGGGAATGGATATCTTTAACATCTGGCCCAAAAGCAATCATATCAAGCGCCGGTATCTTTTGAGAAATAAAGCCACATTCAAGTCCTGCATGAATTGCTTTAACAGAAGGTTCTTTACCATACATGTCTTCATAAAGCTTCCCAGCTAATGTTCTTATAGAGGATTCCTTACTGTATTCCCATGCCGGGTAGTCTCCACTTATGGTAAATGCTCCTCCAAACCTTTTACTGAGTATTTCAAGTTTATGGATTAATTCTTGTTTTTTAGAAGGCAGCGAACTGCGGATAGCACTTCCAAATTTGATTTTATCTCCCTGTTCCTGTATAATGCCTAGATTAAGTGATGTTTGAACAAGTCCCGCCATACATTGATCAAAGCTGATAATACCATTTGGAATGACCATCAGTAAATCAATGATTTTATCTGCTGTTTCTTGGTTAAATACAGCGCCGTTATGATTAACTTCTGTAAAGGTGATATTTATTTGACCATCATGCTCGCTGTATTCATTTTTGAGTACACTTTCAAAAGCTTTAACAGCATGTTGCAATAAAGATTCTTCACCAGACTCTATGGCAAGTATGACTTCACATTCTCTTGTAATGACATTATCTTTTGTGCCGCCAATGATCTCACATAGACCAAAAGGAAATTGTTTTCTAAGCTGCCCTAGCACTCTGCCCATAACAATATGTGCATTAGCTCTCTCCAAATGAATATCTGCTCCTGAGTGTCCGCCTAGCAGACCATTTATCCGCAATGAGTAGGTCTTCGCGGTCTGACTTATAGGCTCATAGACTAACGGCAAGGTAATATATGCTCTGACACCCCCTGCACAGCTTACCAAAAATTCACCCTCTACGTCCGTATCCAGGTTAATCAGTATCTTGCCCTCCAAATACTCTGGATGAAGGAGTGAAACCCCCGTCATACCTCTTTCTTCATCAGTCGTCATCAATATTTCAAGGGCCGGATGTTTTAAAGTTTGGTCAGCAAGTACGGCCATCTGATAAGCAATAGCGATCCCATTATCGGCACCAAGCGTTGTCCCTTGGGCCCGGATATAATCTCCATCTATTGTTAACTTAAGTCCCTCTGTCTCAAAATCATGTAAAACCTCTTTATTTTTTTCACATACCATATCCATATGGCCTTGTAAGATAACAACTGGTGCTTTCTCATAACCTGGAGAAGCCGGTTTTTTAATATAAATATTATAAGCTTCATCTTGTCTAACCCATAATCCAAGATTTTCAGCAAAAGAAACCATAAAGTCGCTTATTGCTTTTTCACTTCCAGAGCCTCTTGGGATAGCACTGATTTGTTCAAAATATTCAAATATACTTGCAGGTTCTAAGTCTTTTAAAATTTTCACTATAACTATGCCCCTTATTTTATAAAATTAGTTTTTAAAGCTATGGATTGGTGCAGGTATTCTTCCACCTCTGGCAATAAATTTATCACATTTATAAGGGTTAACAGCCATAATAGGCGCATACCCTAATAGACCTCCAAATTCTACCTGATCACCTACTGTTTTACCTACTACAGGTATAATACGCACTGCGGTTGTTTTGGCATTAATCATCCCAATAGCCATTTCATCAGCAATAATTCCCGAGATAGTAGATGCACTGGTATCTCCTGGAATTGCAACCATATCAAGGCCTACTGAGCATACACATGTCATAGCCTCAAGCTTTTCAATGGTAAGTGCACCTTTTTCTGCTGCACGGATCATCGCATGGTCTTCACTTACTGGAATAAAAGCACCGCTTAATCCGCCTACACTGGAAG
Source organism: Clostridia bacterium (assembly GCA_029239935.1). The sequence continues at coordinate 2,116 of JARBTY010000125.1, read as the reverse complement.
ATGCCATAACACCGCCTTTTTTCACACAGTCGTTCAAAATAGCTAAAGCTGCTGTTGTTCCGGGCGCACCGGTCATTTCAATACCCATTTCTTCAATAATTTCGGCTATACTGTCTCCTACAGCCGGAGTAGGGGCAAGCGATAAATCTATAATTCCAAAAGGCACATTGAGTGTTTGTGCTGCTTCTTTTGCGACCATTTGCCCTGCCCTTGTAATCTTAAATGCAGTCCTTTTTACAGCTTCGCACATAGCTTCAAAATCCTGTCCTCTTACACCTTCCAAAGCCTTTTTAACAACTCCTGGACCGCTTACACCAACGTTAATAACTACATCGTTTTCTCCTACCCCATGAAAAGCACCTGCCATAAAAGGATTGTCTTCTGGCGCATTACAGAACACAACAAACTTAGCACATCCTATGCTGTTTCTGTCCGCTGTGCGAAGAGCTGTTGCTTTAATGATTTCTCCCACTCGCCTAACTGCATCCATATTAATGCCCGTACGAGTCGTTCCTAGATTAATTGAAGCACATACTCTTTCCGTAACATCCAGTGCCTCTGGAATGGACTCGATAAGTACAGTATCTGCAGGTGAACAGCCTTTATGCACAAGTGCTGAAAATCCGCCTATAAAATTGATACCCACTGTTTTGGCTGCTTTATCCAGGGCTTTTGCAATAGGTACATAAGAATCTGCTTTTGTAGCTCCCCCTATAAGTGCTATGGGCGTTACAGAAATTCTCTTATTAACAATTGGAATACCATATTTTTTAGAAATATTTTCCCCTGTTTCTACCAAATGTTCAGCTCTAGTCGTTATTTTTTCATAGATATTATTGCATAATCTATCCATATCATCTGATATACAATCTAATAAATTAATCCCCATCGTAATGGTACGAATGTCTAAATTTGCTTCTTGAATCATCTTATTGGTTTCTTGCACTTCAAATCTTGATATCATATGTTTTTCCCTTTCTAATGTTACAAGCCTCTATTTATTAAATCCTATGCATGCAGTCAAATATATCTTGATGCTGAAGCTTAATATCCACTTCAATAGCTTTTCCAAGTTCTGAAAGCTTATCTACTAGCTCAACAAAGTCCACTTGAGTATGGGTTAAATCAACAACCATAAGCATATTAAAATACCCCTGTAATATGGTTTGAGAAATATCCAATATATTTACATTTTGATCACTTAATAATGTACATACCTTTCCGATGATACCAACCTTATCTTTTCCAATAACTGTTATAATGCCTTTCATTTGAATCCTCCTGTTATTTTTTCCAATAGATTTCTAACACGTCTTTATTTTCTAGACTATCTGTTAATGCTGCCGGACTGCCATTTTTAATAAGCTGAATGGTTCCTTGCGGCTTTGTTAGATCAAAAGCTATATAATCAAATATACTTGCAAGCATATAGGGCATTTCCTTTGATGGTAATATGACTTGTGCCCCATTAACTGTAATCTGTAACCGGTCTATTTGAGCAGGCTCTTTTTCACTTGTTTGTATAGTATCTGCTAAAGGCGCTTCTAAAACCGCCTGCCCCTGGTGGCTGAGTTCATCAATTAAAATAGATGCTCCGTCATACAATTTATGCTCAGGCTCTGCTTTATTAAAATTAACTGTAACCATTTTACCCTGACAGTCAATTCTCAGGTAATCAAGCAGTTCTCCCACATGATGGGGGTGAATCATATGAATATCATCGTTTTCTTGTATACTATAATTTTCTGGCATGCAGTCACCATTTACCAAGACAATAGGAATAGTAAACTTTTCACCATTCACATAAACCGTAAAGGTTTCTTTGATATAGTGTGTAAGATCTGCTTTGCCATCTTTGCCGTGAACCGCCTTAACAACTTTGATGCTATCATCTTCTGCTACACTATCATTGATTGTTGCTGGCTTGCCATTTAGAAAAATATCAGCTGAAACGCCGTTTTCCCCTTTGATACGCATCCGCGAACCATCCAACTTAAACATCAGGGTTTTTCCACGTTTTGGGAAAATATCTGTATGTTCAATACCTGATGCAACAATGGCATCTAAAATAGTTAATTTTTTAGCATTCAGCAACTGAACATTTTTATCATTTAAT
>JARBTY010000124.1 GCA_029239935.1 Clostridia bacterium | reverse complement strand
AGCATTTCTTTAGTATAAGTGGACATACCATTGCCTTTTTTAGACATAAAAGTCACCTCCTTGCATGTTAGAATGCGCAGGAGGTGACTTTTCTATACTTTGAATTGTGGGGAAAGCAACTGGCCAATGGTGATTCAAGTATAGTTATAAAAATAAGATCAAGCTCACGGCCATCACAACCATACCAGCAATCAAACCGTAAATGGAGAGATGATGTTCCCCGTATTTTTCAGAGGTTGGCAGCAGTTCATCGAGAGAGATGTAAACCATAATACCTGCTACAACGGCAAAAAGAATACCAAAGGTGGCCTCATTAAAAAATCTTGATAAAAGGAAAAATCCCACGAGAGCACCTACAGGCTCTGAAAGTCCGGATAAAAAGGAGTAATAAAAAGCTTTTTTCTTGCTGCCCGTTGCATAATAGATAGGAACGGATACCGCAATACCTTCGGGGATATTGTGAATAGCTATAGCAACAGCAATAGGCAGACCAATGCTGATATCCTTGATGGCTGCCATAAAGGTAGCTAAACCTTCGGGAAAATTATGAATAGCAATGGCAAGAGCCGACATCATACCCATTCTCAAAAGTTTTTTGTTTTTAGAATAGTCAGGTTCGGACAATTCTTCCACATTTCGAATTTCATGGGGGTTTTCAAAAGAGGGTACAAGCTTGTCAATAAGCGCAATAAGTAGCATTCCGCCAAAAAAGCCTAAAACAGTAAACAGAGTACCACTTCTTAACCCAAACTCGGAAGTTAGAGAATCCAAAGCTTTTTGAAAAATCTCTACAAAGGATACATAAATCATCACGCCAGCAGAAAAACCCAAGGAAATAGACAAAAACTTCGTATTGGTTCTTTTGGTAAAGAAGGCTAGTGCGCTGCCTATTCCCGTTGATAGTCCTGCAAATAAAGTAAGGCCAAAAGCAATTAAAATGGTGTTTGTATCTACTGACATAATATTCCCCCTATTCATTCAGAAAAAATAGTATAGATTAGACCACAGGCAGCAGAGTACCTTTAAATAATTTTTTAGGTAAAATCTTGATACCAAAGGTGCGTTCGTAGATTCTGATAGCTTCTTTTTCTGTCGTAATACCTATAGAAGTGCCAGAGAAGTTGCCGCGGGCTGTTCGGCCAGCGCGGTGAAGATAGTCATTGGCAGTAGGCGGGAAGTCAAGGTGAAAGATATGGGTGATCTCAGGGACATCCAGCCCTCTAGCTGATAGGTCAGAGGATACCAGATATTTGACCTTGCCGCTTCTAAACTGTGTAAGTGCTGTTTTGCGTTCTTCTTTTTGTGTACTGCCGGAGATGCCTGCAGCAGCAAATTTATGGTATTTGAGTTTATCAACCGTGAGGTCAATCTCATTGCTTTGATTTACAAAAATCAAGGCTCTCTCAGGAGAGGTAGCAGCAATAAGCTTTTTGAGCGTCTCGAATTTATCTCTTTTATCAACCACAATATACATATGTTCGATATTAGGATTAAGTGCTGTTTGAGGAGCGGTTTTGAGTGTAACAGGTTCTTTCATAAAAGGCAGAATCGTTTCACCGGTCTTTTTGTTAATCGTAGCAGAAAAAATACAAAGCTGTTTTTCTCTTGGAGTCGCATGGAGCATCGCTTTAATCGTTGCAGACTCATTGCGCTCTAAAAGGTGGTCGGCCTCATCGATAATCATGGTTTTGATGGTGGTATGGGTGACTTTTTTCTTTTTGATTAAGTCCAGTATACGCCCTGGAGTTCCGACTAATATATGAGGTTTTTCTTTGAGCTTTTTAATCTGCCTTTCAATATTGACTTCACCCATAATGGTTGTAGCAGTGATAGGAAGAGCAGCGTTGGCGGCAAGCAGAGTAATTTGATTGTAGATTTGCATAACTAATTCATGAGTTGGAGCCAGGATAATAGCCTGCATCTCCCGTTTAGAGCTATCTATCTTTTGAAATAAAGGCACAAGAAAAGCAAGGGTTTTGCCGCTGCCAGTGTGAGACTCAGCGATAATATCTTTGCCTTCTAATAGGGCAGGGATAGTGAGAAGCTGGATTTCTGTAGGAACGGTAATTTGTTGTTTTTCTAACCCATTTATTATATTTGTGTTGATGTTAAAATCTTGGAAAGCATTATTCATTGGAATCTCCTTAAGACTAAGTCATTTAATATAACTTATTATACACTTATTAGCAAGTCTTAAGCAAGGAAGGTGATTGTTTAAAATGAATAGACAGCCTAAGCGCTAAGCAGATATGATATAATAAGGTAAGTAGTGTTTAAAGTAATTCTAAAAGTAGGTGTTATATGACTATTAAAAAGCAGTTTCTCATTATTATTATTTTGCTGACCACCATTCCTTTTATTATAGTGCCTTGGGCAGGCTATTTCTACATAGAAAATATTATGGAAGAACAGCTGCTTTTACAGTCACAGCAAAATTTGAGTCAAATAACAAAAGATATTAATCAGGTGCTGGATGATCTTATAGCTGCCTCTAACGCCATAACCCTTGACCAGGATGTCATAAGCGGCCTTAAAGACAGGGAAACATCTTTGCCGGTCGTAAGAAAGATAACCAAAAAATTATCCAACGTCAATGCGGCCCATTTGTATGCCTATAATGCAGATGTTTATATTTATAACAATGAAGCTGATATTTATACAACCACTGCTCAAAATGAGATCAGTGGCTTTGAAAGCTACAGAAAAGCGTGGGTTGAAGAGACACTTAATGCAGAAGGTTACTTTGTTTGGAAAGAATTCTCAGAAGTTTCTGGTACAGCGTATGAACAAGTACCTATCATAGGGATGGCCAGAAATATATTGGATATCAACGGCAGAACAATAGGGGTACTGGCGATAGAGCTTTTTAATGAGAGAAATATCAGCAACCTATTGTTTGCGGGCAATGAATTTGAAAATACTGAGCGGTTTTTGGTAGATCAACAGGGCAGTGTCATACTGGCGTACATTAATAACAGTGAAAAAAGTAAAATATTTGATAAAGAATGGTTTAAACGCACACTCCAGAGTGGCCAGTTAGAGTCGCATGAAATCGTTTCTTATAAAGGACAAAAACAAGCTGTCAGTTCAAAAAATATCAGTAAAGCCCATTGGAAAGTGGTGCAAATCATACCCTATAAAGATATGTTAAAAAAAGTCAGCTATTATAGAAATTTTACGATAGGCATTAATATTGTTGTACTGGTTATTATTATTTGTATAGATATTTTCAGTATCAATAGGCTGACAAAATCGATTACCAAACTGAGAGATGCCATGCAGACTGTTAAGAAGGGGAAGTTTATTCATATTGATATTCCCAAAACCAATCAAGAGGTAGAAGAGCTTAGCAAAGATTTTAATATCATGAGCACCAAATTAAATGAATTATTCGAGGAAAATAAAAGGATTTATGAAGAAAAGCAGAGAACGAAGCTGGAGGCTTTGCAGTCACAGATTCAGCCCCATTTTTTATTTAATACCCTTAACGGTATCAAATGGTTATGCATTATGGAAGGGGCAAAGACAGCTGAAAAGATGATTATCTCCCTAGGGTATATTCTGGAATATTCCTTGAGTAAAAATCGAGATATCATTACACTTCGAGAAGAAATAACCTGTCTAAACCACTACATCGAGCTTCAAAAAATGAGATATGGAGAGAAGTTTGCCGTTCATTTTGAAGTAGAGGAGTCGTTGTATGCTTTAGAAGTGCCGATACTTTTTTTGCAGCCTTTAATAGAAAATGCAATTATTCATGGTCTTCAAGATCAAGAGGATTTAGGTATTATCACGATTAAGATATTTAAAAATAGGGATAAAGTGAGTATACTGGTAGAAGACAATGGGTGTGGTATGGACGATGAACAAATAGATAAATTATTAGCCAGCAGTAAAAAACCATCTGGGATTGGCGTAAAAAATGTGCAGGAAAGAATACAGCTTTACTATGGGGAAGGCAGTTCACTTAATATAAAGAGAAATGAACTGGGAGGCGTGACAGTCTTTATTGAATTATTTATGAGAGGCGGGTACATCAATGAAAATCATAATAGTTGATGATGAGATTTTGATAAGAAAAGGTATTGCCACATCTGTTAACTGGGAAGAGATAGGGATAGATGAAGTGATAGAAGCCAGTAATGGGCAGCAGGCACTGGAACTGATTCTAAAAAATGATGTAGATATTGTGCTTACGGACATTAAGATGCCTAAGATGGATGGGATCGCCCTGATAGAACAGCTGAAATCTTGCAGGCCACAGACGGTTACAGTCGTACTGAGTTGTGTCAATGATATGGAAGTAGTAAGGCAGGCCCTAAAATTTGGAGGTGCACTGGATTATATTCCAAAATTATCGATGACGACAGAAGAGCTGGTAGATACAATCAATAGAGCGATAACCTATGTCCACAAAAATACCACATCTATACCAACGGAAAAGCAAAAGATACTGCCTAGCTTTTTTACACTGGCACATGAAGAGAACTTAAGAAATGCTATTGAATACGGAGATGCAGCAACTTTAAAGCAGGTTACAGAGCACATTCTCAAGAGTGCCTACAGCTTAAAAGCGTTTTGGAAGGAAAGCCGGGAGTGGGAAGAGATTTTTGGGGTATTTTCTAACATTGCTAAAAAGTATGCTATAGATGCTAACAAATTCTTCTCAAACTACAAAACCATCAGGCAGGTACTTGAAGAAGCCAAAAGTATCGATGAGGTTATGGGGTTTTTGGGAGAAATGGCTGTAGATATCAAAACGGCTGTTGAGCAGGAGAGAAAAGAAAACTATGATGCAGCCATTAATAAAGCGATACTTTTTGTTAATAATGGCTACAATCAAAATATTAAATTAAAGGATGTGGCTGGGCATGTTAATATGAGTGAAAGCTACTTCTCTAAATACTTCAAAAAAATCATGAAAACCAATTTTATCGAATATGTTAATCAAATACGGATAGAAAGAGCTAAAGAACTTTTAGCTAGAAAAAGGATAACGATACAAGAGGTTTCTGAGCTTATGGGATACACCAATTGCAGTTATTTTACACAGGTCTTTAAAGAAATAGAGGGGATTACCCCTAAACAATATCAAAAAAATATGCTTTCCAAAAATAACACCTAAGTCGATAAGGTGTTATTTTTTTACGCTTAAAAGCAATTAGCATAAATTGATTGCCAAAATATCAATAAAAATGTGCAAAATAATATAAAAAAATTGACTTGAAAAGATTTATAATATAAAAGTGATAAAAACAGTCAATATTACGTGCTAAAAATTATGCGGTTTTAAAATATAATAGAGTTATCAATAAGGCTTACTAATTCATAAAAAGGGGGAAGTAGCGTGACAAAATTAACTAAAAAGGTGATGAGTTTATCTTTGGCAGCAGCCATGTTGGTGGTGCCGATGGCAGGTTGTACTTCAAAGGAAGCTGATACGCAGGCAGCAGGAGGAGAAGTGAAGAAAGAGGAAAGTGCAGACAGCAGTGCAAAAGCTGAAGGAGGCAAACTTGTTGTATGGGGAGGCGTGGCAGAAGAAAGCGGTCCTGGAGCAATTGTTACGGAGTGGAATGAAAAACATCCCGATACACCTGTAGAATATGTACGTTATGTGAATGATGATACAGGCAATACAAAGCTTGATACAGCACTTTTGTCTGGTGAGCAAATAGATGTGTTTTTCACCTATTCTGCAGACCTGCTTAAAAAACGTGTAGACAGTAAAATGGTTGAAGACCTCAGTAATCTGAACGCAGAAGAATTTATAAACAGCCAGATTTATGGTGGGGTGGAAGGCATTCTAAAACCTAATGACGGATTATATGCCATCCCAACGGCCAGAGAACCTATTGGACTGATGATTAATAAAGATATGCTGGATGAAAAAGGAATCACTATTCCAGAAGACTGGACAATGGATCAATTTGTTGAGATTGCGGCTCAGTTAACTGGAGAAAAGGACGGCAAAAAAGTATATGGCACCTGTACGTATTATGATGGCCTGCCTTTAGGACTTCCGCAGACGTTACTCGGAGGCAATTATCTTTATAAAGCAGACGGCACCAGCAATTTTGATGATGCGATTTTTAGAACCAACACAAAGTTAAAAGAAATGATGGATAATGGCAGTGCGATTCCTTATGAAGAAGTTTTCTCAAGAAAACTAGAAAGATTTTCTCATCCAGCCTTTTTGAATGAAGAGATTGCGATGATGCCCTTTGCTTCTTGGATGTTAAGATATGTTAATGATCCAGAGTTTCCACATGATTTTATAACGACTTTTGCACCTATTCCAAGAGTGGATGAAAACACAGAGAATCCTTACCAGTCTATTCTCAATAACTACGTTTCTATTAATTCCAATTCACAAAACAAAGAAAAAGCATGGGAGTTTGTTCAGTTCTGGGCAACAGAAGGGGCTAAGCATATTGCTAAGATGCCAGCTTATAATGCCTTTGGAGAAGAAGAAGAAATCAAACTCATTTTAGGAGAAAATCCAGAACAAAGATTTGATGTAGAGGCCTACAAAAAAGTTATGCTTGATCCAAGTCTCAAATACGTTGTAGCGACAGAAACAACTGCGCTTCCAGAAGTGATGCAGATTTATAAAGAAGAATCAGAAAAATATTTCTTAGGCGCTACAAAAGAAGAGGACTACTATGGGGTATTAAAGTCAAGAGCAGACGATGTGATTAGCAAAGCTAAAAAATAATAGAGTGATCTAAATAGCTGGCAGCAATGTCAGCTATTTAAAATAAGGAGGACAGTGAATGGAACTAAAAATAGAGGGTGTTAAAAGAAAAAAGAAAAAACTCAATTGGGAGCCCTATGTCTTTATAGCGCCCAACTTTATAGGCTTTTTTGTATTTATATTACTGCCAGTCTTATTTTCGCTGGTCGTAGCATTTACAAATTTTAATATTTTTGAAGGGTTTGAAAATACCCAGTTTGTGGGCCTAGGTAATTTTATAGAGATGTTCAGAGACCAATGGTTTTTGGATGCATTAAAAAATAACCTGATTTATACGGTATGTACTATTCCTGTACTTATTGGAGTTTCTGTTATCTTAGCCACAATCCTTAACAACAAAGTGTATTTCAGCAATGCCATACGGGTCATGATTTTTATACCTTATATTGCAAGCATTGTAGCCATTTCAGCGATATGGATGATACTTTTTAATCCTTCTCAAGGGATTATCAATGCATTTCTTAGAAGTATAGGCATAAGCAATACACCAGGATGGCTAGGGAGCCTAGAGTGGGCACTGCCGGCTATTATCATAGTGGGTATTTGGATGGGACTTGGCTATAATGTTGTTATTTATATGGCGGGACTTCAGGGGATCCCAAAGGATTTATATGAAGCAGCTCAGATAGATGGGGCGTCATCCTTTCAAACCTTTCGCTATGTCACAGTCCCTATGCTCAAAAATACCACATTCTTTTTGCTGATTACCAATATAATCACCTCATTCCAAATCTTTGGAACGATAAATATCATGACCGGAGGGGGACCTGGTAGTTCCACCACAGTGCTAGCGCATTACATTTATATTGCAGGCTTTAGATACCACAAGATGGGGTATGCAGCGGCCATGGCATGGATTTTGTTATTAGCCATATTTGCAGTCACCCTGTTTCAGTGGAAAGTGCAGAAAAAACATGAAGATAACTTTTAGGAGGGAAATATGAAAACGGCAAAAAAACAAACTAAAATAATTTTGACCTTACTGATGATGCTTATGGCTGTTATGATTATTTTTCCTTTTTTGTGGATGGTGATATGTTCATTTAAACCGCTTAATGAGATTTATCAATATCCTCCTAAAATTTTCTCAGCCAATATGTCTTTTGATAACTATAAAGAAGTATTATTCAATCAGTCCCCATCGTTTTTAATTTATTTTAAAAATACATTCATAACGACCATTATTTCTGTTATAGGAACTGTGATTACAGCCTCAATGGGCGGCTATGCCTTTGCAAAACTAAAGTTCAAATACCGGGATGAACTTTTTATGTTGTATCTTGTAACGATGATGGTACCCTTTCAGGTACTGATGGTGCCGCAGTTCATCTTATTTAAATATATGGGTATTTTTAACACTTTATGGGCGCTTATACTGCCAAGATTATTTACGCCTTTGGGTACATTCTTAATGAGACAATTCTTTTTAGAAGTGCCTACTGAGATTTTAGAAGCTGGCAGAGTAGATGGGATGGGAGAGTTTGGGATTTTCTATAAACTGGTGCTGCCACTGGCTAAACCAGCGGTGTCAACGATTGTTATCCTCAACTTTGTATGGCGGTGGAATGACTATGAAGCGCCTCTTATCTTTTTGACCAACAGCAAGCTCTACACCCTTACAGTGGGGCTGACTAACTTCATAGACGAATCAGGGTTTTCACAGGATCACCTGATCATGGCAGCCGCAACGGTGGCACTGATTCCGATGGTATTAGTGTTTTTATTAGGTCAAAAATATTTTATAGAAGGCCTCACCAGCGGCAGTGTAAAAGGTTAGTATGCTATAAACTTTTGCAATAGAAAGGAAGAGAGCAATGATACAGAATGAGTATAAAGTATATGATGTCGTGGTAGTAGGCGGTGGAATGGCGGGAATCTGTGCCGCCATAGCCAGTGCCAGAGAAGGAGCCAAAACGGCATTGCTTCAAGACAGGCCAGTGCTAGGGGGCAATGCCAGTTCTGAAATAAGGATGCATATATGCGGTGCCAACATGCATGGAACGAGGGAAAATGCCAGAGAAACTGGCATAATAGAAGAAATACAGCTGGAAAATAGAAAAAGAAATCCGTATCACTCTTTTTCTATTTTAGATACGATACTGTGGGAGAAAGTGAACTTTCAGGAAAATCTAGACTTGTACTTAAATACAAGAATGATGAAGGTAACAACGGAGTCCATAACGGATTGTGTTCAAATAACTTCTATAGAAGCCTATCAGCTCACCACAGAAAAACAGTTTGTTTTTAAAGCTCAGGTTTATATGGACTGTACAGGAGATGGCAGCCTCGCTTATCAATCAGGGGCTGATTACAGAGTTGGCAGGGAATCACGGGATGAGTTCAAAGAGCAGTTTGCACCAGAAAAAGCAGATGCTTATACGATGGGCAATACAATCATGTTTAAAGCCTTGGATAAAGGGGCGCCAGTTTTTTTTGAAAAACCAGATTGGGCTTATACCTTTACAGAAGAAGATCTTAAATATAGAGGACATAGTGCCACAAATGGCAAAATGGAACATTATGGCGTGGACTCAGGATACTGGTGGATAGAACTAGGTGGCACCAATGATACGATTAGTGATGCAGAAGAGATTCGAGACGAACTCTTAAAGACAGTATATGGTATATGGGATCATATCAAAAATGGCGGAGAGCATGGCGCAGAGAACTATACACTGGACTGGATACAGTTTTTGCCGGGCAAAAGGGAAAGTAGAAGGATAGAAGGGGACTATATCTTAAAGGAGCAGGATGTATTAGAAGCAAGAATATTTGAAGACGCTGTAGCTTATGGCGGCTGGCCAATGGATATGCATCCACCGGAAGGCTTTAAATATAAGGGAGAGAGCACAAACTTTATAGAAGTTCCGCTATATACCATTCCATACAGATGCTTTTATTCTAGAAATATCAGTAACCTCATGATGGCAGGGAGAAATATCAGCTGTTCTCATATGGCCTTTGGTTCAACAAGAATTATGGCGACCTGTGC
>JARBTY010000123.1 GCA_029239935.1 Clostridia bacterium | reverse complement strand
TATATGAAGTGCCTTCTAAACGCATTATAGATATTGAATAATCTGGTTGCATCATAAAAGCCCTAAACGCATCGTTTAGGGCTTTATCAAACAAGGTATCATAAGTCTGCTGGAAATATAAGGCCTATATCACGACGAATCTGATCCAGTATGCTCATAATATTTTTAGTTAATTTATAACTGTAAACAGCAGATTCTGTTTTTCCTTTTATGAGCGTATCTGCAAATTCTCTGATTTCATAATACATTGAATCGTGCTCTAATGGGGCACTTAATGTTAGAGGCAGCTGACCCTTTTTTCTTAGTTCTACACTTAGCGGTGATGAGATAGCGTCTATAAAAAGTGTTCCTTCCTCTCCCATGATTTCACTCCCTAGACTCGAATTATTAATTTTCGAGTAAAGTATACTCACTTCTTTATTCCCATACTCTAATAAAATACTTCCACCCCCATCAATGCCATTATCAAGTAACGTCGCTTGAGATTTGATGGCTTTTGGCATGCCAAACAAATCAATACATGGATAAATGCAATAAATCCCTATATCCATTAAAGCCCCAGCTGAAAATTTCGGATTAAAGATATTAGGATTTTCCCCAGCTAGATAAGCTGGGTATTTAGAGGAATATTGACAGTAGTTAAATACAGCCTTTCTCACTTTTCCAATTTTATCTAAATTCATTTTAACTTGCTTATAAGTAGGCATTCCTAAAGATTTCATGGCCTCTACTATGAGTAAGTTTTTCTCTTTAGCTTGCTCTATCAAAAGCTCCAGTTCTTTTAGATTAGATGTAATTGCCTTTTCACATATAACGTGCTTTCCATATTGCAAGGCCAACTGTGCTTGTTTGAAGTGGTAGGCATTAGGCGATGCTATGTAGAGCGCATCTATTGACGTATTTTTTAACATTTCCTCATACTCTGTAAACACATAAGGAATAGTCATCTCCTCTGCAAATGCACTGCCCGATTCAAAGGTTCTGGAATAGACACCATAAGGTATTATTTCTGGTACATCTCGGCACGCTATGACAAATTTTTTGGCTATCTGACTTGTACCAACAATACTTAACTTGATTGGATCCATCATTATTCCTCCTAAGGTATTTTTATGATGAGGATTTACATCCTTACTATATTTTTATAATTTTTCCATCTCCAGAATCTTGATTTTGCCTCTTCCTAATTCAAGCAGTCCAGTTTTTTCAAAACTTTTCAACACCCTGCTTACCACTTCTCTTGAAGAACCTATATCTATAGCAATCTTCTCGTGAGTTGTATAAATAACAGCTTCTCCCTCCGCCTTTTGGCTGGCCTGTTTTAAATAATCGGTGACTCTCTTCTCAATGCTGTCAAAAGTGATTTTTTCTAATGTGGCAATCGTATGGTCAAACTTACCGTATAAGTTTTTGAATATATACTTGAGGTATTCCTTATCCTCTAAAATATATTCTTTAAAGATCTCCATAGGCACAATGGCAAGCACTGCATCCTCTTCTACTTCCGCAAAAGCATAATTATCTAAGTGAGACAACACACATAATATGGTCAAAAAACAGCTGTCTCCTTTTTTTAGCCTATACAGTGTAACCTCACGGCCTTCGTCACTCATTCTATAAACTCTTAACGTTCCTCCCAAGATGAAGGAAAACCCAACACAAGATCCCCTGTTGTCAATCAGTTTGTCACCTCTTTTGTAATGATGCACCATTAAATGCTTGGCTATTGTTTGTTTAGCCTTTATAGGCAAAGTGTCTAAAAAAACATAGTCTTTAGCTAATTCCAACAGTCTCTCCATAAGTCTCCTTTCCCATGCCAAAATACTCTTCTGACAGCTTATCCAGAAGAGTATTTACATTTATTCTTTTATTTGAGGCTTGAACCCCATGGCTTCAATCGTTTTGTAGCCGCCCGTAATATTCTTGCACTTAAAGCCTGCTTGTTTAAGTATTCTTTCTGCAACATAAGCCCTTACGCCCACTGCACAGTGTATCCAATATTCTTTGCTTTTATCAAGTTTATCTAAATGCGCTCTCAAATCATTAACATTGATATGCACTGAGCCTTCTACTTTACCCTTTTCTCTTTCAGGAGCTGTTCTCACGTCTAATATCACAATATCTTTATGATTTTTTACACTTTCCAGTTCCCTTGGATGAACAATGTCGCTTTTTCCTGTCAGCACATTTTCAGCTACATACCCTGCAAAATTCACAGGATCTTTAGCTGACCCAAAAGGTGGTGCGTAAGATAATTCCAGCTCTGTTAGATCATATACAGTCCCTCCAAGCCTCAAAACTGTAGCAATAACATCTATCCGCTTCTCGACGCCTTCATAGCCTAAAGCTTGTGCCCCCAAGATCTTACCTTCTTCATTAAAGATAAGCTTAAGGCTTATTTGACTTGCCCCTGGATAATAACCGGCATGATTATTAGGATGAACAATCAGCACTTTATAAGGTATCTCCAAACGATTTAATGTCCTTTCATTATTACCTGTTGCCGCCAGAGTTAAATCAAATACTTTGATAACACTTGTTCCCTGAGTCTTTTTATAACGGGTTGAAAGCCCGCTTATGTTATCAGCTATAATTCTTCCATGTTTATTGGCTGGACCTGCAAGCGGGATAGCTGCACCTTTGCCGTTTACAAAATCGACGATTTCTACTGCATCCCCCCCTGCATAAATATCTTTAATGTTTGTTTCCATTGTGTCATCAACTAAAATATGGCCTCTTACCCCTAGATTAATCTCCGTATTATGCAAAAAAGCTGTGTCGGGCGCAACACCCATAGCCGAAATAATCATATCTGCTTTAAAACATGCCCCGCTCTGAAGTTCTACTTCTACGCCTTTCTCTAAATCCCTAAAACCTTTAACCCCATCATTTAACACTATTTTGATGCCTTTATCCTGCATTTCTTTTTCAGCAACAACCACCAAATCCTCATCAAAAGGCGCTAAAATGTGCGGTGCTGCCTCTATGAGCGTGACATCTATGTCTTTTTCTTTTAGATTTTCAGCCATTTCAATGCCAATATACCCACCGCCGATTACAATCGCTGATTGAATATGCGTTGTCTGGGCTTTGATATGATCTGTATCTTTTACGTTTCTTAGCGTAAATATTCTTTCACTCTTAATCCCCGGAATATTAGGAACAAGCGGCTTGGCTCCTGGAGCCAAAACAAGCACATCATACGCCTCTTCATACAGGCCGTTTTCCTCTGATTGAACCATCACTTTTTTAGCGTTGGTATCAATCCCTGTTACCTCACTATTAACCCTTACATCTATTTTAAATCTATCCTTCATGAGTTTTGGCGTAGCAACCAGAAGTTTTTCTCTTTCCTTAATGACATCCCCTATATAATAAGGAAGTCCACAATTTGCAAAAGAAATATAATCCCCTTTTTCAAACATAATAATCTCTGCATTTTCATCTAATCTTCTAAGCCTGGCTGCAGCTGATGCCCCCGCCGCTACCCCGCCAACAATGAGTACCTTTTTCATAGTGCTCCCTCCATCTTTTTTTCATCTTAATTCATACTATATCACTTATTGTAAAATTATTCTAATAAAATAGTATCTTTTATAGTTTTATCATAACCTAACATAAATTATTCTTCTGTGATATTGTCACACTTCCTCCACTCGCAAAAATATCCCCCCTATCACTACGGGATAGGGGGGCATAGGCATATTATAATAAGTAAGGATTCTGTATAACTTGTTTAGTATAGTTTTGTTTGATGATTGTCTCCATAAGCGCCGTTTTTGACTGTTCGTAGCTTAGTTTTAACTTTTCATATTCTGTCTTTGAAACATACCCTAATGCGTACTGTTTTTCTTTGGTGTTAAGCTGTTTCTCAAGCTGCTGTAATTCTTTTTCTTGAATTTTATATTTTTCCTGTAGCTGCAGCAGTTCTGTATACTTACTTCTAAGGGTATTTTCAAATTGTTGTTTGGTCGTCTCGCTGGTCTCCTGAGCTTTGACAGTATTTTCCTGTAGCTGCAGATAACTTACATATGAATTAGCCTGTTCCAGTGCCGCTATATCTATTTCTTGATCAATTTTGGCTGATTCAACGGCTTTCCAGACTGAAAGATTTTGCTCTGCCTTTGAGCTAATCACCCCATCTAAATTGCCAATGATCTCAAAAGTTTCATAAATAATAGGTTCCTTTTGAAGGACAAACTGCGTAGTGGTTTTCCCTATCATTTCACTCAGTGTGGTATATTGGGAATAAATCGTATCCTGAAGCTGAACTTTATTATTCTCTGATGTTTCATAGGCTAAACTACTCTGATCGAACGAGCTCTGGCTAATTAACCCTTTTTGAAGTTTTATGCGCGCTGTCTCCAGATCAGCTTTTTCCTTTTGGAGACTATTCTCCATATTTTTAAGTTTTTCTTCATTAAGTAGTATTTCATCAAATAGCTTTGCCAAATCATAGGCTATGACTTTTTCTTGTGTTTCCTCTTGTTTTTCAGCATATTGGTTTTCTAAATACTGCTTTTGATAACTTTTGTAACTTCCTTCAATGGCTGCCTCTGTTAACTTAGCCCCATTTATTGTCTGCTGCCGGCGTATTTGAGATAGCTCAGTACTGTATGTTTTTGCACGGGTAATAGCACTTTCCAGAGTTAAAACCGGTAGTTCACTGCCTTGTACGGTTATACTTAATACACTAACTGTATAGGCTATCATCCACCCCATTATCTTTTTCATTTATGAGTCACTCTCCTCACTTTGTGGGTCATCCCCTAATTCACCATCTATAATATACGCTATTCTTGAGGCATATTTAGCTATATTTAAATCATGGGTGATAAGTATAATCGTTTTACCTTGTCTATTTAAATCTTTAAAAATCTTCAGTACTTCCTTACCTGTTTTTTGATCCAGGGCTCCTGTAGGCTCATCAGCTAACAAGATATCTGCATTGGCCACCAGTGCTCTTGCTATAGCTACCCTTTGCTGCTGTCCTCCTGATAATTGATTGGGCCTGTGATGCATCCTGTCCCCTAGTCCTACTGACTCCAGAAGTTCTTTTGCATGGGCGGTAGCCTCTTTGTAACTTGCCCCTTGCAAAAGCAACGGGAGGGCTACATTTTGCATCGCATTATATTTGGGGATAAGATTAAACTTCTGAAAAATAAATCCTATCTTTTTACCTCTTATGGTTGTATATTCACTTTCGGTTTTATTATGAATATTTTCACCACAAAGAATATATTCTCCTGTATCATGGGTATCAATAAGTCCTATAATATTCATCAGTGTACTTTTTCCTGATCCCGATGGCCCTAATATGGCTACAAATTCACCTTCTTCTACTTGAAAATGAATATTTTTGAGTACTTCTACTCTAGCTTCACCTTTGCCATAAGCTTTGCATAAATTATTCATTTCAATTAGCGGTAAACTCATTGTGTTCCTCCGCCAATCAGACGTGCACTCTCTACCTCGTTTTTATCATCCAGCCAAATAGAAATGACGCTCCCGACCTGCAGACTTTCAAAGGTTGCCTCACTTTGTCCCCTTCCCCCTGCAATATTCATACCAACTGGAATCGTAACTGTTTTCTCTTCTCCTGTATAATCTAAGCTAAGTGTCGCCGCAGTGCTGCTTCTGCCAGTACCTGCATTTGTACCTGTTGTCCTGCCTTCCCCCGGAAATCCACCTCCTGGAAATCCACCTCCTCCGCCTCCACCTGGAAACCCGCTATTGGTATTTCCCGTAATAGCTTTGGGTGTTCTTTCGGATGCCTTCTCTGCCTCTTCTCCTGATGATGTATCATTCTCCGGTGTTTCTGCCCTTTGTGGCATTTGAGGCATCCCTTTGATATCTACAAGTTTAAGCGTCAGCTCATTGCCAATCATCTGACTGATTTCACCCGTAAAGTCTGCCTGTTCTCTTTGTTTAGCCTCTTCTTTTGATCCACTCTTGTCTTGATTGGTTTCTTGTTTTTGAAGTTCTGTCACTACACCCTCAGCTACTTTGACCTCTGATTTAACTTCACTCATTACGCTCTCAGCACCCTGAATTGCACATCCGCTTAAAAGAACGGTTAGACTTAATACTATAACAGCTGTTTTGAATTTTTTCATTTTTATCCTACCCTTCATAGTTTAATGCTTCAATGGGTTTTAGTTTTGAGGCTTTAACCGCTGGGTACACCCCAAAAAATATACCTGTGGCTACTGAAAATAATAAACCTAATAAGATGCCTTCTATACTCTGTACAACAAGTAATCCTAAATATAATACAATAGGGATTGTAATGAAACTAAGACCAACACCTATTAGTCCTCCTAAAAAACTAATAATAACAGCTTCTAATAAGAATTCTTTAATAATATCCTGCCTTCTTGAGCCGATACTCTTGAGTATACCAATTTCTCTTGTTCTCTCTCTGACGGATACTAAAAGTACATTCATAATGCCTATGCCACCCACTACCAGTACGACAGCTGCCACTCCTACCAGCAAAGTTGCCATGGTATTGGCTGATTCAAGCGCCGTAGTCAGCCTGCTGCCGGCATCCATAATGTTATAAGCCCCTTCTGTTTCTGTCAGTTCCAATATATATTGCTCGATCTCACTTATAGCGGTACTCACTGACTCAATGGCATCTGCCTTAGCTACAAAGGCCAGCATTACAAATCTTCCTGAAAGGTAACTCTCTGCTATTTTGATAGGAACTATCGCTCCATCGTCAATACTGTCCCCTGTTCCGCTGTCTCCTTCTTGATTAAGAATGCCTATCACATCATACTTTCTTCCCTTTACACTGACTTTTTGTTCCACTCCTTGGGAAACATCCTCTCCAAAAAGCTGTTCTGCTAAGCTATAACCTAATACAATCACTTTTTTCCTTTTAGTACCGTCTTCATCTGTAATAAAATCTCCATGCAAAATATTAATATTATTAATATCTTGTATGGAAGCTGTCTGTCCTTGTATACTCACGGACTGTGTGACGCTGCCATAACTGATATCTCCGTTTGTCCTTATAATGGCACCTGCTCTTTCGACATGGGATAATTCTTCAAGCTTTGGCAAATCCTCCAGTTCCAACTGTTTGGTTTTATTATAATCTCTGTTTTTCATAATATTGATGGATTGGGCACTTAACTTTTTAAACTGTTCTTGTACAGCCTGCTCTCCACCTTTACCGATTCCTACTACAATGATAATGGTCAGTGTACCAATAATAACCCCTAAAGTAGTGAGGAAAACTCTTATTTTGTTTGCGCGAATATTAAGAAAAATAGATCTTAAAATCTCTATGGTCTTCATTTCGTGCTCACCTGCGCTTTTGAAACCAGTTTTTCATTTCCAGTAATCCCCGTCTTTACTTCTGCAACTGTCCCATCTGAAAAACCTGTAACAATCTCTATCTTTTGTATAGTACCTTCTGCATCCTTAACTTCTACATACTGCTGGCCATTTTCAAAGTGTACGGTGGTATTAGGGACTGTTACTACATTATTGACTTCTTTAGAAATGATAGAAACCACTGCATTCATACCATTTTTAAGTCCTTCTGGCTTTTCATCTAGTTCCACTGTTGCTGCATAGGTAACCACTTGATTGCTATCTGTTTTAGGAATATCTGATATCTTTGTCACTTTGCCTAAAAGTGCTTTCTCTGAAAGCCCTTCTACAAGCACCTCTGCCTTTTGCCCTACCTTTACACTGATTAAGTCAAACTCTGGAATAGCCATTGTAACCACATACGGCTCATTGGTGGCAATATAAGTAATGAAAGACTGATCTGTTGAACCTGAGCCACTGGATATAGCAGCCACCGCCTGACCTACATCTTTGGTGATAGTTAAAATCTTACCATCTTCTCTGGCATACATATTGGTTTGTTCGACTTGTGCTTTAGCATTTTCATAACTGATTTTAGCTTCTTCAACACTGATGCGTGAAAGCTCCAAAGAGGAGTCTGCTTGTAGAGCCAAAAGCTCTGCTTCTCTTTCAATCAGCTTTAGCGCATTTTTTTGTGTTTCTAGATTTAAGCTCAAAGATTCCAAATCTTTTTTTGCATTTTCTATATCTATAAGCGCATAGTCATCCGGCATAAGTTCCATCATTTCAATATCATTTTCTAACTTATGTATTTGCTGCTCCAAATCATATAGACTTTTATTTTGTGTATTAATCTGCTGACTATAATTTAATTTCTTAGTCTCTAAATCTTGAAGTTCTGTTTGCTTTTTTGCCACTGTGTCATTATAGTTGATCTCTGCCTTTTGATAAGATAACTTTGCCTTATCTAAAGTCTGAATAACATCTAAATCTACTTGTTTAGCCACTGCATCCCCCTTTTTAAAACCATCTCCTTCTTCAAAAAATATTTCTTTGATTTCTCCTTGGTTTTCAAAATCCATATATCTGAAAGGAAGTTCTACTACCCCGTCTACAGTGTATTCAACTTTAATATCTCCTCTTTGGGCTGACTCTTCTTTGAAAGCTATTGTCTCTACCACTTGTTTGCTTTGATAGACTTTATATCCAATTGTTAAAGCTGACCCTATAATCACTAGTCCGCCTAGCAAATAAAATTTTTTATTTTTAAAAAGCGACATCACTAACCTCCCATAGTTTCTAAACTGCGGCTTTATAATTCCCACAATCACTTCTTTAACTAACGTACAAGTAGGCAGATGTACCTTGTACAATTCTACCTACTT
>JARBTY010000122.1 GCA_029239935.1 Clostridia bacterium | reverse complement strand
TCTAGATGCAAAGCTTCGTGTGCAAATGAGAACTGAAATCTCTAAAATGCACCATAGATTACAAACAACATTTATCTACGTTACCCATGACCAAGTAGAGGCTATGACACTTGGTACACGCATTGTTGTATTAAAAGATGGTTTGATTCAGCAAGTTGATGCGCCATCTACTTTATATAGTAAACCTAACAACCTCTTCGTAGCTGGCTTTATGGGGTCTCCTCAAATGAATATGATTGAAGCAAAAGCTGTTAAAAAAGGGGAAGATGTAGTTCTTGCATTTGGAAATTCAGAAGCAAAATTACCAAAAGATAAAGCACAAAAAATACTAGATGGTGGTTACATAGGTAAAAATGTAATGATGGGAATCCGTCCAGAACATATTTGTGAACCAGCTATGTTAGTTGACAGAGATGATGCAAAATATGCAGTTGCAAAAGCTAGTGTAGAAGTAGTAGAACTTCTTGGTTCAGAGAAGAACTATTATATGGTATGCGAAGGCAACAATATTACAGGTCGTTTCGAAACATCCTGTAAAGCAGTTGTAGATGATGTTATTGACATTGTAATGGATACAACAAAAATCCACATTTTTGACCTAGAAACACAATTAACAATTACAAATTAAGCTAAATTCAAAGAACCTTGTAGTTTTTACTACAAGGTTTTTTAAACTTATGCTTTTTTTTTATAACAGAATAGGATAGAATAGTAATTAAGATAGTGTATTTATAAATTTTTTTAATTCGGGAGCTGATTACATGATTTCTAATCAAATATTACAAAATACAATAGATGGGCTAAAAACTATAACACGCAGAGATTTTTGCATCTTAGATGCGGAGTCTAAAATTGTAGTAAGTACAATTAACACCAGTATAGGGGATTATATTCCTCAGGTAGAGTCTTTTATTAATTCACAGGCTGAAAGTCAGGAAATGCAGGGATCACATTATTTTAAGATTTATGACGAATATCTGGTAGAGTATATTCTTTCAGTAAGCGGCGTAGATGACGAAGCGTACAAGCTTGGAAAGATTGTAGCTTTTCAAATAAAAAGTTTACTCATAGCTTATAAAGAACGTTTTGACAGAGATAACTTTATTAAAAATTTGTTGCTTGATAATTTATTGTTAGTAGATATTTATACAAGGGCTAAAAAGCTTCACATTAAAAACAATGTCAAACGTATTGTATTTTTAATTGAATGCAATGAAAAAAGAGATAACAATATATCCGACATTCTTAGAAATATTTTTCCAGATAAAACAAGGGATTTTGTAACAGCTGTAGACGAGAAAAATATCATTCTTGTTAAGGAGGTTACCTCAGAAGATGCAACTGAAATAGAAGGTTATGCAAAAATGATCTATGATACCTTAAGTGCAGAAGCTATGAGTAAGGTTTATGTAGCTGTAGGTGCAGTGGTATCAGATCTTAAAGATGTTTCCAATTCTTACAAAGAGGCAACAATGGCTCTTGAGGTAGGTAAAATATTTAATTGTGAAGGACATATTTCACATTACTCTAAACTTGGCATAGGCCGTATTATTTATCAGCTGCCTTTATCCTTGTGTAAATTATTTATCAAAGAAGTCCTTAAAGAAAAACGTGTAGACAGCTTTGATGAAGAAACACTGATGACGGTCAACAAATTTTTTGAAAACAGCTTAAATGTATCAGAAACTTCAAGACAACTCTATATCCATAGAAATACATTGGTTTATAGATTAGATAAACTTTTAAAGACAACAGGGCTCGACCTTCGCCAATTTGATGATGCTATTGTTTTTAAAATTACAATTATGGTAAGCCAATATATGGATTATATGGAGAGACAAAGTCAAAATAGAATGTAGAAAATTGGTGAGATAAATTATGATTTATTTACAGCATGTATCAAAGACCTATTCAAATGGGGCAATAGGACTTAATAGCACAAATTTAAGTATAGAAAAAGGAGAGTTTGTATTTATTACAGGTAATAGTGGTTCTGGTAAATCCACTCTTCTGAGATTGCTCCTTAAAGAAATAGAACCTTCTCATGGCAAAATTATAATCAATAATAAAGACATTACAAAATTAAAACGTAAGCAAATTCCTTATTTAAGAAGGGATATTGGTGTCGTCTTTCAAGATTTCAGACTGCTTCCGACGAAGACAGTCTATGAAAACGTGGCTTTTGCTATGCAAATAGTAGGAGCTACTAATAGAGAAATAAGAAAAAATGTTCCTATTATTTTGGGTCTTGTAGGGCTTGCCAGAAAAGCAAGGTGTTACCCAGAAGAGCTATCTGGAGGAGAGCAGCAAAGAACTGCTCTTGCCCGTGCAATTATTAATAATAGTCCAATACTTATTGCAGATGAGCCAACTGGGAATTTAGATCCGTCTACTTCATGGGAAATCATGAACTGTCTTCAAGATATTAATAAACGAGGAGTGACCATTGTTATGGCCACTCATGAAAGAGAGATTGTTAATACCCTTAAAAAGAGGGTTATTGAGATTACCAATGGTTCGGTGACAAAAGATATGCATGAGGGAGGATATGATGATGAAATGGAATACTCTCAAATATTTGTTTAAAGAGGGTATTGTAGGATTGTGGAAAAACAGAGTCATGGCACTTGCCTCAGCAGGTACGATTATACTTTGTCTTCTCATACTCGGCATGTCTTATTCTTTAGGAACAAATATTGATTACATTCTTAAACAAATAGAAACAAAATTTGGGATTACTTCTTATATTAAAGAAGGAACCACTGAAAATAAAATTTTAGAATTACGAGCTAAAATAGCAGGGCTGCCTCATGTACAAGAAGTAAAATATATTTCTAAGGAAGCGGCCCTAAATGCTTTTAAAGAAGGTATGAAGGACAATGCGATATTTGAAGATTTCACAAAGGACAACCCTTTGCCTGCATCTTTTGAAATTATTGTAGACAGTGTTGAGTTTCAGGATTTGGTTGTAAAAGAACTTGCCAAAATGACTGAGCTAGATACTCGGTATTTAGAAAAAGAAACAGATATATTTATTAAAATAAATGATACAATTAATTATATTTCATGGTCCATAAGCGGCGCCTTAATTATTGTAGGTTTATTATTAATGAGTAATACCATTAAACTCACTGTCTATATCAGGCGCAAAGAAATTAATATTATGAAATATATAGGAGCAACAGACCGATTTATCAGATTGCCTTTCCTAATAGAGGGAATGGTAATAGGTACAATCAGTGCGCTAATAGCTATTATTGTTATTGTGGTAAGTTATAGCTGGCTTAGTAATGTTTTGATAACAGAACTGATAGGACTACTAAATGGTGTGACTTTCAGACCTATAGGAGAGATTATGCATAGGTTAATTCCAGTATGTATGATTATCGGCAGCGGCATAGGTTTTATTGGAAGTGGAATGGCTATACGTAAACATTTAAAGGTATAAGAGGAGAGAAACTATGAAAAGAAAAGTTGCTGTATTTTTGACATTGTTACTCATACTTACTCCTGTTTATGCATCAAGTTTGAATAACAAAAAAAATCAGCTGAATAACACTAAAGAAGAGATTGAAAGCACCAAAGACGCCTTGCAGCATACGGCAGCTCAAAAAGAGCAAATTAAAAAAGACATTCAAACTGTAGATAATCAAATTGTTGGTATAGAAAGTAGAATAGCAGATTTAAAAACCAAATTGCAGCAAAAGCAAGAACAAGTTGAACAGAGTGAAGAAGCATTAAATGCAGCTATCATTAAAAAAGATGACCAGTATGAAGCAACTAAAGGCCGTATGGTTCAGATGTATAAAAATCAAAAGATAGGTTATATACAAGTTGTTTTTTCTTCAAGTAATTTTTGGGAAGCTGTGAACAGAATGGAATATATCAAGAGGATATCTCAGCAAGATAGTGAATTGATAGAAACTTATGAAGAGCAAGTAGAGCAGATTGACATACAGAGAGGATCTCTGGAACAAGAAAAAAAAGAATTAGATTTATTACATAAAGAGCAAGTCGCCAAAAAAAGTGAACTGACAACTGCCAGAAGTAAAAAAGACAGTGTCTTGGGGCAACTGGCAGGTGAAGAAGAACGACTGCAGGCAGAAATCAAAGAGATGCAGGAAGTTTCTAAAAAGCTAGAACAGGAAATCAAGAGGCTTCTACAGCAAAGTACTATTAAATATGCAGGAGGACCCTTTGGATGGCCAGTTCCAGGTTGGTACAATCTAAGCTCAGAATATAACCCGAGAACAAGTCCAATATCTGGAAGGTATGAGTTCCATACAGGGATAGATATTCCTGCATCGTTTGGTACACCGGTAGTTGCAGCAGCAGATGGCGTAGTGATTACCTCTGGCTGGATCAATGGCTATGGCAACACAGTGATGATTAATCATGGCAGTGGTTTGGTGTCACTGTATGGACACAACTCGTCATTGACAGTCAGTAATGGACAGACAGTAAAAAAGGGACAAACCATTGCAAAGGTGGGGAGTACTGGTTATTCAACAGGTAACCACTGTCACTTTGAAGTCAGAAAAAATGGCGCGCATACAAGTCCATGGGGCTATTTAAAAAGGTAGCACAACATACCATAAAAAGAATATTTCAGATAATAACATATAATGAGGGCATAACTAACATAATATATAAGTAGTTGTGCCCTTTAAAATCAAAAATAAGCAGTAGAGATAGAATTGATTGAGCAGAAGGAGAGAGGCAGTTGAAATATAAGCATCTCATAGGAATAGCAGCAGGAGCAGCTCTGTGTATAGGCGTAACAGCTACGGTCATAGGCTGGCAAGGTGACACGACAAATAGTAAATATGCGCGCTCAAAACTGAGTCAACTGGATAAGTTTCTGCAAAAGGGCTATTTAGGAAATATAGATAATAATCAACTAGAAAATAGTATTTATGCCGGTTACGTCAGTGCTCTGGAGGATTCAAGGACCCGTTATCTGGATGAAGAACAGCTCGAAGAACAGCAAGTATTAGCCAAAGGACAGTATATGGGAACGGGTATGCAGTTTGAATGGGGCATTAATGGGCGGTATATTATCGTAACGGATATTATTCAAGGCTCTCCCGCTGAGAGGGCAAAAGTTAAAATAGGGGATAAAATTATCCGAATTGATAACATAAAAGTGATGACATCTAACGAATTAGAACTCTATAAAAAACTTACTTATACGGGAGAAGAAGCAGTCAGTTATACCGTGCAGGATAATGATGGACAAAATGAAAGGCAAGTCAGCTTAAAGTCTGAGATCATTGACAGAAAAGAAATCGATTATAAACTCATTGAAAATAATATAGGGTATATCTCGGTATTTACGATTAAAGAGTCCACAAGTGAAACATTGAATGAGTGCATCAGAGTATTAAAGGAAAAAGGTGCCAAAGGTTTTATTATGGATATCAGAAATGCATACAGCAATAATATTGAGGAAATTTACAAGATGTGTAACTTATTAGTTGATGAAGATATAGTGTTTAAGGTTAAAAACAAACAGGGTGAGTTTAAAGAATATAAAACACGAAAAGCTGTCTATAATGACCCCGTAGTTGTGATGATAAATGGCAGGACGCAGGGAGCGATAGAGGCATTGGGAGCAGCTGTAAAATATTCGAAGAGAGGCTCAGTTGTGGGTGAGACTTCATCGGGTACTGGGCTTGTAAGTGACATTATTTCACTTCAGGATCATACCGGTTTGATGGTTTCGACAGGTATTATTTATACCAGTGAGGGCAAAAGTCTAAGTGGCGAAGGGGTTAAGCCAGACATAGAGATTAAAAATCCTGTTGAAGCCAGCATAGAACTTCTTACAACAGGGAAAATTCAGCCTCAAAATGATGATCAGCTTATGGAAGCTATTAAACAAATTCATGAAATGTATAATATAGGCAACAAATAATAAGGATAATATCACAAAAAGAAACGTAAAATATCAGAACAGACAATTTATGTTAAGGAGGTAGCATTGATGAAAAAAAATAACTTTTTTCGAGGTGCTGCTATAGGTTTTTTATTATCAGCAATAGTATTACTGTTAAGTACAGCATTTGTAGATAAGTACTATTATGTAGATAAAAAATTATTAGCGATAGACTCAGTTATTAATAATTATTTTGTAGGGGATATTAATCAAAGTAAGATGCAAGAAGGTATTTATAAAGGTTTTGTTGCAGGTATAGGTGATGTTTATACGACTTATTACACGCCGGAGGAATACGCCAGTTTCAAAGAAAAATCCAGTGGTGTTTATGCAGGAATAGGCATTCAGATGACGGTAGATGTAGCAGATAATACGATTCTTGTTACAGAAGTCTTTGAAGGATCACCGGCAGAACAAGTTGGAATCTTGCCAAAAGATAAGATTATTAAGGCAGGTGGCAAAACCCTAACAGGAGATGATTTTGAAATTGTCCCTAAAATTGTAAAAGGGGCGCCCAATACACAGATTTCAGTAACTATTTATAGACCATCAGAGGATAAAATATATGACTTTGATATTACAAGACAAAATGTAACCTATCCATCTGTGTCATATAAGATGCTGGATGCAGACTTAGGCTATATTAAAATCAATCAGTTTGAAGAAGTGACGTATACACAATTCAAAAAAGCACTCACCGAAGTGGAAAATAAGGATGCTAAAGGTATCGTTTTAGATTTGAGGAACAATCCAGGAGGCTTACTTCATATAACGGAACAAATAGCAGATGAGCTCCTACCTAAAGGCCTTATTGTTTCCACAAAAGATAAAAATGGCACGGTGGATGAGGCCTATGCTGATGATAAGTATACAGATGTGCCTCTTGTAGTTATCGTTAATGAAAATAGTGCAAGTGCATCGGAAGTTTTATCCGGCGCATTAAAGGATCACAATAGAGCTAAACTTGTAGGTGAAACAACTTTTGGTAAAGGTGTTGTACAAAGCATCGTTCCACTCAGTGACGGTTCGGCATTAAAACTTACAACAGCTAAATATTTTACACCCAGTGGTATATGTATACAAGGTATAGGCATCGATCCGGATTACAATGTATCTTTGCCTGTAGAAGTGATTACAAAAGGAAGACTAGAAGATAAGGAAGATACCCAACTTCAAAAAGCTATAGAAGTAGTGAAAAAAGAAATGAAGTAGCCAAAAGGGGGTATTGTGATTAGTATCCATAAAAAGAAGTTGATAAAGGAGATCATTGTAGGCTGTATTTTGAGTTTTATTATGATTCGATTTGGGCTGACCATGCCTTTTACACTTAATTTACTTATCATTATACCAGTAAGCGTTGTATATTCTTTGATTGATAAGCGGTTTACTTGCTTATCTTATACAATACCTACACTTTATTTAATTTATAACATCGTTTTAAAATTAGAAATCAGCAATGCCTTTCTTTTAAGATTACCTTATGAAAAGTTTATCATTTTAATAGGGATACTGCACATAGCAGAGGGCGTAATGACAATATGTGCGGCCAAAGAAGACAATGAAGTAACGGTAGGGTACAAAGAGAATAGATTAGTAGGGGGATACCGGACTTGTAAAAGATGGACTATCCCTCTTTTTTTGTTTCAAGTAAAAGAAATTTATATTCCTGTGTTGGTGATATTGGTTTATGCAGATGAATCATTTACAATGTCCATCCAGAAGAAATCTATGGTGATGGGAAGGTGGATTTTATTGTACGGCATGATGATAAGTTTACTAGGGTATCTAGGGCTGGAGCGACTTTTTCCATTAGAATTAGCTGTCATTTGTATGCCTATATTTCATGAAATATTATTTGAAATAAATGAAAAAATAGAAAATAAAAATTCAATTACCTAAAAATTCTAAACAAATAAATTTGGAAATATGTACAAAAATTTTCCTCAAATCTAAATTACATTGACGAAATACGTCAGTTTTGGTACAATAGATAGGTAAATCTGTATGAAGGAGAGAGCGATGAAAAAGAAAATAGTAATTATCGGTGCGGGATACGCAGGTGTTTTGACAGCAAAAAAACTAGCTAAAAAGTTAAAGAAAAATGAAGATGTCAGTATTACTATTATTGATAAAAACCCATTTCACACTATGCTTACAGAACTTCATGAAGTTGCGGCTAACCGCGTTGATGAGGATAGTATAAAAATTAGTTTGAAGAAGGTTTTTGCAGGTAGAAAAGTAGATGTTAAACTTGATACTGTGGATTCAATCAATTTCGAGAAGAAAATCGTTAACGGCACCAATGAAAACTATGAGTATGATTACCTTGTACTTGCAGCAGGTTCAAAGCCAACATTCTTTGGAGTTGAGGGGGCAGATGAGTTTGCATTTAAGCTTTGGTCTTATGAAGATGCCGTTGTACTTAAAGATCACATTCATAATACTTTTAGAAAAGCTTCACTTGAAACAAATCTGGATAAAAAGAAACAATTATTAACTTTTCATGTAGTTGGTGCTGGATTTACCGGCGTTGAAATGGTAGGAGAGCTTGCAGAATATGTGCCTATCCTATGTGAAAAATATGAAATCGACAGAGAATTGGTAACGGTTTGTAATGTAGATATATTAAAGCGTACGGTGCCTATTTTACCGGAAAAGCTTTCTAATAAAGTTGAAAACCGTCTTAGAAAAATGGGTGTCAGGCTAATGCTTAATACAAGTGTTGCGGCCATAGGCAGTGATTTTATTGAGGTTAAGTGCAACGATACAGTGA
>JARBTY010000013.1 GCA_029239935.1 Clostridia bacterium | reverse complement strand
ATTAGACTGAATATTTAGTTAAAAGCGTTTAGGAAAAGGGGAAGCTTATGAAACTAAAAATGAAAAGTAAAAAAACACTAAAAAGAACATCAGAGCAAGTTAAAGGTATTGTATCTATCAAATATAAATTGATTTTAGGATTTGTTTTATTTGCAATTATGCCTATGCTTGTTGTAAGTATGGTGTTTTATACGATGGCTAGAAGTACATTGGCAGAAACTAGCTTGAATTTTACATCCGAAATTATTAACCAGGTAAGTATTAATATAGAATATTATATAGAAAGTGTTGAGAAAAAAACTGTTTCAATCTGTATAGACTCTATTATTAATGAGGGGTTAGGTGATTATGAATCAACAAATGTATGGAAACAAGTTACAGCCCTACGGAATATGGAAAGCAGGTTAGTATCGCTCACAGCGGTTGATAATGAAATTGAGGAAATACAAATCATACATAAAAATGGAAAAATAATAGGTGGAGACAGGAGCTTTAGTGAGGAGGATGCAAAAATTACTCAAACAATAGATCAAGAGACAAAAGGGGTCTGGACTAAAGGGTTAGGCAGTGACCTTGAAAGTATATACTATATTAGAAATATTAAGGCCTTGAGTACGGGCAAAGATATTGGAACTCTAAAAGTTAAAATTAAAACAGATGCGTTGATTGAAAATATAAAAGATATGACCATTTTAGAGGGGGCAAATCTTTATTTATCGGATGAAAAGGGACAAATCCTTTATCATATAGATGAAACTAAAAAGACAACGGATGAGGCTATTTGGGGTATGACAACAGAAGAAGAAGGCAATTATACAGCTGATGGGATGCTCGTCAATTATATGACCCTAGAAAATGGGTGGAAAATTATTACTGAAATACCTCAACACTCCTTAACAAGCAGATTAGATGCAACCAATAGAATGGTATTTTTGTTAATGATTATCTCCACTTTTGTGGCTGTTCTTTTTGGCATAGGTTTCTCTCAAGGGTTTTCTAAACCCATCATTAAAATGATGCAGTTTATGAAAGCTGCTGAAAAGGGAGATATGACGGTAAAAATGGATGAAAACCGCAAGGATGAGATAGGCATGCTCTGTAAAAGCTTCAATCAGATGATAGCCAATATACGAATGCTCCTGGAAGAAACAAGAGGGGTGATTATTCATACAGTCGAGGATGGAAAACTCTTAAAGCAGGCTACAGAACATTCAGTAGAGGCTTTCAAACAGTTATCTTTATCAATTGGTGATATTGCAGTAGGTGCAACCCATCAAGCGCAAGATGCTGAAAAGGGCACAGAGGCTATGTATACATTATCGGGTAGTATACAAGAAGTGATGATTGATACGAAAGAAATTGTGAGGAAAAATGATAAGGCTAAGGGCATTATCAAAGAGTCAAGTGAAAATATACAGCAGCTCAATATAACGATGAAATCTTCTATGCAAGTATCGCAGGCAATCAGGTCCAGTATTACCGAATTAAGCCTGCTTACTAAAGACATTGAAGAAGTCATGAAACTTTTAGATGGGATCAGTGAACAAACGAATCTATTAGCTCTTAATGCTAGTATTGAAGCGGCAAGGGCAGGTGATGTGGGCAGAGGTTTTGCAGTGGTGGCTAGCGAGATTAGAAACCTAGCTGAACAGTCTAAGCTTTCTACAAAGAACGTTAGGAAAACATTGGATACGATACAAGACAAAACTAAAGAAGCGGTCAAGCTTGTAAAAGAGTCTAATCACATCGTCAGAGACCAAGAGCAATCAGTCAATAGTACCTATCATACCTTTAATAGCATTGTTGATTTACTTAAAAATATGGATGTGGGACTTGAAAAAGTAAGTCTAAAGGTCAATGATATAGAAGAAATCAAAGAGGAAGCCGTTCATAAGATAGAGAAGATTGGAGCGATAACATCAGATACTGTGGCAGCTACAGAAGAAGTGAATGCACTCAGTGAAGAACAAAGTGCTATTATTGAACAGCTTTTCAATGTTTCTAATAAACTGACAGAGACAATGGATCAGCTTGATTATTCCATGAGGCGCTTTAAAGTTTCATAACAAATAAGGCAAGGGGCTAAATGACGCTCCTTGCCTTATTTGTTATGAAAACATACTAGTCAATAAATGTATGCCTGTTTTAGTTTTAAAATATTTATCTTTAATAGTTAATAAATTGTTTTTATCCATGCTATCTTCAAAAATATTAACGATGAAATCACTTTCTACTAAAATTTGAAAGTCAAGCCCCTCTATTTTAGAATAAGAATGGTGATGACCAATTAAGTATAAAATGCGTGATAAACTTTTTTCGGAGAGCGAAAAAGGAAAAAGAAGTTCTTGAGCCACTGGAGGACCTTCTAATTCTTGATATTTACCAGATGAAGAGTGGTATTTGAGTTCTGCATGTTTAATGCCTATATCGTGTAAAAGAGCAGAAATCTCAATAATCAAGAGTTCTTCCTCGGATACGGCTTCGCAGGTAGCAATAAGTTTTGCGAAGCTATGGACTTTGAGGGCGTGGTTGATTCGCCGCACATCGTTTTGAAAATAATGGATCATTGCAAGTTGAATTTCGTATAAGTTAAAAGACATTTTTAATGAGCTCCTTTCATCTATAGAAAGTATATAGGGATAGAATATATC
Organism: Clostridia bacterium; assembly: GCA_029239935.1. Next base: position 33,293 of record JARBTY010000013.1, on the reverse strand, counting down.
GGTAGTATAACATCAAAAAGTTAGGAACGGAATAGGGGTGTTATAAGCATCAAAAAGATGCTATAATAAAATGACTATGGGATTAGAAGGGAGAAATGATGATTCTAAAAGTTATGGTGGCGTTTATTTTAATGATTTGTATAGGAGCTATTTTAAATACATATAACAAAGCACAAAAAAGATATAGATATTATCAGCAAAAGGCAGTTATAAAATCGTCCTTTACTAAGCACTCGAAGGATAAATATTTGAAGCTGTTTGAGGTGTTTCCAATTACAGCTATTATGAGTGTACTCTTTATAAGTTTGCTTTTTGATTATTATAACGAAGGCTTGCTGCTGGGGCTGACGGTTGTTTATTTAAGTATGTATTATATTAATCAGTATCTACCTAATGATAGTTGGGTTATTTATAATGAAGGTTTGATAAGTAGCAGAGGTAAAACACCAGTACAGTGGGAGAATATTCAGAGCTATCGTTTTATGAACAGAAAGGACAAAGAAATACTTATTGTTTTATATAAGGGTAAAGGCTTGATCACACAAAGAAGTGATTTCAGTATAAGTCTAGAGCAGAAGAAAATAATAGAAAAAATGCTGAAAGAGCGAACTGCTAAGGAGTGAGTTTTGTAATATTTTATTAAAATAACGTGAGTTTGATGATAAACTTTAGTATAAAAAGAGATATTAAACAACAAGACAAAATTGTTATAATAATGACAAGAGTAAAAGATGGGAGTTGAAAGCCAGTGTATAAACTCATAGCAGTTGACATGGATGGTACTTTATTAAAAGAAGATAAAACAATTTCTATAAAAACTAAACATGCTATTTATAAGGCAAAACAAAGAGGTGTAAGAGTTGTTTTGGCTTCAGGAAGACCTATAGAGGGACTTGAAAAATATTTAAAAGAGTTGGATTTAATGACAGAAGATGATTATGTGTTAAGCTTTAACGGTAGCGTTGTACAAAATGCCTTGACTAAACAAATCATCAGGAAAAATATTTTAACAGGCAGAGATTTAACCGATCTTTACGAAATAGCGCAGCGGCTTGGCGTGAATATCCATGCTTTTTCAAATGCAGGCTGTATTACGCCTAAAATGAGTAAGTATAGTGAATTAGAGGGAACGATTAATGGGATTCCGGTAATAGAAATGGACTATAAGGATGTACAGGCCGAGGAAGATATTATTAAAATCATGATGGTAGATGAACCTTCAGTTTTAGAGGAGGCAATAAAACATTTGCCAACAGAGGTTTATGAGAAATACACAGTTGTAAGAAGTGCACCTTATTTTTTAGAGTTTTTGAATAAAAAATCCAGCAAAGGTGTAGGCGTAAGCGCACTAATCGATCATTTAGGTATTAAGAAGGAACAGGTTATTTGCATAGGAGATGCAGGAAACGATCTGGATATGATTCAATTTGCTGGATTAGGCGTGGCTATGGGAAATGCTTTTGAAGAGGTAAAAGCAGCAGCTGATTATATTACAAAAAATAATCAGGAAGATGGCGTAGCTCATGTGATACAAAAGTTTGTATTAGCAGGTTAACATTATTCTTGAACAATGAGTTAAAAACGTTATAATAGAGAATAAGCACAGAGTGAAATATTAGGAGGGAATGTATGGACAGTGATGGGGATATTATACTGAAGGATATGGAGGGACAGGACTGCGAGTTTCTTGCAGATGTTTTTTCAAAAGAGGGATATAGCAAACCCATTAAATTTTATGAATCTTATTTTAGACAAAAACAATTAGGGGTAAGGGATATCATTTTGGCATATTACAATGAGCAGCTTGCTGGATATGTCACCATTGTTTGGGAAAGTGGTTATGAAGATTTTAAGGAGCAGTGCATTCCAGAGATTAAGGATATTAGAGTACATCCGAACTTTAGAAAAAAAGGAATTGCCAATCAGTTAATGAATGAAGCTGAGCAGAGGATCGCCCAAACAGCATCTGTTTGTGCAGCTGGCGTAGGACTTTCAGAAAGCTATGAAGCAGCTCAATGCCTATATGCTAAAAGGGGATATGCCCCAGACGGCAAAGGCGTCTTTTATATGGATCAGGAGCTCTTATATGATCAACTGGAAGTAGATGATAATCAAGGACTGATGATGATAAAAACATTATGATTTTAAAAAGGCAGGGGCAAATCCAATAAGGATTTGTCTCTGCCTTTTTGAACAAGCGTCATGTTAGATGACTTTAGTTGTCCAATCCTCTACATTCCATACGTCGGTTACAAAAGTTTCATAAAAATAAGGTTCGTGGCAGACAAGCACCACAGTACCTTTAAACTCGCGAATAGCCTTTTCGAGTTCAGCTTTTGCCTCGGGATCTAGGTGATTAGTTGGTTCGTCCAAAACAAGTAAGTTTAGTTCCTGCATAAGGATTTTACAAAGACGAACCTTAGCATTTTCCCCTCCAGAAAGAACTTTCATAGGACTTGTGATATGTTCGGTGGTGAGACCGCATTTAGCAAGTTCAGAACGGACTTCATGATTACTCATAGAAGGATAGGCGTTCCAGATTTCGTCAAGGGCTGTATTGAGATTACTTCTTGAGTCCTCTTGTTCAAAATAACCGTATGCCACATTTTCTCCAAATTCCACTTGACCAGAAAGTGGAGGAATGATTCCAAGCAAGGTTTTAAGCAGGGTGGATTTTCCGAGACCATTTACACCGCAAACTGCTATTTTTTTACCTCTTTCTATTTTAAAAGAAAGGGTGCTGGTCAGAGGCTCATCATACCCTATGATGAGGTCGTGGGCTTCGATTAAAAATCGGCTAGGTGCTTTGGTTTCCTTAAACTTAAAAGTTGGTTTGGGTTTTTCTCTTGGCTTTTCGATAATATCCATTTTATCTAATTGCTTCATACGGCTTTTTGCCATGCCGGTAGTAGCTACTCGAGCTTTATTTCTTGCAATAAAGTCTTCAAGCTTATCAATTTCTTTTTGCTGGCGTTCGTAGGCTTGTTCCTGCTGACGTTTTTTGAGCTCGTAAAGACGCTGAAATTCATCATAGTTACCCACATAACGGGTTAGTTCGCCATTTACCACATGGTAGATGAGATTACACACTGAATTGATAAAAGGAATGTCATGAGAAACAAGCATAAAAGCATTTTCATAATTTTGCAGATAACGTTTTAGCCATTCAATATGATTTTCATCTAAGTAGTTAGTAGGTTCGTCCAATATCAAGATAGTTGGATTTTGTAAAAGCAGCTTGGTGAGAAGCACCTTGGTACGCTGGCCGCCGCTAAGTTCATCTACGCGTCTTTCGAGACCGATATCCCCAAGTCCTAAGCCTTGTGCAACCTCATCTATTTTGGCATCAAGGGTATAAAATCCACTTGTATCTAAGATGTTTTGGATTTCTGCTGCATCCTCCATCATCTTAGTCATTTCAGAGTCAGACGCTTCTCCCATTTTTTCATACAATGCAAGCATTTCCTTTTCTAGTTCAAAGACATGGTTAAAAGCAAGTCTTAGATTGTCACGGATGGTGCTTCCGGGAGCAAGAACAGAATGTTGGTCAAGATAACCTACTGTTACACGGTTGGACCATTCAATAGAACCTTCATCAGGCATTAATTTTCCGGTAATAATATTTAAAAAGGTCGATTTTCCTTCACCATTAGCACCCACTAAAGCAACGTGTTCCCCTTTTAACAAACGAAAAGAGACATCTTCTAAAATGCCGCGGGCGCCAAATCCATGAGTGACATTTTTAACTGTTAATATACTCATTTTCTTTCTCCTCGTCTCTAATAGTCAATACATCCTTTTTATCATAATAGAAAAAGTAAAAAAAGTATAGAGTTTATCTTTGTAAATCTACAAATTCATACAAAATCAGGGTAAAATAAGATGAAAAGAGTAAGTTATAACAATTAATGAGATGTTATATAAAATAAAGGAGATTCTACATGAAGGGAAAAACAAGTGATATCAAAATAGCACAGGAATTGAGGCGGTTATTTATTGTGGTCTATAATGATGATGAAGCATTTAGTTTGTTTATACAGCAATTCGAAAAAGATTATGCAGATAAGCTCATTCATAAATTAGGCAAAGAAAAGGGCATTAATATTAACAAATGTTATAAACAACTTAAAGAGAGAATTGTTTATATAAGAGAAAAGCGTTTAAAAACAATTTTTGTTCAGATATGTAAAGTGGAGGACGCCAGAAAATGGGTTAATGATAATGGGAAGTATGGGGAGTTGGCTTTTGAAGTATTTTATGATTTATATAAGGGGGATGATGAACTCTTAAAATTAATCAATTAATAATATACTATAAAGGAATAAGAAAATGAAATCATAATCCGTTGGAGGGAAAAAATGATAAAAAATGTAGTTTTTGATATTGGAAGAGTATTGTTAGACTATCAACCTGTTAAATTTTTGCAGGATATAGGGCTTAATATGGAAGAGGGAAGGTATCTCAATGAAATTATTTTTAAAAATGATATCTGGCTGCAGTTGGACCGAGGTATGATCACACTGGATGAAGCGATTGAAGGCTATAATGTGTTAGCGCCTTTACATAGAGAGAGAATTTCTCAAATCATGCAGACATGGCCTCAAATGCTTACTCTTATTGATGGAACCTCAGAGCTTTTAAGTGAGCTTATAGCAAAGGGATACTACGTTTATTTGCTTTCAAATTTTCAAGAAGATGGTTTTAAACAGATTTATGATAAATATAGCTTTGTGAAAGAAGCACATGGCAGTGTTATTTCTTATGAGGCAAAGCTTTTAAAACCTGAAAAAGAAATTTATCTTCATCTTCTTGAAAAATATAGACTGATGCCAGAAGAAACAGTCTTCATAGATGATATGAAAGAAAATATTGAAGCTGCAACAGCATTGGGGATACAAGGCATTGTTTTTGAAAGTGCGCAAAAAACAAGGGAGGTATTAGGTACTATGGGTATAAAGGGTCTATAACCAAGGCTGCCATCCATCTGATCCTGACAAAGCCTTCTCAAAGGTATAGAATTTGGCTTTATCAGGTGTAAGGATCTTGCTCCATGAGGCGCGGCATAAAAGATGATCTTCATTAGCCAAATGGCTGTTAAATTCAGCAAATTGGGTGGTTTGATGACTTTCGGGTTTATCCCAGTCATGCCAGCCACTGCGGGTGATATGGCTACCCATCTCGCAGTCTATAAAAACTGCATGGGCATAAAGACGCCAAGGCCTTCCGAGATAAACCGTTTCTTTTGGGCAGTTACTTGTTAGCCTGCAGCATCTAAAGATATAGCCATAGGGCTGCCCAGAGGGAGTAGAGGGGGCAGTGATATAACCATTAACAGCTTCGCCTAAGTTATTGGAAAAAATCTCGCAATTATAAAAGCAGGCTGTGGCTGAGCCAAATATAAAGTCAATATCTCCTTGAATAGTGCAGTCTTCATAATACTGCCGTGTATTTAAGCGCTCGGCGTGCTCCTGAGGGCCTCTAAAGGAATGGGGAATGAGAGGGCTGGGAGGGAGCGGACCAGTAAAGAGAGTATCTTGATTGCCGATGAATCGGCAATTTTTAAAACAAGCTCTGTCTGCACCCACATAGGCGGCGATAGCTTGTCCCACTTTTTTACCTGGACCTGCATGATTCTGAAAAGTGATATTTTTTGCAGTAAAGTCGTGGGCACCTATAAAAATTGTATAGGAATTAAATGTTCCATAGGTTGTGCCATCTGGGAATTCTTTTAACGCATAATCATCATAGGTAATAATGGTTTGAACTGGATCTTCCCCTATAAGGGTTATATAGGGGGTTTTAATATGTATTTTTTCATGATAGATTCCTTTTTTGATATAAATAGCAGTAGGAGAACTGGATAAAAGAGGGATATTTTTAAGTGCAGCCTGTAGAGAGGTATAGTCACCGGAGCCGTCTTGGGCAATAATTATCATTTTTTAGTCCTTTCTAATTGGGGTAATTGTATACTTATAGTACTTATCATACCTCTAAGATAGGCTATATGACTATATATAATTGCTATCTGATAGCAACATATGTAAAAAATACAATAAAAGAACAACTTTTCGTATGGTAATTTATCATTAAAAACTATAAGATTTAAGTTATAAAGATATTAAAGGAGGGAAGAACAATTCAAGAAATTATCGATTTTTACTTAAGGGATTATCAGCATTACAAATTAGGCTGGAATTATGAAGATGGCTGTATTTTAAAAGGTGTATTAGATTTATATTTGGTAACTCATGATAAAGCCTATTTTAATTTTATTTATGACTATTGTTTTGAAGCTGTTACCGAAGGAGGAGAAATTAGAGGTTATAAGAAAGAAGAATATAATCTAGACAATATTAATACTGGAAAAATACTTTTATATCTTTATAAACACACAGGTGAAAAGAAATTTGATGAAGCTATTCAACAGCTTTATGCACAATTAAAGGAGCAACCAAGAAATGGAAAAAGAGGATTCTGGCATAAAGGGATTTATCCTAATCAGGTTTGGTTGGATGGACTTTATATGGCAATGCCTTTTTATGTAGAAGCTGAGAATATGTATCATATGGAAGGTAGTTATCAAGATATCATCCAGCAGATTTTACAAGTTGAAAGCTTGATGAAAGATGCAAAGAGTGGATTATATTACCATGGATATGATGACAGCAGACAAGAGAAGTGGGCAGATGGTGTAACTGGACTTTCACAATGTTTTTGGGGAAGGGCTATAGGGTGGTTAGCAATGGCACTGATAGATACACTGGAACTACTACCGGATAGTGAAAATGAAAAAGAAAAAATCGTCAGTATGTATCGAGAACTGATGGATACGATTTTGAACTATCAAGATGAAGAAAGTGGTATGTGGTATCAAATAATGGACCAGAGACACAGAGAAGGCAATTATCTAGAGACTTCGTCGACGATGATGTTTAGCTACAGCCTTTTGAAGGGCTGTCGGCTGGGGTATCTTGAGGAGAGTTATAGAGAAAGAGGTATAAGAGCATTTAAAGGGAATTTGGAGAAGTATCTCCAAAAGAAAGAGGATGGGTTTGCAATAGGTGGTATGTGCAGTATAGCCGGATTAGGAAATACGCCTTATCGAGATGGCAGCTATGGATATTATATCTCGGAAAGGATTGTTTCAAATGATCATAAAGGGTTTGGCGCAGCACTTATGGCCTATAGTGAAATACTTAGAGTTTAAAAATAATTACTTAATGACTAGGGAGGGTATAGTATGAAAAAAGTATTAGCAATGTCACTAGCAACATGTTTATTAGCAAGTTCAATGGTAGGGTGCGGGGGTAATAAGCCAGAGCCAGCAGCAGAAACTAAAACGGCAGAACCAGCTGCAAAAGTAGAGGAACCAAAAAAAGAGGAAGCACCAAAAGAAGTAGAGCTTAGAATCTCTTGGTGGGGCGGAGACGACAGACATGTTCCGACTTTAGATGCTATTAAAAAGTTTGAAGAACTTAATCCACATATTAAAGTTAAATCTGAATATGGCGGCTGGGATGGCCATACAGAAAAAATTAATACGCAGATTGCTGGAAATACAGCAACAGATATTATTCAAGTTAACTATGACTGGCTAAACCGTCTATCAAGAGAAGGAAATGGGTTCTATGACCTTGAAAAATTAAGTGGTACCATTCAGTTAAACAATTATACAGAGGGAGATTTAGCTTTTGGAAGAAGAAATGGTATTTTAAATGCTATTCCTGTATCAACAACTGGCAGAAGTATCTTTTATAATAAAACAACCTTTGATAAATTTGGTGCTGCGCTGCCTACCACATGGGATGAACTTTTAGCTTCGGCTGAGAAATTCAGTGAAAAAGGTTATTATCCATTTGACCTTGATAATGGGGCTGGTTTTACAACCTGGTATATGGTTCTTGCTTATATGCAACAAAAAACAGGCAGAAACTATATTAACGAAGATGGTACGCTTGGATTCACAGAAGCTGATATTAAAGAGGGCTTAGAATTTTATAAACTATTAGAAGATAAAAAAGTTATCAGAACAGTAGAAGAAAGAACAAATGAAGCAGGAACAACGCCGCTTTATCAGACACCAAGCTGGATTGATGGCCGAGTAGCTGGGGTACTAGAATGGGGAAGTTCAGTTGGTAAATATGAACAGCCATTGGTTGAAAAAGGTCAAGAGTTAGTCCTTGGGGAACTGCCAATACTTACAGATGCAAAAATGACTGGTTGGTTTGTTAAACCTTCTCTTATGTTTGCCATTAATAAAGATACAAAATATCCAGAAGAATCAGCTAAATTATTGGATTTCTTATTAAATGATCCAGAAGCTGCAGTTATACTTGGCACATCAAGAGGTATTCCTTCAAGTAAAGCAGCCGTAGAAGCACTCAAATCAGCAGATAAGCTGAAAGGTTTAGCTTTTGATGCAACACAACAGATTCTTGCTTCTAATCCAACACTTATTAGTCCTTTTACTGAAAACGCTAAGTTAAAAGAAATTTACACAAGAACAGTAGAAAATGTTTCTTATGGTCAAGGCAGTATTGAAGAAATCGCTAAAACAATGCATGCTGAGCTGACAGCAGAGCTTGCAAATCTGACAAAATAAAAGGCATCTATAACTTATAGAGCAAGCACAACTTGCTCTATAAGATAAAAGAGGAGGGCAGTAGTGAAAAAGACAAATATAACAAACTATAAAAAAGAGAGTTGGATTGGACTTTTATATATTACACCTTGGATTATTGGTTTTTTAATATTCACAATGTATCCTATTGTAGCGTCATTTTACCTTAGTTTTACAGACTATGATCTGCTCAATGCGCCGGTCATGGTGGGGATAGATAACTTTAAAAAAATATTTGGGGATAAAGAGTTTTTAAAGGCATTGGGGGTTACAGGTAAATATGTTTTTATAGTTGTGCCGCTTAAATTAGCCTTTTCCTTATTTGTAGCCTTTATATTGAATATGAGACTTAAGGGCATTAACTTTTTCAGAACAGCGTACTATATTCCATCTATTTTAGGGTCTAATGTGGCTATAGCTATTTTATGGAAATTCATATTTTCTACAGAAGGACTTGTTAATCAGGTGCTGGGGGTGATAAATGTAGCGCCTATCAGTTGGTTTGGACAGCCGACACCAGCCTTATTTACGATTGCACTGCTCAGGGTATGGGAATTTGGTTCCACAATGGTTATCTTCCTCGCAGCACTTAAAGAAGTGCCGGCAGATTTATATGAAGCAGCTTCAGTAGATGGTTCTAATAAATTTAGAAATTTTTTCAATATAACGATACCGATTATAACCCCTGTTATTTTCTTTAATTTTATTATGCAGCTTATTCACGCATTCCAAGAGTTCAATGCGCCTTATTTGGTAACAAGCGGAGGACCGATGAAAGGCACTTATCTGCTGCCTATGCTTATTTATGACCACACATTTAAATACTATAATATGGGCTATGCCAGTGCCATGTCATGGATCTTATTTATTATTATTATGACTTTTACGCTGATTACTTTTAGAAGCTCAAAATATTGGGTATTTTATAATGACAATGGGGGTGAATCCTAATGAATGATCTCGAAATGAGAGAGGCAGCGGAGTACAAAAGACAATATAAAAACAAAATGAAAAAGGCTGCTAAAACAACAGGTCTTTATATCATTCTAATTTTTGTGGCTATTTTTATGATGTATCCCATTATATGGCTTGTTGGAGCATCTTTTAAGAGTAATGCTGATATTTTTACTTCCATATGGTTTATGCCTAAGGCATTTGATTTTGCACCGTACATTCAAGGGTGGAAAACGGGTACGGAATACACGATGGGTCATTATTTCATCAATACCTTTGAAATCGTTATTCCAAAAGTTATTTTTACAGTGATATCTGTAACGCTTACGTCCTATGGATTTGCAAGATTTAATTTTCCTTTCAAAAAGATATGTTTTGCTATTTTGATTGGTACCTTATTGTTACCTAATATTATTTTAAGAATTCCGAGTTATATGATGTGGAGAACTTTTGGTTTATTAGATACCTATGTGCCATTGGTTTTACCATCACTTTTTGCAGTAGATGCCTTTTTTGTATTCATGTTGATACAGTTTTTAAGAAGTATTCCTAAGGACTTAGATGAGTCAGCAAAGATAGATGGCTGCAGTACGATTAAAACACTTATTTACATACTTGTGCCTGTATTAAAGCCAGCGATTATTTCGGTAGGATTATTTACATTTATGTGGACAATGAATGACTTTATGGGACCATTGATTTTTATATCATCTGTTGAAAAATATCCTTTAACAATTGCTTTGAAAATGTCGATGGATGCAACGGGCGGTGCATTTGACTGGAATAAGGTCATAGCTATGTCGCTGCTTGGACTTATCCCATCTATTTTAGTATTCTTCTCAGCGCAAAAGTATTTTATCGAAGGTATAAGCACAAGTGGTATAAAAGGCTAAGGAGGAGATTACTATTATACTATGGCATGCAATAAGTATAACTGCTACCACTATAACAATTGAATTAGAGAGCGAGACTTGTTATTTTTCAAAAGAAAAGTATTTTTTATATGTTAATGATGTATTTGTAAAGCCAATTACAACCAATGTTTTTACTATTTATGACCTTGAGCCGGATAAGGCCTATGAAGTTAAAGTCATGACAGAAGATAGAGGACACGAAAAGTCAGAGCTCATAAAGACAGCGTATGAATCGGCCTTATTGAATATAAGGGATTTTGGTGCGTTAGGAGATGGCGTGCATCTTGATACAGCAGCTATACAAGCGGCCATTGCGTCTGCTCCAAAAGGAGCACGGGTGGTACTGCCTAAAGGGGTTTACAGATCAACTCCTATTTTTCTTAAAAGTCATATGACACTAGAATTACAAGAGGGTGCCGTTCTTTTAGGGCACGAAGAAAGAGAAGCCTATGGGATGTTACCAAGTAAAATAGCTGTGGCAGCTAATGATACACCCCGTTATTTATCTTTTTGGGAGGGAGAACCGGCCAAGTCATATGCCAGTTTATTGACTGGCATTGATTTAGAAGATGTGAAAATAGTAGGGCAAGGCATTGTAGATGCCAATGCCCAAAAAGGTACTTGGTGGATTGATCCAAGAATCAAAAGAGGGGCATGGCGTCCTAGGACAATATACCTTGTCAATTGCCACAATATTTTAGTAGAAGGTATTACAATCAGAAATTCGCCTTCATGGACTGTTCACCCTGTGAGATGCAGCCATATTCAATTTTTAAATCTTTCCTTGCAAAATCCTAAGGAGTCCCCCAATACTGATGGCATTGATCCAGAATCCTGTCAGCACATACATATTATTGGTGTTGAGTTTTCTTTGGGCGACGATTGTATAGCTATTAAATCGGGCAAATATGTGTTGCCGCAAAAGGAACTTGTCCCAAGTGAAAATATAAGAATTAGAAATTGCATGATGGCCTATGGACATGGTGCAGTTGTCATTGGCAGCGAGGTATCTGGCGGCGTTAGAAATGTAGTGGTTGAGAAGTGCTTCTTTAAAAACACAGACAGAGGAATTAGGATCAAAACAAGGCGGGGAAGAGGCAGTACAGCCATTATTGATCAAATATATGTGAAAAATATAAAAATGGATGGGGTACTTACTCCCTTTACAATTAATTCATTTTATTTTTGTGACAGCGACGGCAAAACAGAATATGTCTGGAGCAAAGAAAAGCTCCCTAAAGATGAAAGAACACCATTTATAGGGACACTTGTATTTGAGAATATTGAGTGCATTAATACAGAAGTATGTGCAGGATTTATCTATGGTCTGCCGGAAGAAAATATACGAAGCCTTGAGTTTAAAAATGTTAAGATTAAATATAAAAAAGAAGCCGTTCCGGATTATCCAGAAATGTTAAGTTTTCAGCAAAAGCTTGTGAAAGCCGGCTTCATTTTTAAAAACGTCATGAGGTTAAGACTAGAAAATGTAGAAGTAATAGAATCTATGGGCCAGTCAATAGATATAGAAAATGTAGAGGACTACTTAATGGAGTAATATTTTTTATACTGCTGAGGGGAAAGTCCTGTTACAAGCTTAAAGGTTCTACTAAAATGAGAACTACTTGAAAAACCAACTTTTTCGGCTATGTCAGCAATCTTAGTCTGAGATCTTTCAAGTAGTTCTTTTGCTTCCCTAATTCTTAGACTGTTGATGTATTCGACAATAGAAAGATTGGTAGATTTTTTAAAGATTTTACTAAGATAAAATGGACTGATATAGAACTGCTCTGCAATAGAGGTAAGTGTTAGGGGGTCGCTGTAATTTGAACTAATATATTTAAGGATTTTATCCACTTTGGGATTGATAATCTGATGAGATTCATATTCCTTATCTTCTAAGGTCTGAATATATTCTTTAATCATAATAAGCAGCTCAGATAAAAGCACTTCGAGCAGGACTTTGTTAGCTTCGGGATCTTTTGAACCCACTTCTACAAGTCTGTTTAATATATTTTCGATAATTAATTTATATTTAAAAGACAGGGGCAATACAGTAAATTTAGTTTTGAAAATAGAAGTTAAATCCAGTTCTTTGATATGGACAGAAAAGTCTTCAATAAAATTTTTACTGAAGTTGATAACGATGCGGCTGTGGGGTACTTCCCCCATATTAGCTGTTTTATGAACGGCGTCAGCATCAATCAATACCAAGTTACCAGCATTTACTAAATAAATAGAATCATCAATGAAGTATTTTCTGGTGCCTTCAGTCAAATAATAAACTTCGTATTTTTTATGCATGTGAAAAAAATCCATATTATAGATATTGCGTTTTTGTGTTTTATCTATAAAAAAATCATAGTGTGGTGCAAATACGGCTTGTCTTATCATAGAGCCCTCCTTCAAACATAGTGTTTTATATACTGTATTTTATGCATTAAATCAAAATAGAAGTTTCTTTTCCATTGCGAGGAGAACATCATAAGGTATTTGGAGATCCCCGTAACCGGTGCCTATATCAAGGCCGGGTTTGTTGTCTCCATGAAAGTCGCTGCCGCCAGTGGGGAAAAGGCAAAAGGTTATACAAAGTGATAACAAATTGGCGATTTCTTCCTTGCTGTGGGTGGTGTAAAAGGTTTCAAGACCATCTAACCCATCGGAGGAGAGTTGTTTTAATAAAGTATGAAGCTGGCTGCTACTAAGACTATAGAGATAAGGGTGAGCAAGCACGGCTAATCCACCAGCTTGGTGAATAATATCGATACATTCACGGGGTGTAAAATGCGCTCTTTGAACATAACCGGGTTTGTCTTTGCCGAGATACTTATCAAAGGCTTCTGAACGAGATTTGACATAACCTTTTTTATATAAAGCAGCAGCAAAGTGAGCTCTTGTAAAAACGGTTTGGGTTTGCGAAGAAGTATCTGAAATAAGGTCTTGGGGGGTAATGGAAAACCCTAATTTGTTCAATTTTTCTAGCATAAGACTATTGCGCTGTTTGCGGCTTGCTATAAGCGCACTTAATTGACTAAGCAGTATAGGGTGATGGCTGTCAATATAGTAACCCAGAATATGAATTTCCTGATTTTTATATTCTGCAGAGAATTCGATGCCTGGGATAACAATCAAATCAATCAGTCGGCCTTGTTGGGTGCATGCTTCTATGCCAGCTACTGTATCATGATCGGTAAGTGCAATAGCACTTAGTCCTTTGTGCTTAGCGTAAAGAGCTAGTTTATCTGGAGAAAGGGTACCGTCAGAAATATTAGAGTGAACGTGCAAATCAATTAGTTTCATAAGTTTTCCTCCTTTATAGTATTATTTTATCATACTTATCCATAAATGCACGTAAAATATTAGTAACTATCATTAAGAGGGAGGGGAACAGAGATGTCAAAATATAAATCAAAAAGTAAACAAGAAATAGATATGCCGCAAGCGGTGCTTGCAATGCTTAAGGCCAATGTGATGGCTTATGTGGTTACTGCTATTTTTATTTTGTTAGGCTCCATTATCCTTACATATACCAATGCTTCAGCAGCCGTTGAAAACTGGATTGTGTTTATAGGTATTATTGTGTCAGCATTTTTAGCAGGGTTTGATACTGCAAAAGTGAATACAAGAAATGGATATAAATGGGGAGCTATAGGAGGATCATTATATTTCATGTTGTTTTTAGTTTTTGGAACGCTAATTAATAGACTAAAAGCGCTGGCACCTACTATGGTTTTCATGATAGCATTGGTTGTATTAGTAAGCAGTACAATAGCTGGTATGATTTCAGTTAATTATGAAAAATAGCCTTGGAAGTTGTTTGCAAACCTAAAAACATATGGTATAATAAAACAGGTTTGTAATCAGGAGGGAGAATGTTATCATGAAACATATTAAAACATTAAATACTAAAAACTTACCATGCAGTGCAAAAAAAGGTGGATGCGGAGAATGTCAAACATCGTGTCAATCAGCTTGTAAAACATCTTGTACTGTAGGAAATCAAGCTTGCGAAAAATAATTTTGCTTGCCGCAGTGACTTCTGGTCGCTGCTTTTATTTTGGAAAAGAAAGGGTGATGGCATGATCCATAAATTTAAATTTGAGAACTCCAACATTGTTATGGATATACATAGCGGGAGTATTCACATACTAGATGATATAGCTTATGAAATAGTGGATGATGTACCTGTATTAACTCTGGATGCTATCCTTCAAAAATATGCAGAGCGTTTTACAAAAGATGAGATTAATGAGGCGATAGAGGAACTGAATCAACTGAAGCAAGATGAGATGCTCTATACGGGCGATATCTATGAAACCTTTGTCCCTGCATTTCTAGAAAGGGAGCCTGTGGTTAAAGCACTTTGTCTTCATGTGGCCCATGACTGTAATTTGGCTTGTAAGTATTGCTTTGCAGGGGAGGGAGAATACCATGGGGAACGGGGTATGATGAGCCTTGAAGTAGGAAAACAAGCTGTAGACTTCATTATTCAAAATTCTAAGCATAGAAAAAATATAGAAATTGATTTCTTTGGAGGAGAACCTCTGATGAATTTTGAGGTTGTAAAAGGTGTTGTAGATTATGCAAGGCTCAGAGAAAAAGAAACGGGCAAGCATTTTAGATTTACGATGACAACCAATGGGGTTTTATTAAGTGATGAAATCATTGATTACCTTAATGAAAACATGCATAATGTTGTTTTAAGTCTGGATGGCAGGCCAGAGGTCAATGACCTTATGCGTCCTACACCTAACGGAAAAGGAAGTTATGAGATTATTTTGCCTAAATTCAAGAAATTAGTAGAAAAAAGACAGGGCAAGCAATATTATTTAAGAGGTACATTTACCCATCATAACCTTGATTTTTCAGAAGATGTAAAGCATATGACAGAAGCAGGATTTAAAGAAGTTTCTGTTGAACCCGTCGTTGCACCCAATCATATGCATTATGCCCTTCAGGAAGAAGATGTCTCTAAAATATGCCAAGAGTATGAAGAACTGGCAAAATATATGATTGAAACAACTAAGCAAAATAAGAGCTTTAATTTCTTTCACTTTATGATTGATTTAGAAGGTGGGCCTTGTGTGCATAAAAGGCTTGCAGGTTGTGGCTCTGGAACAGAGTACTTAGCCGTTACACCTAATGGGGATTTATACCCCTGTCATCAATTTGTAGGGATGCCAGAGTTCAAGATGGGGCATGTTGTAGAAGGTGTTTCGAATTTTGAGATGAGAGAAAAATTTGAAAAATGCAATGTATACAGTAAAGAGTCTTGTAAGAGCTGTTGGGCAAAACTCCACTGCAGCGGCGGATGTGCTGCGAACTCTTATAATTTTCATGGAGATATCCACTCAGTTTATGAAATAGGCTGTGAGCTTCAGAAAAAACGGTTAGAGTGTGCTATTGGTATAAAAGCAGAACTATTATAAGCAAAAAATCTAACAAAAACAACATAATGTGTGTTTTTAATTGACTATGTTTTGTAGTAATTATATAATCAATTTAATGTGAGTTCAAAGAAGGAGTATAAGGAGGAAAGACGATGAAAGGCAAAAATACTAAGCTTAAAAGTATCTTTCTTTTCATACTGATGCTGATAGTAATAGCTGGAGCTGCGTATCTGGCTTATAGTGCAAGTATGAATGTTGGAAAGGCACAAAAAACAACCGAAGTGGAACAGGTGGAACAAACACCAGAAGAAGCAACAACTGAAGAAGCAACAACTGAAGCAGAAGGACAAGCAGCAGAAGGTGATAGTGAAGAAGCGGCTGTTCCAGAAGTAAAGAAAACACAAAATACCATTAAATTAGGGTTAGATCTTCAAGGAGGCGTTAACATTGTTTATGAGCCAAAACTTGACAGAAAACCTACAGGTGACGAAATGTCAGCTGCTCGTACAATGATTCAAAAAAGATTAGATGCCAAAGGCTACACAGAAGCAGAGGTTTCACTAGAAGGCAATGACAGGATAAGAGTTGATATCCCTGGAGTAGAAGATCCTCAAAAAGCTATAGAAGAAATCGGAGCAGCAGGGATGCTTAGATTCTTAGATCAGGAAGGTAAAGAAATTGTTACAGGTAAAGATGTAACAAAAGCAACACCTCAAGGAACTTCACAAAATGGATCAACACAAGTTGTTGTAAGTGTTGAGATGAATGAAAACGGAACAAAGTTGTTTTCTGATTTTACTAAAAATAATATAGGACAACCTATCTTTATTATGTTAGATGAGACGCTGTTAAGTTATGCAACGATCAATGATCACATTCTGGATGGTAAAGGGATGATTACGGGTAACTTTACACCAGAGGCAGCTAAAGAACTTGCTGAAGGTATTAATGCTGGGGCGCTGCCTTTTACGCTTGATCCTGTTAATTCTAATGGAATAGGACCAAAGCTTGGGATGGACTCACTTAATACAAGTTTAAAAGCAGGGGCTATAGGATTTATCATTATTCTTATATTTATGGTGGTATTCTATAGAATCTGTGGTGTTGCGGCAGATCTTGCCCTTGTTTTTTATATCTCACTTGTTATTTTGATACTCAGTGGAATGGGTGCAACGCTTACACTGCCAGGTATTGCAGGTATTCTCCTTTCGGTAGGTATGGCAGTTGATGCAAACGTTATTATATTTGTGCGTATCAAAGAAGAACTGGCTTTAGGCAGAAGTGTGCCAGCAGCTGTTGATGCTGGATTTAATAAGGCATTTAGTGCTATTTTAGATGGTAATGTTACCACACTTATAGCAGCTGTTGTTCTTTATATATTTGGAACAGGACTTATTAAGAGTTTTGCAACGACATTAGGTATTGGTATAGTGGTATCTATGTTTACAGCTATTGTTATAACACGTATGCTTCTTAAAGCATTTATTAGTATGAGAATTAAAAATCCAGCATTGTATGCGGCTGTTAAAAAAGCACAGTAAGGAGGCCAAAATAATGAAATATATTGAGAACAGAAAAAAATTCTTTATCATATCAATAGTTGTTATACTCATTGGACTACTTACAATGTGTTATAACGCTGCAACTGGAAAAGGCGCTTTTAACCAAGATGTAGAATTTACAGGTGGATCAATTGTGCAGATCAATATGGAACGAGAATTGACTATTGATATAAAAAATGAATTAACTCAGATAGTTAAAGACGTAACGGGTGATGCAGCGCCACGTATTGCCGCAGCAGGAGAGACAGGCGTTATCATTACAATCAAACGAACAGACGTTGAAACGAGAGGTAAGCTGTTTGATGAAGTTAAAGCTAAATACAACTTGAAAGATGAAATACCTCTCAAGGATGCTGATGTGTCTGCGTCCATCAGTGATGAAATTAAATTAGGTGCGTTGCAAGCTGTAGTAGTAGGGATTATTCTGATATTGATTTATATCACCTACCGTTTCAAAGACTTTAGATTTGGGATGAGTGCAATCATTGCTTTAGCCCATGATGTACTGGTGATGTTAGCAGTTTATGCAGTATTTAGAGTACCGCTGAATAATTCATTTATAGCGGCGATGCTGACGATAGTAGGATACTCTATTAATGATACCATTATCATTTTTGACCGTATCAGAGAAAATAAAGGCAAGATGCACTCAGATGATAGTCATATCATAGATGAAAGTATTAATCAGACATTAGGACGTTCTATTAATACCTCTTTAACAACCCTGATTATGATTGTACTCCTCTATGTTTTAGGTGTAGAAGCTGTTAAAGAGTTTGCCTTTCCGCTTATCATAGGTATTGCTTCAGGAACATATTCTTCCATTTTCATAGCAAGCCCTCTTTGGTATGAGCTAAGAAAACTCAAAAAGAATCCTAACAAAAAAATAAAACCTAAAACAATTTAATTAGAAATTAATAGGCTATGCGTTTTAATTTATTTTAAAAGTATAGCCTATTCTTAAAATACTCTTTAAACTGGGTTGATTTATAATAAAATGATGAAATAGGTAATATTTGCTTGACAAGAAGCAATATTGTGATATAATATTTTTTGTAGCCGAAAAGATAAGCTGCTACAAATTTGGGTCATTAGCTTAGTTGGTAGAGCATCAGACTCTTAATCTGAGGGTCCTGGGTTCGAGTCCCAGATGGCTCATAATTAAAAAGTGGTAAGCATTGAGTATCAATAGATACGAGTGCCTACCACTTTTTATATTTAGCGTGTAATAATCTTGCGCAAATTACGTGTCCGTGTGAAGCAAATAATAAGTATACTTAATAATTCCGATGCAGTTCAAATTGTTGAGATTTTCAGGCAAAATATAAATCAACTTGATAATGAAATCACAGCACTGTCTACCGTTACCGCTCGTGAAACGAGATTTCATCGGTGGATTATATGCCGCTCATGTATTCCGAGCGTGGGATTTTTCGGACTGGCGGTGGCTTAAAGAATGGGTTAATGCAAGTTATAGACAGATTTACAGGTGGACATTTAATTAAAGATTATATCTTCCGAAATAAAATCTTCAATCGCTACAAGTGTATCAATAGTTGCTTGCCTTGCGCGGAAAAAGCGCTCCAAATAGATAGCTTTTTCAACATTGCTGGTTGCATATGTTAATTGCTCTAAATAAAAGAGTTGATTACTAGTATGGTTAAGTACGTTAAATAAAAGTAATACATCACTATTTTGTTTGCGGGTAGTTTGTACAGTTGATAAATAGTCGCGTATTCTTCGTCGAATCGAATCTATCTCTATATTAATTAAATTAATATTGTGTCTTAGCTCTACGGCATTCCTTATAGGGGAATCAAGTATAAGTTGCACAAATTGAAAAGCCCTATTATGCAAAAGTCGTATTTGATTTGAATAGTCACGTACAATGCGTTGGTGCTCAATAGGAGAAATAGATGCGGCAGATTCAGGAGCTACGGGAAGAACTGGATCTAAAGATAAACCAGATGTGTTGAGGGGATGATTAGTAAACATGATAATTAACAGAACAATTGGTATTGCTGATTTTGCCTTTTTCGTCTTTTGCATGTAACACCTCAAGATATTTTATTAACTTTAGTATAACCGGCTTTTACATATGTATGTACTATAAACGAGCATAACTGCTCCCGTCTTATCGTCAAGGTATATTATTCCAGTTCATGCTATCTAATATGGAAAAGGGACTATTCGTAAGGGCTGGTACAAACATCCGAATCTAAGGTAGTACTTTAAAGCAATAAAAGAAGCTGCTAGGGGAGTAGCAGCTTCTTTTGGAGAAAGGTTCTATGAAAAAGTGAGTTATGTTGCATTTACAACTTTATTATAAGATTGAAGCATGTAGACGATATGTTGGTAACATGTCCATTTTGTGAACACTTTTTTAAAAAAATATGAATACAGACGGACTGCAGGCAAAAAATCTAAATGCTTGACACACTATAGGTGGATAGTATATAGTACATAGTGTTTAAGAAGATTTGAAAATATGATGGCACTAAAAGGAGCAATGCAATGTTACATGCGTTTTCAAGGACTGAGATGCTTATTGGTACTGAAGGCTTAGATAAATTAAAAGAAAGTTCTGTAGCAGTATTTGGGATTGGCGGAGTGGGTTCCTATACTGTAGAGGCGCTTGCAAGAAGTGGTGTTGGTAAATTGATATTGGTAGATGATGATGATGTATGTCTAACTAATATTAACAGGCAGCTTCATGCCACAAGAAAGACGGTCGGTAAAGCTAAAGTAGAAGTGATGAAAGACAGAGTTCTGGAGATTAATCCAAAAATTGAAGTCGTGGCCTACAGAGCCCTTTATAATGCTGAAACGGCAGAGAGTATGTTTCAGGAAACTTACTCTTATGTGGTGGATGCAATAGATATGGTGACGTCTAAGATAGATCTTGTTGAAAGATGCCAGAGAATGAATATACCTATTATAAGTGCTATGGGCGCAGCTAATAAATTAGACCCTACACAGTTAGAGGTTACAGATATCTATAAGACCAGTATGTGTCCGCTCGCAAAGGTGATGCGACATGAACTTAAAAAAAGAGGTGTCAAAAAGCTTAAGGTGGTTTATTCCAAAGAAAAACCTATTAAACCCATAGATCTTGGGGGAGGGTGTAAGACCAACTGCATTTGTACAAATAAAGACAGAACCTGTGCAGATAGAAGACATATTCCAGGATCAGTGGCGTTTGTTCCATCGGTATCAGGACTTATCATTGCTGGTGAGGTCATTAAAGACCTAGTGGGTTATAAAGCTCAAAAATAATAAAGTTTATCTGGTTATACAATAAATATCCCCTGCATATAGTTTTAGTAGACAACCCTTTATAAAAATAGAGGGCAGGTTTACTGAGATCATAAGGGGGATAAAAGTATGAGAAGTTATTTGCTGATAACAGATGGTGAGAGTGGTCAGAAGGACAGATATGTTTTTGACAAAAAGAAAAATTATGCCGGCAGACTTGTGAAGGATATCAGATTATATGGTGTGCAGTACTTTCTTTATAATAAGAAAAAGGAAAGTATTGTTCAGATGGGTAATATTAGTCAGATAGAGTGCGATGGGGAAGAAGAGCGGTACGCTATTTTATTTGAAGACCAAGAGGATTATGAAAGCTCTTTGGACATTGGCCTCAAAGATAATTATTATATTATGCCTTTAACAAAAGAAGATCTCAAAAAAATAGGATGTTAAAAACAGCAGTTAACAAAAAGGCACCATCTTACGATGGTGCCTTAAATTAACGATTTAAACGCTTATTAAGATCGGCTTGACGATCGTTTGAAACCTTTAAGAAATCTTTCATAAGGTTTTCAAAACCTTCAAGAGTATTCTCTTTTTTGGGTGCTTTGAAAGGGGCAGGCTTGTTTTCTTTGGCTTCTTTTATTGAGAGAGAAATTTTCCCTTTTTCTCCGTCAATAGATAAAACTTTAACTTTAACTAGTTCACCCACCTTAATTGCATCATTGATATTGGTTAAGTATCCATGTGTAATATGTGAGATATGAACTAAACCTTGAGTTGTTTCATCTAATGAAACAAATGCTCCAAAAGGTTTAATACCTGTCACAGTTCCTTCAATAATTTGACCTACTTGAAATTTTTCCGACATGACAACACTCCTATTAAAATAAATAACTTCTACATTATAGCATAATTATAATTGAAGTGTATAGTAATTTCAAAAATAATTCATCAAATAGTATGATAAAATATGTTATAATGAGGAAGACTTTGAGGGGGTGGATCAATATGTTGCCTAATACTTATAAATGGAAGATAAAAAAGACTAATAGGGATGTAGATTTAATAGAAAGTATACTTAATAACAGAGGAATTTGCGGTAAAGAGGAGATTGAGCGATTTTTAAAGCCAACAAAGGAAGCACTTCATTCCCCTTATTTATTAAACGATATGCAAAAGGCTGTAGATAGAATTGTTCAAACTAAGGAAGCTGAAAAACATATTGTGATATATGGTGATTATGATGTGGATGGTATAACCAGCACATCTATTTTATATATGTTTTTAAAGAGATGTGGTTATCGGGTGTCTTATTATATTCCGGACAGGCAAACGGAAGGCTACGGGCTGAATAAGGACGCTCTAGAGCAGATCAGCAGTTATTCTGACTTGGTGATTACGGTAGATACGGGGATAGCCGCTGTAGAAGAGTTAGTATTTGCTAATAGTATAGGACTGGATGTCATTATTACAGACCACCATGAGTGTCAGGAGCAGCTGCCAAAAGGATACTGCATTATTAACCCAAAACGTAAAGATAGTACGTATCCCTTTGAAGCTCTGGCGGGGGTAGGGGTAACCTTTAAGCTCATTCATGCGTTGGCTATTCACTATGGTATTGAAGAGGCAATATGGGACTATATAGACCTTGTTGCCTTAGGGACAATAGCAGATGTAGTGCCCCTGATTCATGAAAACAGAGCTTTGACTTATATGGGCTTCCAGGCAATGCAAAACACTTATAATATGGGTCTTAAAGAACTGATACGATGTGTGAATGAGGGGGATGCCAACAAACAAGTAACCTCTAATATGATTGCGTATCAAATAGGGCCTAGAATCAATGCGGCAGGCAGATTAAGTGATGCCAAAATAGGAGTAGAACTGCTTACTACCCAAGATAAGGGGCGGGCAGAGGTCTTAGCGGCACTATTAAATGATGAAAACAAGAAAAGGCAGGAGATGGAAGCTAGTATTATTGAGCAGGCAGAAGCTTATATAGAAAGCTCTATTGACAAGCAAGCTGAAAAGGTGTTTATTATAGCTGGTAAAGAATGGCATCACGGTGTTATTGGTATTGTAGCCTCCAAAATCATGGGAAAATATTATCGGCCGACTATCGTGCTCACAGAAGAAGATGGCGTGCTGTCTGGTTCTGCAAGAAGTATTGAGGGTTTTAATATTTTTGAAGCAATCAATGATACAAAAGAATACCTTCTGCGCTTTGGAGGCCATGAGATGGCAGCGGGACTCTCTTTGAAGGCGGAAGACTTTGGAGCTTTTAAAAAGGCAGTTCAAGCCTATGCAGAGCCTTTGATCGATGAAGAAATGCTTGTACCGGCCATGGATATAGATTTGGATGTAGATGTAAAACATCTAAATCTAGATTTTTGTGAAGGACTGGAACAGCTTGAGCCGTTTGGCGCTTACAATCCTATGCCGGTGTTAAGCATCACAGCCAATGTCCAGTACGCACAGAGAATGGGAAAGGATCATAATCATCTGAAATTGATTCTTGAAAAAGACAATATAGTGATTCAGGCTATTGGATTTTATAAAGGTTATCTGGCAGATTATCTAACAGCTGGCGAGACGGTTGTTATTGGGGGAGAAGTTACAAAAAATGTATGGAACAATAAGACCAGTATACAGCTGAGGATAAAAGATATAAAGTCTACAGAGGAAGTTATTTTAAAAAGCAAGTATTATATGTCACTCTATACGTATTTAAAAAATCCGTCAGAAATACAACAAACACATATTCCGGTCAAAAAAATATTGACAGATTCTGCAGGACCAAAGGTAATGAATGTTTATACGGAAGCAGCACTCAACAAATTTCATGAAGAAATGAAAAATAATGCAGAAAATATTAACTTGCATCTTAAAATATGTTATAATAAAGTTTGTGTAAAAAACAATCGTACGGTAGTATGTGTTAATCCTATAAAGAAGCATAGTGGCAGTCAAGACTATGAGTGGGATTACCAAACGATAAATGAAACATTTGAAGCTCAAAGCACGCTATTAAATGCACATAAGGCACAGCTTATAAAGATGATACCAAGCCATAGAGATTGTGTGGAGGTTTATAAACTGCTGAAGAACAACATACTGGATAGTCTTAGCATACATAAAGTGGTTATAACTTTAGCTATGTATGATATGACAGAGTATAAATTGTTTCAGACCTTAGAGATTTTTAAAGAATTAAATATTTTGCAGTATGATATTGCAGAAGATAAAATTAAATATAATCTCATTGCTTCGGGCAAGACGAAACTGGAAACTTCAGATAGATATGCAGCACTTCAGAAGTTTTCTAAAGTGTTAGTACAAATCAATTAAAATTATAGTTTGAGGAGGACAATCATGGACTTATATTCTCTTATTCGTGATGTAAAAGATTTCCCAACAGAAGGTATATTATTTAGAGATATTACACCGCTGCTTCAAAACAGCGAGGGATTAAGACAGTCTATAGACAGCATAGCAGAAGTATTAGAAGGGGTGGACTGTGATATTATAGTGGGGCCTGAATCCAGAGGATTTATATTTGGAGTGCCAACCGCCTATAAAATGAATAAAGGTTTTGTACCTGTCAGAAAGCCAGGCAAGCTGCCTTATGAGCATCTTGCTCAGACTTATGATTTAGAATATGGATCATCAACTATTGAGATTCATACTGATGCTATTCAAAGGGGACAAAAGGTTGTTATTGTAGATGACCTCTTAGCAACTGGCGGTACCACAAAAGCTATGATAGAGCTTATTGAAAAGCTTGGCGGAGAAATCGTAAAAATTGTCTATCTAATTGAACTTGAGGGTCTTGGCGGCAGAGAGATTTTAAAAGGCCATGATATCGTCTCTTTATTAAAATATTAAAATAATAATAAATAAGCAAAGCTGCAAGAGCTTTGCTTATTTATTATTATCATTCTATCTTGTCACAACAAAAATATTGCAAAAATATGATATATACTATAAGTTTATGTATATTACCATTGAATTTTTATACCAATATGTCTATAATATAAAATAATTATAAGTTTACTACATAAGGGGGTAGACGATGCCGGATGAAATTTATGACAAACTAATAAAAAGAATACGTTCATATCACCCTTCTGACAACTTGACAATGGTAGAAAAAGCCTACAATTTAGCCAAGGAAGCCCATGAGAGCCAATTGAGAAAATCAGGAGAGCCGTATATTATTCACCCATTAGAAGCTGCCTATATATTAGCAGATTTAGAGCTAGATATGGAGTCAATTGTAGCGTGTATTTTGCATGATGTTGTAGAAGATACGGATTATACATTAGAAGATATAGAACATTTATTTAATAAAGAAGTAGCACTTCTGGTTGATGGGGTTACAAAGCTTGGTAAAATTCAATATACTACTCAGAACAGGCAACTGCAGAAAGAAGAAATACAGGCTGAAAACTATCGCAAAATGTTTTTAGCCATGGCTCAGGATATCAGAGTCGTGCTTATCAAACTGGCAGACAGATTGCACAATATGCAGACACTTAAGTATATGTCTCCTGAAAAACAAAAAGAAAAAGCAGAGGAAACCTTAAATATTTATGCACCTATTGCCCATAGATTGGGCATATGTAAGATCAAAGCGGAACTCGAAGATTTATCTTTGCGGTATATTGATCCTGATATGTACTATGATTTAGCTCATAAGATATCTAAAAAGAGAGTAGAACGTATACAGTATATAGAAGATATCATTGATCAGATTAAGACCAAAGTAGAAGAAGCGGGGATTAAAGCAGTTATAGAAGGACGCCCTAAACATTTTTTCAGTATCTACAAAAAATTAGTCAATAAAAGTAAGACGCTAGATCAAATCTACGATCTTTTTGCAGTGAGAGCTATAGTTGGCAGTGTTAAAGACTGTTATGGGGTATTAGGGATTATTCATGAGCTTTATACACCCATTCCCGGAAGATTTAAGGATTATATAGCG
The DNA here is from genome assembly GCA_029239935.1 of Clostridia bacterium. The sequence continues at coordinate 7,617 of JARBTY010000013.1, read as the reverse complement.
ATGCCAAAGCCTAATATGTATCAGTCGCTGCATACGACCCTGATGGGTATTGAGGGGACACCGTTTGAGATGCAGATTCGGACAGAAGATATGCACCGTACAGCAGAATATGGTATTGCAGCACACTGGAAATATAAAGAAGGTAAAAAAGATGGGACAGTTCAGGACAAATCAGAGGAAAAACTCACTTGGTTAAGAGAAATTCTTGAATGGCAAAGGGATATGAGTGATAATCAAGAATTTATGAATGCACTCAAGGTAGACTTAGATATTTATGCGGATCAAGTGTATGTTTTTACACCAAAAGGTGAACTTTTAACCCTGCCAAAAGGTTCAACGCCTATAGATTTTGCCTATAATATCCACAGCGATGTAGGGAATAAGATGGTAGGTGCCAAAATCAATGGTAAGATTGTGACCTTTGATTACGTGATAAAAAATGGGGATCGTATAGAAGTGCTTACGGCACAAAACTCAAGAGGACCAAGCCGAGATTGGCTTAATATTGTAAAAAGCACTCAAGCCAGAACCAAGATTAACCAATGGTTTCGTAAACAGTTTAAAGAAGAGGACAGTACAAAAGGCAAAGAAATGCTGGAGATTGCAGCCAAACAAAGAGGTTATAATTTATCTTTTCTTACAGACGCTGCAGTAGTGGATACCATCTGCAGAAGATATGGCATGAAAACATGGGAAGGTATATGTGCAGCCATCGGATATGGTACGATGAAGGAACGGCAGATTATACAAAAACTTATTGATGAGACCCTAAAATTCAAAAAAGATTTTGTGACCCCTGAGCAAATTATTCAAAGTCATAATAATGATAATGATAATACTGTAAGACATAATAGTAGAAAACATTCAAGCGGTATTATTGTTAAGGGGGTAGGTGACATTGCGGTACGTTTTTCTAAGTGCTGTGGCCCGCTGCCGGGAGATGATATTGTAGGTTATATTACAAGGGGCAGAGGCGTATCTATTCACCGTAAGGATTGTGTGAATATTTTGCATATGCCGGAAGAAGAAAAGGAAAGACTGATTGATGCAGACTGGATGCAGGAAAAGGAAGTTGCTAAACGTACTTATGTAACCGAAATCCAGATTACTTGTTTAGATCGACTAGGTATTATTGTGGATATTTCTAAGATTCTTACGGACATGAAGCTGCCAGTCAAATCTTTTAATGCTAAAAGTATCAAAAATAACGCAGTTTTTAACGTGAAAATAGAAATCACAGATGTGAATCAGCTAGAAGAGCTAACAAGAAAAATAGGGCAATTAAGAGATGTTCTGGAGATTATGAGAGTTTCATCATAAAGGAGTTAATATGAGAGCAGTGGTACAGAGGGTATCGGAAGCATCCGTTACAGTAGAAGGGTGTAAACTTTCAGAAATTGGAAATGGGCTTTTGGTGCTGATAGGCATTAAGGCGGATGATACTGAAAAAGATATGGACTATATGATTAATAAAATAGTTGGACTTAGGATTTTTGAAGATGGTGATGGTAAGATGAATTTGTCTGTAAGAGATGTAGGCGGTCAAATACTTATCGTTCCTAACTTCACCCTCTATGGCAATGCAATAAAGGGCATGAGGCCAAGCTTTATAGCTTCGGGAAGTGTAGAGGAAGCCCATATCAAATATAATCTTTTTGTTCAGAAGCTTTCTGAGCAAAAGCTTTCTTTTATGACAGGAGCGTTTCAGGCAGATATGAAAGTGCAGCTTATCAATGATGGCCCCATTACGATACTCTTGGACAGTAGTAAATTATTTTAAAAAAATGTGGGATATAAGCTTGTCTTATATCCCATTATTGTAAACCCTGTTAAGCAAGGAGTATAGAAGATGAGTACATTTGCTATAGAACAACTTTTTTTAGAAGATTTAGAGGAAGTAACGGCATTACAGCAAAGGGTAGTAGAACACCTAAAGGACGAAAACCTTTATGTTCCATCCTCAATCAAAGATTTTGAAGCGATGTTAGGGGAGAAGGGATTTGCTGTAGGCGCCAAATATAATGGAAGTCTAGTTGGCTTTTTTATGGCATTTTTTCCGGGCCAAAGCTCTAAAAATCTTGGATTGGACCTTGGATTAGAAAAAGAGGTGCTTGATGAAGTGGCTCATCTGGAATGTGTAGTAGTGGATCTCGAATATAGAGGGCACCAGCTGCAGCAAAAGATGGGAGATATACTTATACAGAACCTAAAGAATCAAGGAAAAGTCAGATACCTGATGGCCACAGTTTCGCCGTATAACCCGTATAGCCTAAGCAATTTGATGTCTATGGGGCTTTTTATTACAGGGCTCAAGGAAAAATATCATCATGTCCTTAGATATATTTTATTAAAGGATATAAAAGATAATAGAGTCGTAGCAAATCAAGAGATGATAACACTTTCAGGAGAGGCTATTTCAGAACAAAGGTTATTATTAGAAAAAGGCTATGTAGGCAAGAGTTTGGATAGAATACAAAATGAGATATGGATTCACTATGTAAAAGCACAATAAAGTGCAGAGGATGTTGGAGGTAAATATGATTAAAGTATTGACAGTTGGGATGATACAGGAGCACGCCTATTTTTTTATAGATGATACAACAAAACATGGCTTTTTAATTGATCCAGGAGATGAACCGGCAAGAATCCTTGCACAAATTGAAAAAGAAGGTTTTATAATCGACAAGATTCTACTGACCCATGGGCACTATGATCATATTGGAGCGGCAGAAGCCATTCGAGAAAAGTTAGGATGTCCGATTATCATTCATGAAGAGGGGAGACAGTATTTGGAGGATCCGACTTGGAATCTTTCAGCTCACCACGGCCGCGGTATAACACTTCATGCAGATCAATATGTTCAGCATGGGGATAAGATTGTATTAGAGGGGAATGTTGCAATGACCCTTAAGGTAATCCATGCGCCAGGGCATACGTCAGACGGGGTAGCTTATTACTGCGAAGAACAGCAAGTGGCTTTTGTAGGAGATATTATTTTTAATGGAGCAATTGGCAGATCGGATAAACCAGGAGGTAATATGAACAGACTCCTTAGTGCGATTAGGGCACAGATATTTACCCTGCCGGACGAAACCCTGCTACTGCCAGGACATGGAGACAGTACAACGGTTAAGAAGGAAAAGATGACCAATCCTTTTTTTAACCTTTATGAATGATAAAAGAATGAGTGGAAATAAAGTGATAGAACTAAAATGTGAAGGCCATACAGCTGAATATGAATTAAATAATATTATCAATTTATTTATACCTTATATAAAAGACGGGTATAGTCTAAAGACTTGTTATCAAGACAAACAAATAGATGTTCAATTGTTTTTGGACGGGCAGTACGTGGCAGGGGTGAACCAGGCTGTTAAGTGGGCTGGAGATGAACTTGCAGATAAGAAAAATATTAAAGAAGCTTTAAAAAGAGGGACATACCAAATACTCAGTGAACTTACGGGCAAAAAAATGCCATGGGGTATACTGACAGGCATACGCCCTACAAAAATTGTTCATGACTATCTCAATAAAGGTCTGTCACAAGATTATATTAAATCTATTCTAAAAAATGATTACTATGTATCAGAACCTAAAATAGCATTGATGATCAAAGTTGCCAAGGCAGAACTTGAGATTTTAAGTAAAAATAAAGAAGATGAAATAAGTCTTTATATAGGCATTCCGTTTTGCCCTACAAGGTGTGTGTATTGTTCTTTTACAGCTTATTCATTAGAGACTAAGGGTCATTTGGTGGACGCTTATTTGGATGCACTTTGTAAAGAAATTGATTATGTAGCAGAAGTTAAAAGTCATGTGCCTATAAGAAGTCTATATATAGGCGGCGGAACGCCTACTAGTTTAAATGAAGCCCAGCTTTTAAGGCTTCTCGCCCATGTAAAGCAGCGCTTCAAACTAGCGGATATAGAAGAATATACGGTAGAGGCGGGAAGGCCAGATACGATTACGGAAGAGAAATTAAGGATTATGAAACAAATGGGAGTTAACCGTATTTCTATTAATCCTCAGAGCATGAATCAAAAGACTTTAAACTTGATAGGCAGAAGCCATACGACAGAGGCTATCAAACAAGTCTATTACAAAGCAAGAGAAATAGGTCATGATACGATTAATATGGATATGATAATAGGATTGCCGGATGAATCGGTAAAGGATGTAGAAAATACACTGGCAGAGCTTAGGACATTAAACCCAGAAAATATTACAGTGCATACAATGGCTGTAAAAAGAGCTTCAAGACTCAAAGAACAGCCTAAGGACTATGGGCTGACCCAAGCGGAGCATATAGAAAAGATGCTGAATCTTTGTGAAGAGACCATGGAAGCTATGGGACTGAAGCCTTATTATATGTATAGGCAAAAAAATATGTTAGGTAACTTTGAAAACGTTGGATATGCTGTTTCGGACAAAGAATGCGTGTATAATGTAGAAATAATGGAAGAAAAACAAACCATTATAGCTCTTGGCGCGGGTGCTATTACGAAAATGGTTTATCAAAAAGGAGAACGACTTGACCGGGTGGCTAATGTTAAAAGTCTTGAAGATTATATTTCAAGGATTGATGAGATGATAGACAGGAAAAAACAAGGTTTTATCAAATATGATGAATAGAAAGTAAGAATAAATGGAGGTATGCAATTTTGCATACCTCTATTTATTTGCTTTTTAAAACCGTCTATAGATTACTAGATTTTAGGAATAATAATATTCTAAAAGGTTAAAACTATAAATGCAAAAGGTAAAATGATGGGAGGTATGAATCATGAAAAGAGTATGGGTTATTTTAACTCTTTGTTGTGTTGTCATTATAGGAGGTATTATTACGACCTATCTTTATTTGAACTATGCAGATTATATCACATATCAAAATGGCATTTTTGTGAATGGAGAAGGGAATGACTCTTATGAAGCAGCAGATTATTTATATAAGAGCTTATAAAAAAACGACTGTCTATAAGAAGCCTGCTGTTTATCTCAAGGACATAGCAGAGACCAGCTGTTGTGGTTCTATAAAAAATCAACTGGATAACGTCTCTGTCTTCAAAATCCCCAAACCTGCCCAAAAAGGAAAATACCTTATTACTATAATCGACGTCATTAGGTCAATCTTATCTGTCTATCCAGAAGCTATGATTCAGAATGTAGGGGAAAAGGATATTCTTATTGAATACCTGCCAAAGTTGACTCAAGAAAGTCCAGTCAAAGAGTGGGTAAAGGCAGCGCTGATCAGTATCATTGTATTTGCAGGAGCAACAATTGCTATTATGGCCTATAGTACAGATACCTCCCTGCCCAAGACGTTTTCAATACTTAACGAGATATTTACCGGTGAGGAAGTAGAGAATCCTATTTTTATCACCATCCCCTATTCTATAGGTATAGCCATAGGGATTGTTGCTTTTTTTAATCATATTGGTACAAAAAAGATTACAGATGACCCGAGTCCTATGCAGATAGAAATTAACAAATATGAAGAAGACGTTGAGAACAGTATGGTTGATAGTATGACAAATAAAAAGAGAGGGGAGTCTTGATGAAAGATGTACTCTCTGTTATCCTGCGGGTGATATGGGGACTGGGCACAGGAATTATTACATCTGGAGGTCTTATTGCTTTTATTACTATCATTGGTGTCATACCATTGATGGCTCATAGAACGCAAACGTCTAAATATAGTATTTTGTACGGCAGTGCGGTGATGTTAGGTATCTTGTTTGGAAGTATTCTGACAGTGTGGGATATTTATATTCCTGTTTCTAACGTCGGTATTGCAATATTTTCATTGTCCTTCGGCATATTTGTAGGGGTACTTATTATTGCTTTAGCAGAGGTGTTGGATGTTTTTCCTATTACTGACCGGCGTATTAAAATTAAAAAAGGTGTCAGTCTTATTGTGTTTGCTTTAGCGCTAGGTAAATTAGTAGGTTCGTTGTACTACTGGCTCTACCCAGTTTTTACTGAATTAAAATAAAAAAGGAGCGATAGAATTATGGCTAATATCAAACAACTCAAAAATGAATATCCACAGATTGTAAAGGAGCATTCACCCAAAAACAAAGTGATGATGAACTCTTTAAAAGCTTTTTTGGTAGGAGGCACTATTTGTACTATAGGGCAAGGACTTACAGAGATTTACAAGTATTATGGGATGTCAAAGGATGATGCCCAGATGGTTAGCACAGTAACCCTTATTTTACTAAGTGCCATTTTTACGGGTTTTAATATTTATGATAATATCGGGAAGTTTGGAGGGGCTGGAGCAGCTATTCCAATAACAGGATTTGCCAATGCGATGGTGAGTTCTGCTATGGAATTTAAAAAAGAAGGTTATGTCTATGGTATGGGCGCTAAATTATTTACAATTGCAGGACCCGTTATCGTTTTTGGAGCTATAGCAAGTGTTATAGCAGGTATTATTTATTATTTTGTATAGGAGGTTATGATGGGACATACAGGCAAACAAACAATTGTATTTAAAAACCCTCCGGTTATTACTTGTGCTTATTCCAGTGCAGGTCCCAAAGAATCAGCAGGTCCTTTAGGAGATTATTTTGATAATAAACTACAGGATGAACTTTTAGGAGAAGATACTTGGGAAAAGGCAGAAAGTAAATTAATCAAACAAACCGTACAGGGATTGCTTAATAAAGCAGATAAAAATCAAGAGGATATACAGTATTTATTTGCAGGAGATTTGCAAAATCAAGTGATAGCAAGTACATTTGGTTTAAAAGATTTTAATATTCCATTTTTTGGGTTGTATGGCGCTTGTTCTACAATGGGTGAGTCCATGTGCCTGGCGAGTATTATGGTAGCTGGTGGTATGGCAGATTTGGTTATGGCGGGGACAAGCAGCCACAACTGTGCTGCTGAAAAGCAGTTTAGATTTCCATTAGAATATGCAGGGCAAAGAACCCTTACACAACAATGGACAGCTACTGCCAGTGGTTTTGTACTTATTTCAAGATGCGGTACGGGACCTAAGATCGAGGCAATTACACCGGGTAAAATAGTAGACTTAGGTATTAAGGACTCCTTTAATATGGGGGCGGCTATGGCACCGGCAGCAGTGGATACGATCCTTGCTCATCTGGAGGATACGAATCAAAAGCCAAGTGATTTTGATGCAATCATAACAGGAGATTTGGGGAATTGCGGGTCTGATATTGCTGTAGATATTGCCAATAAATTAGGTACAGATTTATCAAAGGTAATGAATGACTGCGGAAAACTTATCTATGATGATCAAAGTCAAGATACACACTGCGGAGGAAGTGGTTGTGGCTGCAGTGGGTCAGTTTTTGCAGGTTATCTCTATAAGCAGCTGCTAAACAGGCATCTTAAGAAAATCCTCTTAATACCTACAGGGGCTCTAATGAGTCCTGGCAGTACCCAGCAGGGCAATACTATTCCGGGAGTTGCCCATGCAGTAAGCATTGTAATGGATTAGCTAGGAGGCTGAGAAATGGACTTATTTATGGAACTTTTAAAGACATTTGTAGTGGGAGGTGTTATTTGTATCATTGGACAAATCTTACTCGATAGAACCAAATTAACTGGTGGCAGAATCATGGTGCTTTTCCTGCTGGCTGGAGC
>JARBTY010000012.1 GCA_029239935.1 Clostridia bacterium | reverse complement strand
GACTCTACCGCATTGGTTTGAATAGGTATTCTTCCTGGAGGCAATTCATCAATAATGGAAATATCCATATCTCCATAAAGAATAAGGGCTAAAGTTCTTGGTATAGGTGTAGCCGTCATGACCATAACATCTGGTGTCATTCCCTTCTCCGTAAGTTTTAGCCTTTGTCTGACTCCAAAACGATGCTGTTCATCAGTAATAACAAGCCCAAGCTTTGGGATTTCAACCTGATCTTCTATCAGTGCATGAGTCCCTATGATGATATGAATTTTTTGCTGTTTAATCGCTTCTAATAGGTCTTGTTTTTGTTTTTTGGTGGTTGAGCCTGTAAGTAACGCTATTTCTATGTTAAAAGGACTCATAAGACTTTGGAGAAAGCCAAAGTGTTGTATGGCCAGCACTTCTGTTGGGGCCATCAGGGCTGCCTGAGCGCCATTTTGTACAGCTATAAATAAAGCAATAGCTGCTATTACTGTTTTTCCTGAACCCACATCTCCTTGAATCAGTCTGTTCATCGCCAGATTACTTTTCATATCCTCTACAATTTCTTGGACTACTCTTTTTTGAGCTGTTGTAAGACTAAAGGGCAGCTTCTCTAAAAAGAGCTCTAACCCGTTAGGCACATCATAAGAAATACCTTGAGACTTTTGTGCAAAGTCAGCCTTCAGTCTATATAAAGAAAGCTGCAGCATAAATAATTCTTCAAATACCAATCTTTTTCTGGCCTCAAAAAAATCTGTTCCGTTTTTCGGAAAATGAATAGAGGTAACAGCTTCTTTTTTTTCGACTAACCCATACTGTTTTTTAATAGACTCTGGCAAATAATCTTCTAAAAAAGGGGTACCGATCTCTAAGCTTTTCTCAATGAGATTTCTGATAACCTTTTGAGATAATTTGCTTGTAGCGGGATAGATAGGGGTGATTTTAGCCACTTTTTCCAAGTTTTCTATGTCATTTACCTTTTGATATTCTGGAGATTCCATTTCTATTTTGGCGTATTTACGTCTCACTTTTCCATATAATAGATATTTCTCACCCATTTGAAAATTGTTTTTCATATAAGCTTGTCCGTAAAAAGTAACATAGATACTGCCTGTACTGTCTTTCACTCTAAAAGTTACAATAATCTTACCTGCTTTTTTAGAGACTTGGGGAGGGGTTGCAACACTGGCCAAAATATTTTGATGCTCCTCCATGTTAATAGCTTCAATAGGCATGATCTTTCTTCTATCCTCATATTCTCTTGGATAATGCTCTATCATATCCTTCAACGTATAAATCCCGAGTTTGTTAAGTTTTGATGCGACCTGGGCACCTACACCTTTTATCGTGAGTATAGAGTCGTTGAGTCCCACGGGCTACATACCTCCTTCGTTATAAATACGAAAGTGCCGATAGAATCGGCACTTCATCTGATTGTTATTTAACTTTTTAACTATTCTGCCGATATCATAAAATAATAAACTGGTTGATTACCTTTGTAGAGTTCTATATCTGCATCTTGGTAAATACCTTCTGCCTCCAGCTTAAATTCTTTTGCTGTCTCGTCTGTAATATCCTCACCATAATAGATTGTAATAACCTCTGCATCTTGTTTCATTTGCTTGAGCAGTTCATTAAAAGTTTGTTTTAAATCTTTGTCATGTGCAATTATTTTACCCTCTAATATGCCTAAATATTCACCTTCTATAATATTCTCACCCTCTATAACCGTATCTCTCACTGCTATGGTTATCTGAGCTGTTTCCACCAGTTCAAGGGCTTCTGTCATGTTCTCAATAATATGTGCCGTGTTCTCGCTGCTTCCGTCTTGGGCAATCATAGCTGATATGCCTTGCGGAATCGTCTTAGTCGGAATGACATGAACCTTTGTTTCCTCTTCAATAGCTGCAGCCTGCTCTGCTGCTAAAATAATATTTTTATTATTAGGCAGCACAATCACCTCTTGTGCATGACACGCTTTAATGGCCTTTAAGATATCTTCCGTACTGGGGTTCATGGTTTGTCCACCTTCAATAACAACATCTGCTCCAAGGCTTCTCATGATTTCTGCAATACCACTGCCTGCCGCTATAGATACAAACGCTAATGCTTTTTTAGGCAACTGCTGTACCTGTGTACTTTCTTTTTCTGCTTCTTCTCCATCAAAAATCGAAGAATGCTGCTGACGCATGTTTTCTATTTTGATGTTAGTAAGTGCTCCGAATTCTAAGGCTTTTTGAAGGGCAAGTCCCGGATTATCTGTATGAACATGTACCTTAATATATTCTTCATCAGATACAACCACAATACTGTCTCCAATACTATCTAAATAGACTTTTGTAGCCTCTTCATCATAAGATGCTCCTTTTGCCTTTTCTATAATAAACTCTGTGCAATACCCAAAGGTAATATCCTCTGTATTAAAATGTTTCAGCGCGCTGAACGCTGCAGCATTAGGTTTCATAGTTGGTTTTTTAATTTCAATTTCAAGATTTTCTATCACGACCCTTGCAGCTCCTTCGAGTATGCATAACAGTCCTTGTCCCCCGGCATCTACTACATTTGCTTCTTTTAAAACAGGCAGCATGTCAGGAGTTTTACTAAGTATATCATATCCATGATCTAAAACTACTTTGATAAATGTCTCTATATCAGAAGTTTCAAGACTCATCTCTAGTGCCTTACTGGCGATTTCCCTAGCTACCGTTAAGATGGTGCCTTCTTTAGGTTTCATAACTGCTTTATAGGCTGTATCTACACCTTTTTGAAAAGCATTTGCCAGTACAATAGTGTCTATCTCTTCATTGCCCTCAATTCCTTTTGAAAAGCCTCGTATAAGCTGAGATAAAATAACACCTGAATTCCCTCTGGCACCCCTTAAAGAGCCTGTCGCCGCTGCTTTCACGACCTCAGTGGCTGTTACAGCCTCTATATTTTCTACCTCTCTTGCTGCTGCTAACATAGTTAGTGACATATTTGTCCCTGTATCTCCATCTGGCACTGGAAACACATTGAGTTCATTCACCATTTGTTTTTTTTCATCTAGTAACTGGGCTCCTGCTATAAACATTGCCTGCAATTGCTTAGCCTCTATTGCTTTTAATTTCACCTTTATATGCCTCCTCAAACCGCTCTCTGGTTCTTTCAATAAATCTTTATTCTTTATCTACTCTTACACCTTCAATGAAAATTTTAATATGCTCTACCTCTATACCAAGCATATCCTGTACTTTATATTTAACCGTACTCATTAAATTATCAGCTACCGCTGATATTTTTGTACCATACTCCACTATGATATGAAAATCTATACTTGTTTTGTTTTCATTTAAACGCACAGCTATTCCTCTTGTTAAACTCTCTCCTCTTAAAAGATGTACGATGCCATCTTTTACATTCCTTGCTGCCATACCAACAATACCATAACATTCCATAGCTATCATACCGCTTATTTGTGCGATGACTTCTTCATCAATCATAATGCTTCCATATTCGCTTGAAAATTTACTTGGCATACAACAGTCCTCCTAATCCATACTTATCACAATAATATACTTCGTATCATTATATCATATAGTTCAAGGATAAAAAAGTAGTATTGCTCCTAAAAAGTGTAATAAATCTGATAAAAAATAAAACCTAATCAATACTTGAAATATAGTTTATTATCTGCTACAATATAGCTTGTTATGTCACGGATTTAAAATCAAGGAGGTGTTCAAAGTGGCCAAATGTGAGATTTGTTCAAAAGACGTACATTTTGGTATTAAAGTTAGCCACTCTCATAGAAGATCTAATAGAATGTGGAAAGCAAACGTTAGAAAAGTAAGAGTTGCTCAAAACGGAGCTGTTAAAACTATGAACGTATGTACACGTTGTTTACGTTCTAATTTAGTTGCACGTGCTTAATAAATCAATTGGTATTTTATTTTTTTATTAAAAAAGCGGACATCCTTGGATGTTCGCTGTTAATTTTTTATGCAGTTTTATGTCTAGCATCGAAACATGCCACATCCCATACCTATTAAAATAATAGCCGTAGTAAATATCCATCCTAGTGTCGGTACAATAATCACAAGTATCATACCCAGCCCGATACAAAAAAGACAAACGCCTGTTATTCTTCTTTTTATCATCATTTTACCCTTCTTAGTTTACTTCTTCTATTATTATAATATTCTTCCATCTAAAAAAAGAGCCCGTTAGGCTCATTTTTTAATCAATCTTTTGCTTTTATCACAACAAGCACGCCGCTCTCAACTGAAATACTAGCCTTATCTGCTACCATATAGTTACTTACGCCGTAGGGTTTACCTGCTGTGAAGCTGGCGTTTTTGAGCGGATAACCTAAGTCAGTCGTGGAAATGCCAGTTACTAACTCACTAAAAGGCAGAAGGCTGACAATATCCCCCGCCTGCCCCGTTATTTCAGTCCACTTATCAACAAGCCACACTGTATTACATGCATTCAGCAATCGCACCCTTACCCCTTGTTTCAGCGCTTTATAAAGCAGGTGTACATTGGCGAGTGTATGGTCTAGCCTGGAACCGACTCCCCCATAAATATCTATCACATCAGCTCCTGCCTCTATGGCTTTGTCTAGTGCAATTTCGGTATCGGTCTCGTCTTTCATAGCTGGCAGTGTGTGTACCGGAACATTTTTCATTTTAAAATACGCCAAATCCTTTGGATCCGTACTGTCAAAATCTCCTACGATATAGTCTGGTTCGATGCCTAAGTATCGGGCATGCTTCATCCCATTATCAGCACAGATAATATAATCGTAAACTGATAGAGTTTCACAAAACGAATAATCACCATATTCCCCATTGGTAAGGATTAAAGTTTTCATCATCTATACTCCATATTTCTTAAATAGGTTTACGAAATTTTGAGTATTCTCTTTGGCCTGAGTACCATCAAACACGCTTGATCCTGCTACGATAAGATTGGCTCCCGCCTCTATGATTTGCTCTACATTGCCTAAATTGACGCCGCCGTCAACTTCTATCAGTAAGTCTTTTGAACACCTTTGACTCATGTCTTTAACTTGCTGTAATTTTTGAAGTGAGTAAGGAATAAATTTTTGTCCGCCAAAACCTGGGTTTACTGACATAATAAGCACCAAATCAAGGTCTTCTATAAGCGGTTCTAAGCTGCTGACCGGCGTTCCAGGATTGATGGATACACCTGCCTTCATACCTAAGTCATGTATAGCCTGTATGGCCCTGTGAATATGCTTAGTAGCCTCTAAATGAACAGTTAGTATATCTGCCCCAGCAGCTTTGAAGTCCTCTAAAAACCGCTCTGGCGCTTCTACCATCAGGTGCACATCCATGATGCCCGTTATATGTTTTCTTATAGCCTTAGCAATAGGTGCTCCAAGCGTAATATTCGGTACAAATTGCCCATCCATAACATCCACATGGATGTATTTTGCGCCGCCCTCTTCAACTGTTTTAATATCTCTCTCCAAATTGGCAAAATCTGCTGATAATATTGAAGGTGCTAAATGAATCATGTTACCATCTCCTTATGTCCCGTAGTTGATTATAATAAGTTACATAACTGTCATACCGTTCTTTTAAAACGGAACCTTTGCTCAGACCTTCCTTTACCGCACATCCTGGCTCATGGGTATGGGAACACCCAGTAAACTTGCACTGTCCTTCAAAACTTCGGAACTCTCTAAAATAATATTTTAAGTCATCTTTATCAATACCCTCTAATTGCAGAGAAGTAAAACCTGGAGTATCTACAACAAATCCTCCCGTGGTCAGCGGAATAAGCTCTACATGTCTTGTGGTATGCTTCCCTCTTTTAATCTTTTCACTTACCTTACCGGTCTCAAGACTTAGTCCTTTTTCTAGCGCATTTAAAAGTGTTGATTTGCCCACACCTGAAGGCCCTGCAAAGACCGTTGTTTGATTATAAAGTTTAGGCTTTAATCGTTCAATGTTTATTTCCATTTTGGCTGATAAGCAAATCACCTCATAACCAACCTTTTCATACCGCTCAATAATATACCTATAACTCTCCTCATTGCCTTCATCAATCTTATTAAGCACGATATAGGGATCTATATTTTCTCTTTCAATCATGATTAAAAAGCGGTCTAAAAGATCCAGATGAATCTCTGGATAGGTCACCGAAAACATAACAATCGCTTGGTCTACGTTACAAACAGCAGGTCTCACCAAACTATTTTTTCGTTCTAAGATTTCTTCTATGGTCGCTGCTAAATATTTATCCTGGGAATTTTCTTCATGGGCAAGGCTAATGAGTACATTATCCCCTATGATGGGGATAATGTGATCTTTTCTGAATATGCCTCTGGCCTTACATTCATAAATCGTTTGATTAGATTCGACATAATAAAATCCTGCAATGCCTTTGATAATTGTACCTTGTAACATACTACTGCACCTCGTTAAAAGCAACTTCATAGCGCTCTAGCGGTATGATTTTGTTATCAAAATCCATTGTTGCAGCTGACCCATTTGCTAACGGAAGTGATTCAAATTCATCCTGATAAGATGGCATTGTACTGCCATCAAAATAAGTCTCTAATGTTCCTTTTCCTCTGCCTGTTATAGGAATGGATAATGGCATTTGACTCTTTTGAACCTGCTGGTCAAACACAACTTTAGAACCATCTCCTGTAGTCAATTTAATCATAACATGGTAAACCTCTTTTACTTCACTATCTGAAGGCACATTGTATAAAGTAAATGTCCTAGTCACAAGTCCTGAGTCATCAGGGGTGGTTGTCCCTCCTGGTTCATTTGTTTGCCCAGGCGTTTCTGCGGGCTTACCTGAGCTTACAACGATGTCAATTTTGCTGTCTTGTTCCACTTGTTTGTTAGGCGCAACACTTTGACTAATAATAAGTCCTTCTGCAACCGTTTCACTGGTTTCTGTCTTTTGGGCGCCCAGTCTTAATTTCTCATTGCGCAGGCTGATTTCTGCATTTGCAACCGTCATATTAGCTAAGTTAGGGACATTGACAAGTACCACTTGAGGTCCTTTGCTTACTGTAATTGTTACCTTGGTGTCTTTGTCTGCAGCGGCTTCGGGGCTTGGAGTCTGATCGATGACCGTACCTACTTCTGCTACATCATCATAAGCTCCCACTGCCTCATGCAGCATAAACCCTCTTTCTTCGAGCAGTTCTTCTGCCTTACTTCTTTCAAGTCCAATAACGTCTGGTACCGTCACAGATTCTGTCTCTTCCAAAAGGGCTTCTTTAACAAGAGTGACCTCAATCACTGTATTTTTCTTTACAATGTCATTTTCTAAAGGTGTTTGTTTAAAAATAGTTCCTACCGGCGCTGCGTTAGAAGCTTCTTCTCCTACCACTGTCAATTTGAGTTTGTAAGATTCTAGAAGGGTTTTTGCTTCCTCTGCCGTCTTGCCTGTAAGGCTTGGGACTACAATGTCCTTTGACTTGCCCATTCCTGGCAGCCATAGGATAAGCGCAACTGATAAAATAGAGATGAGTACCAATGTGGCAAGTACTCCTCCAATGCTGACTAGTACCTTATAGAGTGTGGAGACATCCGCCTCCTCTTCTTCTGGCTCTGATATCTTTTCTGCATTGATACCATTTCCTTTGCTGCGTATATATTCTGTCTCTACATTTGTCATGAGTATGGTCTGGTCAAAAATTTCGTCATTTCTTACGATATAGTGAGGATCTACTGCTATTCCCTTCATATCCTTCAGCATTTCATCTGCATTTTGGTAACGGGCAGACTGACTTTTTTGTGATGCCTTTAAAATAAGCTGTTCTAAATTAGCCATAATGTTTGGGTTAAACTCGGAGGGTTTAGGCATCTCTTCATTGATATGCTTAAGCGCTATAGAGATATGTGAATCTGCTTCAAAAGGCAGCTTTTTTGTTGCCAGTTCAAAGAGCACGATACCACATGAGTATAAATCACTTGTTTCATTCACATATTTCCCTTTAGCCTGTTCAGGAGAAAAATAATGCACTGAACCAATGGCGTTTCCTGTAGCAACTACTGTGGAGGAATCTACTGCTTTGGCAATACCAAAATCAGTTACTTTGAGTACATGATCATGAGTCACTAGTATATTTTGAGGTTTAATATCCCTATGAATAATTTTCTTTCTATGGGCATGTCTGAGCGCCGACACCATCTGCATACCAAAGTCTAAAACCATTTTAGATTCAAAAGGTCCTTCCTCGGCAATAAGTTCTTTAAGTGTCTTGCCTTCTATATATTCCATAACAATATAATGAAGATCATGGTCACTGCCTACATCATAAATCCCCACAATGTTAGGGTGAGAAAGACTGGCCGCCGCTAAAGCTTCTTTCCTGAATTTAGCCACAAAATCCTCATCTGTTACAAATTCTTCCCGCAATACTTTAATAGCTACATACCGCTGTAGTCTATGGCACTTTGCCTTATAGACTATAGACATACCGCCTGCACCTATTTTTTCAATAATTTCATAGCGATCCCCTAATATGGTTCCTGGTGTTATCATCATTTATTCACCTCGTATTTCTTTGCAATTACAACTGCTATATTATCTAGTCCGCCTTGTTCATTGGCTTCCTGAATCAGACAATCTACTATCTTCTCTATGTTTTCTTGGTAGTCATATACAATTTTGTGTATTAAAGTGTCTTCTACCATGGAAGTTAGGCCATCTGAACATAGTACGATATACTCCACTGTACTTATGTCATACATCAAAGTATCTATCTTTACTTTTTCATATGTACCAACAGCTCTGGTAATAATGTGGCGCTGCGGGTGCTCATTCATTTCATTTTCCGAAATATACCCTTTGTCCAGCATCTCCTGAACTAAAGAATGGTCTGTAGTTGCCTGAAAAATAGTCTCCCTATTTACGAGGTACAGTCTTGTATCTCCTACATGAGCTAAATACAGTATATCTTCTATAATGGTCGCTGCCGTAAAGGTTGTTCCCATACCCCCGTATGCTTCATCACCAGATGCCTTTTCATGGATCATATGATTGGCGTGCAAAATACCCATTTTAAGAAGCCTCATCACATCTTCCCGGGTTTTAATATGGAGCGCATCATGATTTGCTATATACTCACAAAAAGATTCTATAGCTAACTTACTGGCTGTACCTCCAGCTTTGTGGCCACCCATACCATCTGCAACGATATACAAATTAGGTAATATACCTACCGAATCATCCGATACAAATAAGGCATCTTCATTTTTCTTTCTTTTCCTGCCAATATCTACTTTGCCAATAGCTATCACGCTATTCACCTCGCTCTTTTATATACCTATTTCGTAGTTGTCCGCATGCTGCATCAATGTCTGCTCCTAACTTTCTACGAAGAGTTGTTTGTATAGCATACGCGTTTAATATGTTCATAAATTTTTCTATACGGGGAGCCTCACTGCCTTGATACGCTCTTTCCTCAATCCTATTAACCGGAATGAGATTGACATGACATAACATGCCTTTTAAGAGTTCACCTAAGCACCGTGCATCCTCTGAAGTATCATTTTGTTCACTCATAAGTGCATATTCAAAGGTAATCCTTCTGCCTGTTTTCTGAATATAGTACCGGCATGCCTCTAAAATTTCAGCAATAGTGTATTTGTTAGCTATAGGCATAATACTTTTTCTTTTTTCATCTGTAGGTGCATGAAGGGATATCGCCAAAGTAACTTGTGACATCTGGTCAGCCAACTCATAAATCTGCGGTACCAACCCGCAAGTAGATAAGGTAATATGCCTTTGTCCAACATTTTGTCCCGATGGACTGTTAATAAGGTGTACGAACCGCATCGTAAGGTCTAGATTCTCAAGTGGCTCTCCGCTTCCCATAATAACAATATTTGAAACTCTTTCTTTGATATCCTGCTGAATGAGATAAACCTGCGCCAACATCTCTCCTGGTGTAAGGTTTCTGATGAGGCCTTCTAAGGTTGATGCACAAAATCTACACCCCATCCTGCAGCCTACTTGCGAAGAGATACATACTGAATTACCATGCTTATATCTCATTAAAACACTTTCTATTATATGTGAATCTTGCATTTCAAACAAGTATTTTATCGTTCCGTCTAACTCAGAAGTATATTTTTTGAGAATCTTAACATGATTAAGCGGATAATCTTTCTTTAGTTTTTCTCTTAGTCCCTGAGACAGATTGGTCATCTCACTGTAATCCCATATCATCTTTTGATGCAGCCACTCGAAAATCTGTTTGGCTCTGAATTTACTTTCCCCATAGGAAGCCATCAGCGCCTCCAGCTCTATTAAAT
Organism: Clostridia bacterium; assembly: GCA_029239935.1. The sequence continues at coordinate 25,973 of JARBTY010000012.1, read as the reverse complement.
CTTTACTCTGTATATCATTCATATCTTATGCCCTCTTCTTTTTAAAACATGCTATAAAAAACCCGTCTGTATCTGCTACAAAAGGAAGCACTTCAAGAATACCTTTATTTTTTATATAGGATTTTAGCTTGCTAGGTATAGTATCTACTATATCAGATAATTCTAAACCTAATTGGCTCGTTATATAGTCTACCATGTCCTGATTTTCTTGTCTAGAAAGGGTACAGGTACTGTATACCAGGACCCCTTCTTCTTTTATATATTTCACGGCCTGCTCTACTAATCTTTTTTGCAGCTTTGCAATCTCTTTGAGGTCTTCGAGATTTTTATTATAGCGTATATCCGGCTTACGCTTGATGATGCCAAGTCCTGAACAAGGCGCATCCAAAAGTACTCTGTCAAAAGCCTGCACAAAATCCGGCTCCAAAACCGTACCATCCTGCAGCATAGGTTTAATAATGTTTATCCCCATCCTTTCAGCATTTTGACGAATAAGTTCTAATTTGTGTTCATGGACATCAAGACTTATGATCTCCCCTTGATTGTTCATAAGCTCTGCCATATGAATTGATTTGCCGCCCGGTGCACTGCACATGTCCAAAACTTTATCGCCAGCCTTTGGATTGACCACATGTGCAACGAGCATTGCACTTTCATCCTGCACGGTCCACAGTCCCTTCTTAAAAGAACTCAAACTCTGCAGACTGTCTATATTTTTGAGATATAACGCCTCCTCAAGAAGAGCCCCCTCTTCACAGCTTATGTGGTCCTCTGCCAGCAAATGCTTTATTTCTTCTTTTGTTGTATACAAAGGATTAATGCGTATACACACTCTGGCTCTTTTATTAAGCGCATCAGCTATTTGCTCTGTTGTTTTAGCGGGATACATGGCAAGCCACTCCCTGATGATCCAGCTTGGTATCGCATACATCACACTTAAATACTGTTCAAGTTCTTTTTCTTTATCAGGATACGCTATGGATGCCTTATTGCGGTCAATGGTTCTCAAAACCCCATTGACAAACCCTGACAAGTTAGCAAATTTTCTTTTTTTAACGATTTTTACTGCTTCATTAATAGCCGCTGACACAGGGATTTTATCTAAATACATGATTTGATAAACTCCCATCCTGAGAATATTTCTTATGAGCGGTTTCATCTTGCTGACAGGGGTTTTAGAAAAGCTGTCTAGGATATAATCTAGCTTCAGCTGATACTTTAGGGTGCCATACACGACTTCCGTGATAAACGGTTTGTCTTTGCTGTCCGTATCTTTCAGCGCCTCTTTAAGGGCCAGCTGCGCATAGCTTTTATCCCTTTCTATAGCAATCAATAAATCTATTATTTGCTCCCGTGCATTTTTATTGTTCATATTTTATCCTCTCTTTAAGTCCTACTTTATTTTTTATCAATCAGACATAACAGAAAAGACGCTGGATAAGCGCCTTTTAGTCATTTCTTCTATTACTCATTAAAATCAGTCTTAGCAGAGATAAAACAGATACCATGGCAGCTGCCACATAGGTCAGTGCTGCTGCATTAAGTACTTTTTTGGCCCCTTCTAATTCCTGAGGGCCCAATATACCGCTGGTTTCTAAACTAACCAAAGCCCTTTTTGATGCATCAAATTCTACTGGAAGTGTGACCAACGCAAAAAGCGTTGTAAAAGCAAATAAGATGATACCTATTTGCAAAAACACGGGTATTGTACTAATGAACCCTAAGAAAACAAGCGGCATAGAAAGTCTGCTGGCAAAGCTCGTTACCGGGTAAATCGCATGTCTCATTCTCAAAAAGGCATAGTCATTTGCATCTTGAATGGCATGCCCCACCTCATGAGCTGCTACACCAAGAGCTGAAATAGAATTGGCTCCATACACGGTTTGTGAAAGTGCCAGCTCTTTTTTGATGGGATCGTAAAAATCTGTCATCGAACCTCTTATTGGCTTAATTGGGATATTAATATTATTCATCATTAGAATACGCCTTGCTGCTTCTTCACCGCTGTAACCTGATAAGGTTCTGAGCTTTGAATACTTATTAAAAGTATTTTGCACCTTCATACTTGAATATAAAGATATTACTACAATAACAATACCTATCAGCAAAACAATTCCATTACCATAACCATAAAACCAGTAACCCATATTAATCACTCCTTAATGATTATATTCCAAACATAATGCCTTGATCAATGACGTTCCCTTTAATATATTCTGATACTGGCATACGTTTTTTATTTGGCATCTGTATTTCTTCTATGACAAGACACCCTTGACCAGTCTGTACACAAATTCCTTTTTTATCCACGTTAAGGATTGTCCCTGGTGCTTTTTTGGACGTATCATCTATAGGTCGTGCCTGCCATATTTTAATAACTTCCCCTTTATAATACGTATAACCCACTGGCCATGGGTTCAGACCTCTTATTAAAGCATCTAGTGACTGACTGGATTGACCCCAGTTTAATTCTCCCAATGACTTATTAATCATCGGTGCATAGGTACTCTCATCGTCATTTTGCTTTTGTCTTGTCTGTCCGCCGGCTGCTATCATCGGCAATGCTTCTTTTAGTGCCTCGGCACCTATCCATTTCATTTTATCATGGAGTGTTCCATAAGTGTCTTCTTTTAAGATAGGCATTTCTTTCTTTAGGATCATATCTCCTGTATCCATTGCCTCATCCATATACATAATGGTAACACCCGTTGTCTCATCTCCATTAATCACAGACCATTGAATAGGTGCTGCTCCTCTATATTTAGGGAGCAGCGAACCATGAATATTAATGCATCCATACCTTGGACTATCCAGTATTGTTTTAGGAAGTATCTGACCAAATGCTACAACTACTATAACATCAGGATTTAAAGATTGTATGTGTTTATAAAATATTTCATCCCCTTTTATTCTGGCAGGCTGCAGAACCGGAATACCATATTTTAAAGCCGTTTCCTTAACCGGTGGCATCATTTCCTTTTTTCCTCTGCCTTTTGGCTTGTCAGGCTGTGTAACTACCGTACAGACAGAATGATTTTCCTTTATAAGCATCTCTAGTGTCGGAACAGCAAATTCTGGTGTTCCCATAAATACAATATTCATAGTGCCCTCCTAATTTTTATCTGTCTGCAGCATCAATGAGGTCGCCTTCAACAAAATCTACAAATAGTCTACCCTCAAGGTGATCAAACTCATGAAGCATAGCTCTTGCCATAAGCTCTTCACCTTCTATTTCAAAGATATTGCCATTTCTGTCCTGCGCCTTCATCTTAACATAATTAGGCCTTCTTACATTGCCATATTTTTTAGGCACACTTAGGCATCCCTCTTCTCCAAACTGTTCACCACTAACTTCTATAATTTCAGGATTGATAAACTCTACAAGGCCATCTCCTACATCAATCGTAAATATTCTTCGCAAAATACCTATCTGCGGTGCTGCAAGCCCAAGACCGTCTGCCATATACATGGTTTCCTTCATATCCTCTAAAAGTGTCCACAGACTTTGATCAAATTTCTTAACTGGTTTTGAAACTTTTCTTAAAAGCTCTTCTTTTTCTGTTCTAATTGTTCTGATTCCCATTGTATCCTCCTTATTTACATCATGCTTAATGGATCCATATCCCATTGTATTTTTATGTTGCTGCTCTTAGACTTAGTCTTAAACTTTTGAAGACAATACTTGCCGTATACCAATAACTTCTCTCTGTTCTCTGAAAGAATGATAATCCGCCATCTGTACTCATCAACCAGTTTTCCAATAACTGCTGTACTTGGCCCTATAACACGAAACGCCGTTTTACCCTTTTCACTGTAATGACGATAATACTGTGCCAAATCGTGGGCTGTGTGAATCACTTCCTCTTCGTTTTTTCCTGTAACAAGTAGTGTGAAGATATGGGTAAAGGGCGGATAGCCCATAAGCTGTCTATTTTTTATCTCTTGACTATAAAAAAGTTCTTTTTGATTGTTTTTAATCTTTTCGATAACAATATGGTCTGGATTATACGTTTGTATAATCACCTTACCCTTTTTATTTCCCCTTCCCGCTCTGCCCATAGCCTGTGTAATGAGCTGAAAGGATCTTTCATTGCTTCTGAAATCCTGCATATAAAGAGACATATCCGCTGAAATAATCCCTACTAAGGTGACCTCTTTAAAATCATGACCTTTAGCAATCATTTGAGTCCCTATTAAAAGATTTATTTCCCTTTTTTCAAAAGCTGCTAGTATTTTACTATGCCCCTCTTTGCCTGTAGTTGTATCCAGATCCATCCGACCTATGCCATACTGTGAAAAATGCTCTCTAAGGTATTGTTCCACTTTTTCTGTGCCGCTGCCAAAAAAACGAATATGTTTGGAGCCGCAAGAAGGGCACGTTTCAGGAACTGGTTCTGTTTTGCCGCAGTGATGGCACTCTAACTGACGACTGGATAAATGGTAGGTCATCGAAACGTCGCAGTGCTCACATTTGATAACGTGACCACAGCTTCTGCAGTTTATAAATGTTGAATGCCCCCTTCTGTTAATAAGCAGCATAACCTGTTTTCCTTCTGTTAGGGTTTCACGAATAGCTTCAAATAATACTCTGCTGATAACCTGATTATTTCCAGATTTTAGTTCTATACGCATATCTGCAACGATCACTTCTGGAAGCCTTGCCTTGCCTATCCGCTGTGTAAGTGTAAGTTTTTCATACGTATGTGTAATGCATTTTTGATAGGTCTCCATGCTAGGTGTTGCTGAAGCCAAAAGAACAACACCTTTTTCCCTTTGCATCCTCATCTGTGCCATATCTACTGCATGGTATTTAGGGGCATTTTCAGACTTATACGTACTTTCATGTTCTTCATCTATGATGATTAGTTTTAGATTTTCAAACGGCATAAAAACGGCACTCCGTGGTCCGATGATTACATTAACCTCTCCCATTTGAGCCCGCACATAAAGGCGTTGTCTTTCTTTTGGTGTCATACGGCTATGGGTCAGTGCGACGCGGTTGCCAAATCTTTCCTCAAACCTTTGCAGCGTTTGCCTCGTTAACGCAATCTCTGGCACAAGAACTATAGCTGAACCGCCCTTTTCTATCACTTCTTTAATCACATAGAGAAAAATCTCTGTTTTACCACTGCCCGTAACCCCGTCAAGGAGCATCGTCTGATAACGACTGCTCTGAAGAGCGGCCATTAGCTTATCTTTTGCAATCAACTGTTCGCTAGTAAGTACTTTAAAAGTCTGATGATTAATGGGATCTGGCATTTGTTTAATCTCTTGTTTTAAAATCTGAAGCATTTCATTCTGTCTAAGGGTTTTAACCGAAGATACACTCCAGTCTTGAAAGGATGGACCCGCTTTAAATAGGACTTTTTTATGTTCAAGAAGATACTCCAAAATCTCCTGTTGTTTAGCAAAAGACTTTTTATGGGTGTTTTGAGCGATATAACTTCTCACTTTGTCTGTATCCTCTGTCAGCACAATATAGTCTCGTGTCTCAAGGCGCATCTCAAAAGGTTTGGCAGTAAGACCCGCTGGCACAATCGCATCAATACTGGCTGCAAAACTTGCCCCATAGTAATCTACCATAAACCTAGCCATATCCAGCTGGCTCTTTGACATTAAAGGCCTCTCATCAACCCTGTCATAAATCGCCTTTACTTCATAGTCAGTATGCTCTATTTCATCCAGAATACCAATTACATAACCGAGCTGCGGCGCATTGTGCCTCCCAAAAGGCACTTTAACTCTATGGCCTATTTGAATTTTATCTAACAATAACGGCTTGATTTCATAGGTAAAAATCCTATCAATTTCGGTTGTCGTTGCGAAGTTAATAATGACTTCTGCATACTTCGGCATAAGTATTCCTCATTTTTATCAAAGTTTATTTTATAGCTGACTAAAGATAAGACATAAAGGCCAGCCTTTATGTCTTATCTTTAATAAGTAAGTCTCTCCTTAGTTATCATCCTCTTCGTGGTATTCACTCATAAGAATCTTGCCGGTATAAATCTCATCTACCGCAATAGAGATAGGTTTTTTTGTTTTCAGCTTTTCACTGAGTTCGTGAGCTTGTTTAAGTGAAACGGGGCTTACTATTTTTTCTCCTGTTTTATCAGATTCCTTTGTAATAGCTGCCTGTTCATTGACGATATCAATGATTTGTCTTGCTCTTCGTGCTGCTGCAATAACAATGGAATAACGACTCGTAAGCTTAGAAGCTCCCTCATCATTTAATTTTTTCATAAGCTGGGTATAAGATGGCTGTAACATTTAAATTCCTCCTTGGTTATTAACTAACGTTGATATGGCGTCTTCAAATCTATGACTTTTAAGTTTTTCTGTGTTCACAATTTCTTGTATATATTTTGCTGCCTGCTCTATATTATCATTAATAATAATATAATCATACTCCTTATATAAAGAAAGTTCTTCTTTTGCTCTTTCTAACCTTCTTTGAATCACCTCTTTTGTTTCTGTGTTTCTTCCTATCAGTCTTTTTTTAAGTTCTGTCAGTGTAGGGGGAATCACAAAAATAAAAATAGCATCGGGGTAAATTTCTTTAATCTGCTTAGCCCCTTGTACCTCTATTTCCAGTATGATATCTTTACCTGCCTTAACACATTCTTCAATAAAAGCTTTGGGTGTACCATAGTAATTTTCACAAAATGCGGCATACTCTAACAAATCTCCTGCTGCTATCATCCGTTCAAACTCTTCTTTTGTCTTAAAGAAATAGTGTACACCATTTTCTTCCCCTTCTCTAGGGGCACGGGTCGTAGCAGACACTGAAAGCTTAAAATTTTCACTTTTTATAAGTTCTTTGACAATGGTGCCTTTTCCAGAGCCTGATGGGCCAGATATAACCATTTTTAATCCTTCTTTTAGCATGACGATCTCCTTAAACTTCTTTGTAAAATCATTCTTTAGAAACGATAAGCCTGCTAGCCATCGTATCAGGCTGCAGTGCTGACAAAATAACCTGATTACTGTCTGTAATAATAACACCTCTTGTTTTTCTTCCTTGCGTCGCATCAATAAGGCTCGACTTTTCTTTTGCTTCCGCAATCAACCTTTTGATAGGAGCTGACTCCGCCGCTACAATCGCTACGATGCGGTCTGATGAAACAATATTGCCATACCCGATATTTATAAAATTACTCATACTTTGCACCTACTCAATATTTTGAACTTGTTCTCTTATTTTTTCAATTTCTGTTTTGAGCTCTACGGCATATTTTGTAATATCATAGTCATTCGCTTTAGACCCTATGGTGTTGGCTTCTCTATTCATCTCCTGCATCAAAAAGTCCAGCTTTCTGCCTGCCACACTGCCTTCTTCTAGAATGCTAATGAGCTGTTGAATGTGACTTTTCAGCCTAATTAATTCTTCATCAATAGCACATTTGTCTGCAAAAATAGCGACCTCAGCTGCCAATCGATTGGGTTCTACAGCTATATTTTCAAGGAGCAGTGCTACCCTTGCTTCAAGTTTCTTTTTGTACTCCTCAACGACCAAGTGGCTTCTTTGAGTAATACCTTCAAGAATGGCATTAAGGGTATGGGTCTTGTTAAGGATATCTTGTTTGAGGGCTTCCCCTTCTTTGAGACGCATCGCCATTAACTCCTCCAGCGCTACGCTCAGGGCTTTACTCAGGGTTGCCATAACAGCTTTTGTATCCCCAGTCTTTTTCTGAATGGTGATAATATCATTAAGTCCCATGAGATGCGATAATTTTATATCATTTTCTATACCAAGCATCTCACTTATTTTATTAAAACCATCTCTATAACTTTTGCATAAATGATCATTTATAATAATTTCTAAATCTTCTTCTGCTGTACTATGATAATAAATACTCACATCCAGCTTGCCTCTAGCTATTTTTTGTTTAATGGCCGTCCTCACCTCATCCTCTAAATGAATAAGTGTTCTGGGCATCCTGATATTAAGGTCTGAATATCTATGATTAATGGAGCTGATCTCTACTGTAACTTTTCGCTGATTTTCTTCTATCTCACATCTTCCATAACCTGTCATGCTGCAAATCATACTTTACCTACTCCCTATCTATACTACTTTATATTCAATTTGTAAAAATCAATTGTAATATATTATAGCATAGATTACTTTTATTTTCAAAAAAATTATGCTATACTCCTTCATATATATTAAGGAGGGACATACATTATGGCTTTAGACGGAATTGTACTTGCAAATATTGTCCACGAGCTTTGTACATCGCTTATCAATGGACGTATTGATAAAATTTATCAAATAGAAAAAGAGGATATTCTCTTATCGGTCAGAAACAACAGCACCTCTTACAAATTACTCTTAACAGCTAACAGCAACTATCCTAGACTTCATCTTTCAACTCTTGCCAAAAATCCTTCCCTTGAACCTCCCATGTTTTGTATGATGCTTAGAAAACATCTGAGTGGAGGCAGGATCTTAAGGATTGAACAGCCCCATTTTGAAAGAATTGTTAAAATAGATATTGAAGCCACCAATGAACTAGGTGATAAAGAAGTCAAAACCCTTATTATTGAAATCATGGGCAGACACAGTAATATTATGCTTGTCAAAGAAGATGGGACAATACTTGACAGTATCAAGCATATTTCTGCAGATAAAAGCAGTGTCCGCGAGGTCCTTCCTGGCAGAACCTATAAATTTCCCCCTAGCCAGGATAAGCTGAGTCCACTCCTCACTGATAAAGAAGCTTTTTTAGACGCCGTCGGCTCTAAAAACATGCCTCTTTATAAATGTCTTTATATGTCTTACAGTGGACTAAGCCCTGCCGTATCACAGGAAATCTGCCTAAAAGCCAAAATAGATGCGGAACTTATAGGCAGCAGCTGCAATACAGAGACACTTACAACACTGTACGATGCGTTTGAATCTACTTTACAACTTGTTAAAAATAATACCTTTCATCCTGTGCTTTATTTAGATGAGGCTCAGCTTCCTGTAGATTTTTATAGTATGAAACTTCATCTCTATGATTTATACCTTGAGAAGGATTTTTCTTCTGTCAGTGAACTGGTTGAAAATTATTACTTTGAAAAAAGTACGCGCTTTAATGTGGCTCAAAAAACGTCGGATATCAAAAAACTGCTTCATACCTTTATTGATCGGGCTGTGCGCAAAAAACACATTCAAGAGAAAGCTATCGAAGAAGCTGAAAATAAGGATTTATACAAAATATACGGCGAACTTATTACTTCCTACTCTCACCAGGTACTCTCTGGTTCTAAAAGCTTTTCAACTATGAATTATTATGAAGAGCCCTATAGCGAGATAATCATTCCTTTAAATGAAAATTTAAGTGCCATAGAAAATGCACAGCATTATTTCAAACTCTATAGTAAAGCCAAACGTACGGAAGTAGCTGCCAAAGCACAGCTCCTGCAAATTGAAGAAGATCTTACTTATCTGCACTCCGTACTGTTATCCCTTGATTTGCTCGAAAACAAAGAGGATATTGCCGAGCTGAGAGCCGAGCTTGTCGCTATGGGATATCTCAAAAAACGCAAAGGTGTTACCAAAAAACGTCCTGCAAAAAAAGCAATGCCTTATTTACATTTTAAAGCGACTTCTGGATATGATATTTATGTCGGAAAAAATAACTATCAAAATGATGAGCTCACTATGAAATTTGCAAAAAATAATGATTTATGGCTGCATATCAAAGATGGCCCCGGTTCCCACGTTATTGTCAAACTTGAACATGGTCAAGAGGTTGATGATACGACGCTTTTAGAAGCTGCAACTTTAGCTGCCTACCATAGCAGCGGCAAGTTATCCAGCAATGTTCCAATCGATTATACGTTCAAAAAGAATGTAAAAAAGGTACCTAACGCCAAGCCAGGCATGGTTATTTATACTCATTTCAAAACAGTTTATGTCACGCCTTCTGAAGCTGATGTAAAAAAATTATTCATCTAACTGAATACATTGATTTATTTGCTCTATCATGGTAAAGTGAATATAATCCATACAATAGGGCCTATTATAAAAAAGGAAGGTGATTAAATTGAATACCCATAACTCCCATGTTAATGAATCCGATTTGCTTCGTGAATTAACCGCCTTATCTGAAAGCAGTAACACGATTAATCCTGAGCTTTTTACCAAATATGCAGTTAAAAGAGGTCTCCGTGATTTAGATGGTCGTGGCGTACTTGTTGGTCTAACTGAAATAGGCGAAGTGCACTCCTACATTGTCGATGAAAATGAACTCATTCCTGTTCCCGGCAGACTCAGCTACCGTGGCATTGATGTTGCTGACATTACAGCTGGTTATTTAAAAGATGAGCGCTATGGTTTTGAAGAAACCACATATCTTTTATTATTTGGCAAGCTCCCTAACAAACAAGAACTTGCTGAGTTTGAGACGCTATTAGGCAATCACCGCAAACTTCCTGATAATTTTGCCAGCGATATGATTTTCAAAGCACCTAGTAAAGACATTATGAATGTATTAGCCAGAAGTGTTCTTTCTTTGTATAGCTTTGATGAAAAGCCCGATGATACCTCTATGCAAAATGTCCTGAGACAATGTATTAATCTTATCGCTTGTTTTCCAACGATTGCGGTTTATGGTTATCAGGCCTATGCGCATTATCACGGCAATGACAGTTTATACATTCATCCTCCAAGACCGGACCTAACAACTGCAGAAAATATTTTATATATGCTAAGACCAGACAAAGGCTATACTAAGCTAGAAGCGACGCTGCTGGATCTTGCTCTTATTTTACATGCTGAACACGGCGGAGGAAATAACTCGTCTTTTACTACCCATCTAGTTACTTCCTCGGGCACTGATACTTATTCTGTTATCGCTGCAGCATTAGGCTCCCTTAAGGGTCCAAAGCACGGCGGAGCAAATATCAAAGTGGTTCATATGTTTGAAGATATGAAGCAAAACATTAAAGACTGGACCAATGATGAGGAAATAGAAGATTATCTGATGAGGCTTCTTAACAGACAGGCCTTTGATAAAGCTGGACTCATCTATGGAATAGGCCATGCTGTTTACTCCGTATCTGATCCACGAGCTATTATCCTCAAAAATTATGCCGGCGAACTTGCTAAAGAAAAAGGATTAGAAAACGAATACAATTTTTATACCAAAGTTGAGGAGCTGGCACCTAAAGTAATCGGTGATGTACGCAAGATGTACAAAGGAGTAAGCGCCAATGTTGATTTCTATTCTGGTTTTGTGTACAGCATGCTCAACCTTCCAATGGAGCTTTATACGCCTCTGTTTGCTATTGCCCGTATCACAGGCTGGAGTGCTCACCGTATGGAAGAACTGGTTAACAAAGGTAAAATCATACGTCCTGCCTATAAGAGTGTTGCCAAACGCAGAGAGTATGTTTCTCTGGATGAGCGCTCTCTCGAAACAAAAGATGAACCCTCTGAAGATATTGACTAAATAATATTTTATATAAAAAGACCTCACTAGAAATAAAGTGAGGTCTTTTTGAGTACGTTATGAAAGTTTTACCTTCCATGCAATAAAAACAATGTCATTTCTTGTCTCACTGCATATTATAAAAGTGAGTGGCCACTCTACTATACTATAAAGGGGGGTTGTATATGGGTAGTTATAATGAAGCTGATGATACTGTTCGTGGTGAATCTTCTGATTGTCGTGGCAATGGTCACAGACCAAATAGAGAATGTGAAAGAGCTCTTGCGTTTGTGAAGGCTGTACAAAAAGCTTTAGATGAATTCTATAATGACGATGATGATTGTGATTGGTGCAAAAAGCACTGTTGCCATCGCCCTAAATAATTTTTTTAAAATAGACCAATGCAAAAGACTTCTAGTGATGCACTAGAAGTCCTTCGGCATTGCGTGAGAGAAATCTTTATTGAGTTCCGCATGGCAGCTGAGAGAGATTAATAAACTATAAATCTCTCTACTCATCTTATTTTTATACAATTATTGATTACTACCTATTAACTCCTTATCAATCCATACATCATACTTAAAATAATCGCCATCATAAAATTTAACTTCATAGTTCGAAACTATGTACGCTTCCAAACTATTTGTAACTCTAACTTGCCCACTCATTACAACATCCTTATCCATTAATAAGATTTTAGGTGTGCCTGTTACATCAAATTGTGCTGATATGGCATCTTTTAATCCATCTTCTACATACGCTTTTGCAGATGAATAATAGATATCCACATTAGCAATCTTATCACTATTAGAAATTTCTATCCCGTCGTCTGTTACATAGTTATTATCTGCTATAATTATACTATCTTGATTATTAATCATTTCATTATTAGGCTTTGTTATATAGATTATTCTATGTGAAGTTGTTGCTTCTAGCTCTTCATGTACTTTACATCCAAAACTTTCCGTTACAAATCTAACTGGCACATAGACTTTTTCATTAATCAGTTTACCAGTTCCTTTTGAAATATCAATAGTCACTGTTTTATCTTCATCGACTATATAGACTATTTTATTTTTACTATCATAACTCACTTTATAACCTAGTTTTTCTGACAAGTCTCTTAAGGCTACATAATTTTGACCTGATATATTTTCTGTATTAATAATAAATTTTTCTCCATTAATAACAAAATCCTGTGACTTTGCAAATATTGGCGTTGTTATCAGTAAAATTAAAATTGCAGACCATTTTAAACTTCTGTTTCTCATACATGTCTCCTCTTCTCTATTTAGGTTTTTAATTAAACACACTCAGTTTTAATACTATTATAATAAATATATCTATTATCGTATTTTATCACCCCACCAATTTATACTCTAACCCAATAATATTATACAACAAATAGTCTGATAATACTACAATTTAATATAATTTATTCTCTTTATATGCCCTCTTTATTCAAAAAAACTGACACTTTTAAAGATATTTTTCTTTTGTATCGGTATAGTTATGATCATTATACCTAGTAATCTTCGAACGAGCACTGGCACCAACTTCCATCTGTAAAAATATTTTAGTAAGCAAAAAAGCCCTCCTATTGATAGATTTTTCAACCTATAAATATGAGGACTTTGTTGGTTAGAATAAAAACTGTTTATCGGTTTTATAGCCGATTTTTAATAGTTTATTGGTCTATTTTCTCTAAATACTACTCAACTCTATCGTATGACTATCAATGATTACCCTACTTGCATTTCAAGGCGTAGTCTATCTGCAATAAGTGCAATAAATTCGCTGTTTGTGGGTTTGCCTTTACCGTTATTAACCGTATAGCCAAACAATTTGTCTATTGTATCCATTTTACCACGGCTCCATGCCACTTCAATAGCATGGCGAATAGCCCGCTCTACACGGCTTGGGGTCGTATTGTAATGTTTTGCAATATTAGGATAAAGCTGTTTGGTGATGGAATTAAGTATATCCATATCATTGATAACCATAATGATGGCATCTCTTAGATACTGATAACCTTTAATATGTGCTGGTACACCTATTTCATGAATCACATTTGTTACTTCTGTTTCCAAAGTATGTTGAGTCGGCATCCCCTTTGCCTTAGGTAATAGTGATTTTGAACTCGTCAGATTTGTATATGCTGAGGAAGAACTACTTGTTTTTACAGACATATTTTTAAGCTGTCTGATTCTATTGATCAATGTATCCATATCAAAAGGTTTAACAATATAGTATTCTGCTCCTAACGAAAGAGCTCGTTCTGTTATTTTATCTTGTCCTACTGCTGAAAGCATCACAAACAATGGTCTTTTCTTAAGATTCATTGTTAAGACTCTTTCCAGTACACCAATACCATCCAAATACGGCATAATAACATCTAATATAACAATCTCTGGTTCTGTTTGCTCAATCAGGGTACAAGCTTCTTCGCCATTTCCCGCAACATCGACTACCTGCATATCTTCCTGTCTATTAATAAACTCAGTGAGTATGTCAGAAAAATCCTTGTTGTCATCTGCTATCAATATTTTCATTTTTTGCTCAAACAAAAGTAACCCCCCTAAAAATAATATGATTTTTTGAAAAATACTAAATTAATTATACCTAATAGTTTAGAAAATATCAATACCATTTTTTGTAATTTTTATTTTATTTTTACAATTCCCACTATCTTTTTTCATTATTAATCATATTTTCTATAAATATACCATATCCTCTTGTTGGATCCTGAATAAAAACATGGGTTACAGCCCCTATTAATTTGCCATCTTGAAGTATAGGACTCCCGCTCATGCCCTGTATAATGCCATTGGTAAGGGCTAATAGTTTCTCATCCACTATCTTAATGACCATACCTTTGGCAGGCTCATTACTATATTTTGAAACCTTTTGAATATAAACCTCATATTCCTCTACTTTATCGTTAGCCAGCCCCACTAAAATAGAAGCCTTTCCCTCATGCACCTCATCTTGAAAAGCTATGGGGATTTTGTTATATTTTATATCTTCTGTGACATCTTCATGAAGTTCTCCGTAGATGCCAATGGGTGTATTGTTTACCACCTGTCCAATGATATTTTTATCATCGTATTCTATTACTCCGCTGATTTCACCAGGAACCCCCTTTTTTCCTTTTTTAATGTTTGTAATCGTTGTTGTAATAATATTGCCGTCTCGTATCGGCATAAGCTTTTTAGTATCTGTATCTGTAATACCATGCCCCAAGGCGCCAAACTGACCTGTTGCAGGATCTACATAAGTGATGGTACCTATCCCTTGTGTACTATCCCTAATCCACAGTCCAATTTTGTATTCATTATCAAATAAAGAGTACCTTGGGTATATGGTAATCTGCTTGATTTCTTTATCTCTTAGAACCTTTAACGCTATGCCTGCCTCTTTCGACTGTTCAACCTGATCCCTTAGATCTTCCTTAGTCTGCAGCTCTGTCCCATTGCACTCTAGAATCATATCCCCAGGTTCTATAAGCCCTTTGCAAGGAGCGGCTACTTGGCCTTCTATCTCAAACTGCCCTACCCCTAATACCAATATACCTTTTGTATCTACCTTGATGCCTACAATTTTACCAGATGGGATAACCTGACGGTCAGAAACAGCTTCCACAGACACTGTTTTGAGCGGAATAACGCCTAAAAAGGATAACGTAACGTCCGTTCTCCCTATTTCATTCATGCTGACATGCAAAGGCCTGTTGAGCATGATGGCCTCTGTATCCATTTGGTCGTTATCTTCACTTTTTACTGAAATATTTTTATCTTTTAATACACTGGCTTTAAGGGGAATATCAAAATCAAATATATGTTCTTTGCCTACGATAAGTTTAACTTCTTTGGGCAGATAATAGTAGGAAATAATAATAGGACTTGCTATCACCATACAAACTATCAACATAATAAAACTTATAAAAACCTTTTTCTTTTTTCTATGTCTCATTTCGCTTCACATCCTATGTCTTTTTGCTGTCATATTTTTAAAATATCCTTTTTTAGAGGCATTTATACAACCCAAAAAACTATTTTTACGGATATGAAAAAAAGCACATGTATTAACTACATATACTTTTTTTATAGTGGTCAGCGAGTTCTTTGATTTCTTTAGCACTCTGCATCGTATTGGCCGTAACTATCCCGCCCATTAGCCTGCAAAGTTCCTCTTGGATTTTGACAAGATTTAACTCTTTTAAATGAGTGCTGGTTGTTTGATTTCTCACTTGTTTTTCAATGAGATAATGGGTATCTCCCATTGCGGCTATCTGTGGCAGATGGGTAATACAGATGACTTGTCTGTCTTTTGATAAAACAGCCAGTTTTTCTGCTACCTTCTGGGCTGCCACGCCGCTTATCCCCGTATCAATTTCGTCGAAAATAACTGTATCAATCGTATCCCCAAGGACCAGTACCGCTTTAATGGCCAGCATTACCCTTGAGATCTCTCCACCTGATGCAATTTTTGATAAAGGGTGCATATCATCTCCTAAATTGGTCCGGATCAGAAACTCAACATCGTTTTTACCGGATCTGTTGAAGGTCTCCAAATCATTAATCGCCACTTCAAACTTAGCATAAGGCATTTGAAGGTCATGGAGATGAGCGTCTATCTTTTTTTCTATTTTATCAGCTATTTTTTTTCTGTCCTGCGCCATAACTGCTGCGAGTCTATTGAGTTCCTTTTCTGTCTCTTCAATTTCTTTTAGAAGCTTTTCTTTATTGTAATCTCCGTCTAGCAACTCATTTAATTCCTTTTCACATGCCGCTTGATAGGCAAGAATATCTTCGACTGATGCCCCATACTTTTGCTTGAGTCTATAGATGATGTCTAATCTGTTTTGTATTTCTACCAACACTTCTGGCGAATAGTCTATCGTGTCTTTAAAGGCTCTTATTTGATAAGTCACATCCTGAAGATTCGCTTCTATTGAAACCAGCTGTTCATACAAGGCTTTTATCTCGGCTGTAATACCACTGATATCCTGCACTGCTTGTACAGCTTTTCCTAACAGCAAGGAGGCACTAAATTCATTGCTGCCATCTAAATACTCATAAGCCTTCTGGTATTGAAGCATAATTTTCTCTGCATGAGAAAGCACCTGAAATTCATCCTTCAGTTCTTTTTCTTCATTTGGCTTAAGCTTTGCACTGGCAATCTCCTGAATCTGAAAGGTTAACATGTCTTTTAACTGAAGTCTTTTTCTGTCATTATCCCCTATTTTCTCTAAATGCTCTTTGGCCAGCTGCCATTTTTCAAAAAGTTTTTTGTAAGTTTCTTTTTTAGCACTAAAAGCTTCTCCCCCAAAGCTATCAAGCATTTTAATATGTTTAGAAACTTCCAAAAGAGATTGCGGCTCATGCTGTCCATGTACATCAATCAAAAGCGCTGACAATTCTTTAACCATTTGTCTGGTTGCCGAGCTGTTGTTGATTTTATAGAGGGTTCTGCCAGACTGATACAGTACTCTTTCGATGATAATCTCCTTGTCTTTATAAGCAATATGACAATCCGTTAAGTATTTGAGTCCAAGTCCTACTTTATCATGAAAAATAAGTTCTACTGCTGCAAAATCCTGCCCTTTTCTTATAATATGTTTTGAGGTTCTGTTGCCTATGGCAAACTGTATCGAATCGATAAGCATGGATTTGCCTGCTCCTGTTTCGCCGCTGAAAATATTAAGGTTTGACCCTAGCTGTAATTCTACGGTCTCAATAAGGGCTATATTCCTTGCTCTAAGATAGGTTAGCATTCATGATCCACTCCTAACTCTATGAATTGAGAATATCTTTAAACTTACTCATTACTTCTGTCATATGATCGGCCGTTCGCACGGCACAAAATATGGTGTCATCTCCCGCAAGTGTACCCACTATTTCATCAAAGTTAAAGGCATCAATGGCCGCCGCTACGGCATTCCCCATACCTGTCAGGGTACGAATAACGATAATATTGCCTGCAAAGTCCATGCCCACAAAGGCATCTTTGAAAACTCTTATAACTTTCTCAGAAACCTGCTGTTCATAATGTGATAAGGCAATATATTTTTGTCCACCTGCTTTGCTCGCTACTTTTGTGAGCCTTAACTCGCGAATATCCCTTGATACGGTAGCCTGTGTTACACTAAAGCCCTTATTTTCTAAAGCCTGAGCCAAATCCTCCTGTGTTTCAATCTCATTTTTCTGAATTAAGCCTAGTATGGTCGATTGCCTTTGTTCTTTCATTCCCATTTTATCTGCGCCTTTCCACTATTTTTTTCCTTAGAATTTCAAAAAATTTAAGTTCTGATAATTTTACAAGTCTTGTTACATAAGGTGATTTTTCTATTTGTATAAAATGATTTGGGGTTAAATACAGCTTTGTTTTGCCATCTACATTTAACTCCATATTAATATTATCGTAATGACATATCTTTATCTGAACCGTATCTTCTGACGACATGATAATGGATTTTGAGTAAATGGTATGGGGACAAATAGGTGTCACAATACAAACCTTCGTATGCGGCAGGACAATCGGTCCCCCTGCTGATAGATTATAAGCGGTAGAACCTGTTGGGGTAGAGACGATAATACCGTCAGCTGGATACACATCACAAAACTCTCCATTAATCAATATTTCAAATTCAGCAATCCTCGAAAAACTTCCTCTTGTCAAATTAATATCGTTTAATGCATGAAAAATATGTTCCTGCCCATTAGGATCTATCACTTTGGCTTTAAGCATCATTCTTTCATCAATCTGATAGTCCTCATGAAGGAGTTTTTGAAGGGAATCTATTAGATCTGACGGCTCAATATCTGCCAAAAATCCTAATCTACCTAAGTTAACACCAATAATCGGTACATCCACAAGGCAGGCCTTTTCAGCAACACTCAAAATCGTGCCATCTCCGCCTATGGCTATGATGATATCACAGACCTTATAAATTTCTCCTTCTGTAAGGCTCAAAGAAATATTTTCAACCTGCTCAGTGATATGCTGTGTGGCATAGACTTTAAAACCTTCTTTAACAAGCCAAGCTGCAATCGTCCTTGTCATATTTAAATCAGTATCTCTTAATAAATTAGGAATGATTCCTATATGCTTCATCCTCTGCCCCCTCTATAAAGCCTGGTGAGATGCGTTTACCACTTTCTCAATAAGAGTTTTTTGATTTTCAAGCGCGTGTTCACATGTTTTCTGAAGGTGAATCAAATACTCCCTATTTCCTTCCGGTCCCTTTATAGGTGAAAAATCCAGCCCTTTTACACCTAGTCCAATGCTTTCTGCATACTCCCATACCGCTTCTATGACCTGCTGATGGACTTTGGGGTCTCTTACTACCCCGTGCTTTTCCACCTGCTCTCTGCCCGCTTCAAACTGTGGTTTAATCAGTGCAACAAGCTCAGCCTTTTCACTGAGCAGCTGACAAATCGGAAGAAGTACTTTAGCCAGTGAAATAAACGAAACATCTATTGATGCAAATGAAATATCATCGTTTATATGTTCTGTTGTGACATATCTTATATTGGTTTTTTCCATACAGATAACTCGCGCGTCTTGTCTGAGCTTCCAGGCCAACTGACCATATCCGACATCCACTGCATAAACCTTAATCGCACCGTTCTGAAGCATACAATCGGTAAAGCCTCCTGTAGAGGCACCTATATCCATACATACTTTACCTTCTAAAAGAATATCAAATACCGCCATAGCTTTTTCTAATTTATACCCGCCACGGCTGACATATTTCATCTTTTCTCTGACTTCAATCTCTGCGCTGCGTTTGACTTTGAGACCTGGTTTATCTTCTTTTTGCCCGTCTACATAAACAACTCCTGCCATAATGTATGCTTTGGCTTTTTCTCTTGACTCTGCCAAGTTTCTTTCTGTAATAAGCAGATCTAGTCTTTCTTTACCTTCCATCTATTTGCTCTCTTTCCCGAGTATTGTTATGATTTTATCAGCAATGGCCTCTGGAGACAGCTGTAATTTTTTTAACAAACTCTTTATATCTCCATGTTCAATCATACCATCTTGATAGCCAAACTGACTGCCTTTTACGAGATGCTGATGTTCAACAAAATAAGAAAATACTTTTTCTCCAAAACCACCTTTAATTATACCATCCTCGATTGTAAAGATATAGTTATATTCATCTTGCATCTTTTCAAGCGCTTTTTCATCCAATGGCACGATACACGGTGCTTCTATAACAGCGGGATGAAGTCCTTTTTGCTCAAGCAGCGCTGTAACACTAAGAGCCGCCTCTACCATCCGCCCTGTGGCCAATATGGCTATATTATTCCCTTGTTTTAAAGTTTTAAAACTTATATCTTCATAGGTTCCTAGCAAATCCTTTTCAATGTGAACAGAACCTCTTGGATACCTAATAGCTACCGGACCATCTACTGTTAAGGCATACCTTAGGGCTGCCTCTACCTCCTCCGGTGCTTTAGGTGATAGTATTTTAATATGCGGCATACTGCTCAAAAAGGCTATATCATACACCCCTTGATGGGTCGCTCCATCTTCTCCTACCAGCCCTGCCCTGTCAATAGCAAAAATAACCGGCAGATTTTGAAGGCAGACATCGTGCAAAATCTGATCATAGGCTCTTTGTAAAAAAGAAGAATAAACAGCAACTACAGGTCTATAACCTTCTGTGGCAAGACCTGCTGCAAAAGTAACTGCATGCTGCTCTGCAATGCCCACATCAAAAAATTTTTTAGGATAATTTTTTGCAAACTCCAATAGGCCCGTGCCATCTGGCATAGCCGCTGTAACCGCTACAAGTTTTTCTTGTTCTCTAGCTAAAACTGTCATGGCCTTTCCAAAAGCCTGTGAAAAAGTAATATCTGTATTTGAAGAAATACCTTTTCCAGTGGTAATATCAAAAGGCGGAACCCCATGAAATTCACTGGGTTTTTTTTCTGCTGCCAGATATCCTTTGCCCTTTTTAGTTTTTACATGAATCAGCACAGGTCCTTTCATAACCTTTGCATTTTCAAATATAGCGATAAGCTCTTCATAGGAATGCCCATTGATAGGCCCTAGATAGGTTACACCGATCTGCTCAAATAATGTATTTTGTATCAGAAGACTTTTAAGACTTCCTTTCGTCCGTTTAATAGCATTAACAACATGGCCTCCAACCAGTGGCACTTGCTCAAGTACCCCTTCCACATCTTCTTTTACCCTCAAATAGTCTTTGCTTGAACGCAGTTTATTTAAATACTTGCATAATCCACCCACATTTTTAGAGATTGACATCTCATTATCATTTAAAATCACAATCAGATTGGTATTGCCCCTTCCAGCATTGTTAAGGGCTTCAAAGGCCATCCCCCCCGTAAGGGCGCCATCTCCAATAACTGCAACAACCTGATGGTCTTCTCTTTTTAAATCTCTGGCTACTGCCATACCTAATGCTGCTGATATGGAGGTAGAACTATGCCCTGTCTCAAAAACATCATGGGGACTCTCTTTTTTCTTAGGAAACCCACTTAATCCATCTATTTTTCTTAAAGTTTTGAAATCTTTTCTTCTGCCTGTTAATAATTTATGTACATAAGCTTGATGCCCTACATCCCAAATAAGTTTATCTTTTGGTGAATCAAATACATAATGCAGTGCAATAGTCAGCTCTACTACACCCAAATTGGAAGCTAAGTGCCCGCCTGTTTGGGATAAAGACCGTACCAAAAAGGTTCGTATTTCTTTAGCCAGCTGCCTCAATTCATAGACTGCAAGTTTTTTGACGTCTTCCGGGCTATTAATGATTTTTAATATGTCCAGCATATCTACTCCTCTTTCTTCTTCATTGTATTCTGCAGAAACAGATTGAAGATCTCCAAATTTTCTATACATTTAAAAAATGACAATCAATGAGGATTGTCATCTCAGTTTTTATGTTTGTATGATATAACTTTTATTTTTACTTCTCTTGTGATCAACTTATCACCCACTTTTCAAAACCTAAGACAATCATACGATATCTTATTTTTTGAAAAGTACGTCATAAGTCGCTTTTAACATATTATAGCAGTTAAGGCAGTATTTTTCAACTGGCTTAACCACCAAAAAAAATCATCGCTACAATAATCCCAAGTATTGCTCCAGCCAATACCTGCAAGGGGGTATGACCTAGAATCTCCTTTAATCTCTCTTCTGGATTAAGATTTGGGTCCTCCAGAACTTCTATAATCTGATTGATGATCGCGGCCTGCTTGCCTGCTTCAAGTCTTACATTGGCTGCGTCATACATGACAATAAAACTAAATACCGCAGCTATTGCAAACAAGACATGGTCATAGCCATACACCTGTCCTATCCCCATTGCCAACGCCACAACAAAAGAACTGTGAGAACTTGGCATACCTCCTGAAGCAAAGAACTTTCTCAAATCTAATTTATGTTCGTAAATAACTGTAACCAATACTTTTAAGGCTTGTGCTACAAACCAGCTTAGTATGGCTACCCATAATATGTTATTGTCAGACAGCTGTCCAATATACTGCATAGTATCCCCCCCTTTAGTTCGTCCTTTTGGCCAATGAGACTGCTATTTCGGCCAATAAATCTGTATTGCCTTTCACACGTTTTAGGACCTCTAGTGCCTTAGCTGTCAAACGCTCTGCAATTTGACAACTCTCCTCTACACTATAAAAACTCAGGTACGTATTTTTATGATTTTTTTCATCACTTTTTACTGGTTTACCCAAAACTTTATCTGTTGATACTTCATCCAGTACATCATCTATAATTTGAAAAACTTTACCAATATACTGTCCATAAGCCTCCAGTGCATCTATTTCACTTTTGCTGCCAAGCCCAAGTACTGCACCCATTTTTGTGGCTGCCGTAATCAGCGCGCCGGTTTTATATCTGTGGATTGTCTCCAGCGTTTCAAAGGATATGACCTGATTCTCACTGGTCATATCTAAAATCTGACCCGCTATCATCCCTTTGGTACCGCTTGCCTGGCTTAATATATGGATCGCCCGAACTCTCTCTATACCCCCATGGCTTATGGCGTCTTCAAGCATGTATTCAAAAGCTTCATTGAGGAGCCCATCTCCAGCGAGGATTGCGGTCGCCTCTCCAAAAACAATATGATTGGTAGGTCTGCCTCTTCTTAAATCATCATTATCCATGGCCGGAAGATCATCATGAATCAACGAATAGGTATGAATCATTTCAATGGCACATAAATACCTGGATATGTCCTCCTTGCCACCCACAGCCTCATAAGCCAATTGCATAAGAATCGGCCGGATGCGCTTGCCCCCCGCCTCTAGACTGTATCTCATGGCTTCATAGAGCAACTTAAACTCACCGACTGGTTTTGGAAGTGCTTCTTGAAGATACCCATTGACTAACGTCTGATAGCTTTTCATATCTTCTTTCACTTCCAATCCTCCCCTTCAATCTTTTTATAATGGTCTTCTTCATAGACATAAATCTCTTGTTCTGCTTTTTTAAGAACTGACAGACAATATGCCGCAAGATCCATGCCATCCTTATATCTTTTGATACTCTCTTCTAATGATACTTCTCCTTTTTCAAGGAAGGACACAATATCTTCTAACTCTGCAATAGAACTTTCAAAGTTTTTCTGTACTTTTTTGGGCATATCTACTTCTCCTTATCACAAACTTTTGCCTTGAATGTACCGTCACTTACGGTAATACGCAGTATTTCCTCTGCACTTACATCTTGTATGGACTTAACCATTTTATCTTCTGAAGTCGTGACTAAACTGTAACCTCTTTTTAAAGTCATCAGAGGAGACAATTTTTCCAGCTCGCCAACGAGCTTATCATAGTGATTAAAATCCTCTGTTAACAAACGCTTATAATGGCTGTTAAGTGCCTGAACCAAGCTATCCACTTCCTGCATCTTATCTTTATAAAATCTATCTTTTGTCTTAAATACAGGCCGGCTTACAAGGTGCTCCAGCTTTTCTTTTGAGTATTTAAGCCTTTGATGCATCATGTAATGCAAAGACGCGGCATATCTTTTAACGACTTCACTGAGCTCAGTCTGGGCAGGAAAAACAATTTCTGCTGCTGCCGATGGCGTCGCGGCTCTTTTATCACTGATAAAATCGGCTATGGTAAAATCAATCTCGTGCCCTATAGCCGAAACAATAGGGATGTCAGATGCAAAGATAGCCCTTGCTATCTTTTCTTCATTAAATGCCCATAGGTCCTCAATGGAGCCTCCTCCTCTGGCGAGTATTAGTACATCTACAAGCGCCTCTTCATTCGCCTTTTGAATGGCCCCTACAATCTCCTTAACGGCCAGTTCTCCTTGTACGTGGGTTGGGTAAATATACAGCGGTATGGCTGTATTTCTTCTACCCGATACCTGCACAATATCTTTAATCGCGGCGCCTGTAATAGACGTTATAATCCCTACCTTCCGGGGAAAATCGGGGATTTCTTTTTTGTGCCTTGCATCAAAGAGCCCTTCCTGATCAAGGCTTTTTTTAAGAGCCTCAAATTTTTCATACAAAAGGCCCTTTCCTTGCTTTTCGATATCATGGACATAAGCTTGATAAGCTCCTGTTTTTTCATAAAGTGTAATCCGAACCCGTGCATAAATACTGATGCCATCCAAAAGCTTAAAACTAAGCTTTGATGCATCTCTTGCAAACATCACCGCACTGATACTTGCCCGCTCATCTTTTATTGTAAAATAGATATGCCCCGAATGATGGTATTTACAGTTGGAGATTTCTCCCTGCAGCCATAAATCACTGAGCATATAATCTTCTTCTATCAATCTGCTGACATAGGCATTAGCTTCCCAAACAGATATAATTTTTCTTTTCATAGTTATTCCTCAAGGATTTTAATAACATTACCTAATATCCCATTGATGAATTGTGGGGATTTATCCGTACTATAAGCTTTGGCTATTTCAAGTGCCTCATTAACGACTACTTTCCTTGGGATGTCCTGCTGCCATTTGAGTTCATAGGTTGCAAGCCTCAATATTCCAAGATCTACTCTGGCAATTCGGCTAATGGTCCAGTTTACTGCACTCTTTTCAATCAGTTTATCTATTTCATCCAGATGGGTCAATATCCCAAAGTATTCATCCTCTATAAATTTAATCACTGCTTTATTGCCTTTTTCATCTTTTTCTTTGATTTCATTCAGCTTTTCATAAAGCAAACGTTCTGTATCTTCTCCATTGTGAAAGGTTGACTCATAAAGCATCTGCATAATGAGTTCCCTGGCATTACGTCTAGTCATTTTTTCCTCCTTATTAAGTTAAGCTAACCCTGGCTGTTGATGCATCAGGATTAGCTTATATGGTACTTCTCATTAAGCTTGTTTTTCTTTGTCGAAAAAAACACCAACAACATGTACGTTAACCGAAGTTACTTGTAGGCCTGTCATGGTTTCAACTGAATTCTTTACCTTTTCTTGAACTTCTAAACATACCTTTTGTATTTTAACACCATATTTCACTGTTGCCATGATATCTATAAAAACTTCTCCATCGCCTACCTCCACTTTGACACCTCTTGGTCCCTTTTTACGGCTGATGGCTTGAACAAAATCATTTTTTGTTGGTGCTGTACTGACCATGCCTTCTACTTCTAAGGTGGCTATCTCTGCTATAACTGCAATAACGTCATCTGCAATCTGAACCTGATCCATTTCATGCGCCTGTTCTATACTTACATTTACTTGTTCGTCCACACTCCATACCTCCTAATGATATCTTATCCTATTCTCTTATTATATACAAAAAGTCTAGGCGTTGCAATTTTATTATTGAAAAAAGACTGACTTTAAAAGTCAGCCTCTGCTATTTTACTGGTTTACTTCTTCTTTTGCAATACCCTTAAGTGGTGTAATTTTAATTTTACCTACACTATAACCTGTTTTCCTATTGACAATTTCTTCAATCTGAGCAATATCAGACTCTGATAGGTTTTCTTTATTAACAACCACATCTACACTGTTATCATCTATTCTCACATAAACTTCTTTAAAACCTTTAGCTCTAAGAAGTGCTTCAGCACTGCTTTCTTTCTCAATACGTTCCTGGATAGCCAAAAGATTTTCTGCCGCTTTAGATTTTGCTTCTTTGTCAAGATTTTCATTGGCCACATATTGGGTGAGCTCTTCAACCTGCATGGCCCTGCTTTGCTCTCTTAACATTTTTTCTTCAACAAAATAACTCACGTCTAGATTTTTATCCACAGCTACTGTATTTTCCTGACCTGATTCATTTTTGTCAGCTATAAGGGCATTCTTTTTTGTAATGATTGCTGCAAAACTTTGTGGTTCTTCAATATGTGTAGCTGCCACAGTAGGGTCTGTTATTTCGGTATTGCCTTGCTCGTTGCTGTCTGCAGTCTGCATTTCATCTGTACCATTTATCATTTCCTCTGTAAAGAGTTCTGAATCCATGTCTGGCGGTAATGTCTCTATTTCATCATACCCTTCAAAAAAATCTTTTTCTTCTACAATGCCTTCCTGACTCATATCTGTTTCCTGAACCAAATGAGGCTGAACCCCG